>CAZWPN010000004.1:0-67893 GCA_964635275.1 uncultured Victivallales bacterium | reverse complement strand
TTTGTGCTGAACTTCCGAAAAACTTCGCGGACTGTTGTGCTGGGCAAAGGCCGCCGCCGCGACATGATCACCGGCAAGTCCGTCGGCGAACGTTTACGCCTGCCGGGTTACGGGAGTACGGTCTTTGTAAGCGGGGAGTGAGTGTGCACTTGGAAGGAGCCATAGGGAGCTATGCACAACAGAGAACGAGTTTTAGCCATTCTGCGTTATCAGTCCTATGACCGGTTGCCAGTCGTGCATTTCGGCTACTGGGGGGAGACGCTGGAGAAGTGGGTGCGTGAAGGGCACCTGCGCAAGGATGAGGCGGACGGCTGGGCTGACGGCAACAGCGTGGACCTCGCGCTCAACGCGAAACTCGGGTTCGACTTTGGCTGGCAGCGCATGTGCTACGCCAACAACGGACTGCTGCCCGGCTTTGAAAGGAAGGTCGTTGCCGAGTTCCCCGACGGCACCAAGCACATCCGGGCGGCGGATGGTGTCACCTACATCAGCAAGCCGGATACTGGCTCAATTCCCGCCCATGTGGACTATCTGCTCAAGGACCGCGCGGCCTGGGAGGAGCACTACAAGTGGAGATACCAGTGGAATGAGCAGCGCGTGCACCGCGGCGCGCTCGATGCCTTTCGCAAGGACCCGGCACGCCAGGATCCGCTGGGGTTGCACTGCGGCAGCCTGTACGGTGATATCAGGAATGTGCTGACACTTGAAGGCGCCTGCTACCTCATGGCCGACGACGAGGACTTGTTCCGCGAGATCATTGCCTCGGTGGCGGACCTCTGCTACCGGAACACCAAGGCGATGCTGGAGTCAGGGGTGCAGTTCGACTTTGCGCACTTCTGGGAGGACATTTGTTTCAAGAACGGCCCGCTCATTGCCCCGTCGGTCTT
Source organism: uncultured Victivallales bacterium (assembly GCA_964635275.1). Taxonomy (GTDB): domain Bacteria; phylum Verrucomicrobiota; class Kiritimatiellia; order UBA8416; family CAZWPN01; genus CAZWPN01. The sequence goes on along the minus strand of CAZWPN010000004.1, from coordinate 67,006 downwards.
CGACGAGGTTGTCGGGCCGTACTACAAGCGTATCACGGACCTGACGCGCGCGCACGGGCTGGACATCTGCTCGCTGGACTGCGACGGCTGGATCGACGCACTGATTCCGACGTGGATCAAAAACGGCGTCAACACCATGTTCCCTATCGAGGTGGGCACGTGGGGGGCGAGCATCCTGCCGTGGCGCGAGAAGTACGGGAGGGATCTGCGCGGCGTGGGTGGCATGAACAAGACCGTGTTTGCGCATGACCGGGCTGCCGTGGACGCAGAGATCGAGCGGCTCAAGCCGCTGGTTGCGCTAGGCGGCTACCTCCCGTGCCCGGACCATCGCATTGCTCCTGATGCCAAGTGGGATAACGTCCGGTACTACTGCGACAGGATGCGGCACACTTTCGGGTTGTAGGGTGCATCCGACCTACGCCATTTGCATTCGAAGCACTAAGCTTCATGGCTTAAGCATGAGTCGTGCCAGTATTCTGCGGGTGTCTGAGGCGCATTTTTCTGTTCGACAATGGGCTTGGCCGTGCTAATCTCCCAGCTTTTCGCACAGGTGCCTTGGAGGTGTTGGGGATGAGCGGATGTCGGACAGTTATGGGGGGGGTGACTGCCGCCAAGGGCTTCCGGGCGGCGGGTGTGCACGCCGGGATAAAGGCCGCGAAGCCTGATCTGGCGCTGTTGGTTTCCGATGTGCCGGCGGCGGTGGCCGGGATGTTCACCACCAACCGCGTCAAGGCTGCCCCGGTGATTCTTTGTCAGGAACGGCTTAAGGGGCGGGTGGCCACGGCAATCGTTGTGAACAGCGGCAGTGCCAATGCCTGCACTGGGATGCAGGGGAAGCGGGACGCGCTGCGCATGGCAGACTGTGCTGCAAAGGTTCTCAGGGCGAAGCCGCGGACGGTCTTTTGTTGTTCGACTGGAACGATTGGCAAACCGTTGCCCATGGCCAAAATAGAGGCGGGCATCCCGCAGGCGGCGCAGGTGCTTTCCCCGGAAGGCGGACCCTCGGCGGCGCTGGCCATTATGACCACGGACACCGTGGACAAGCAATTTGCCCTTGAAACGATCATTGACGGCGTGCCGGTGCGTGTGGGAGGGATGGCGAAGGGCTCGGGGATGATTGAGCCCAGGCTGGCCACGATGCTCGCTTTTCTGACGACAGATGCTGCGGTGCAGCCGGCAGCGCTTCAGGCCTGTTTGAAGTCGGCTGTGAATGCCAGTTTCAACCGGATTACTGTGGATGGCGACACCAGTACGAATGACACGGTTCTGCTTATGGCCAATGGGATGGCGGGGACCCGAACGCTTTCGCCCCGGCATCCGCAGTGGTCCCGATTCGTGGCTGCAGTGAAGGGCGTTTGCCTGGCGTTGGCGAAAAAGATCGTGCTGGATGGCGAAGGCGCAACGAAGTTCGTGAGCGTCACAGTAAGCGGCGCTCGGAACGATGCGGAAGCTGAAACGGCCGCTAGGGCGGTGGCCAACTCGCTGCTGGTCAAGACCTCATGGTTTGGCATGGACCCGAATTGGGGGCGGATCATTGCCGCGGTCGGGTATTCGGGCGCCTCAGTGAATCCGGACCGTGTAGACATTTATTTCGACGGGAAAGCGGCTGTGAAAGGCGGGCGCATGGCACCGCGTTTCAGCCTGGCCGATCTGGAAGCCATTCTAAAGCAAAAGGCTTTTGAAATCGAAGTGCGGCTGCATATCGGCAAGGGGGCTGACACGGTCTACACCTGCGACTGCAGTTACGATTACGTCAAAATCAACGCTTCCTATCTGACCTGAGATGCGAAAAGAAATTGCAAAAGCCGAAGTCCTGATTGAGGCGCTGCCCTACATCCAGCGTTTCAGAGGCGCCATCATTGTCGTCAAGTTTGGCGGCAGCGCGATGGAAGAGGCGGATCACCGGGAAAGCATTCTGCAGGATGTGGCGTTCATGGAGTGCGTCGGCATGCTGCCGGTGATAGTGCACGGCGGCGGCAAGGCCATTTCGCGTGCCATGAAGGAACGTGGCATCGAGCCGCGGTTTGTGAAAGGGCTGCGGGTTACGTGCGAGCGTTCGATTGAAGTGGTGCAGGACGTGATGAACAGCTCTGTCAATCCGGACGTCGTCGAGACGCTGCGGCGGCAGGCCGCGCGGGCCGAGGGGCTTCACGGCGAGGATATCTTCACAGTGGTCAGGCTCGCGAAGGACGAGACGACGGGCGAGCCGATGGATCTTGGATTTGTGGGCGAGCCGGTCGCGGTGGACACGGGTCCGATCCGCGACCTGATCGCCAGGGACATCATTCCGGTCATCACGCCGCTGGGCCGGGGGGCCGACGGCAAGGTGTACAACGTGAATGCGGATACGGCGGCGCTTGCAGTTGCCAAGGCGCTGAAGGTGCGGAAACTGGCTTTTCTTTCGGACGTCCCCGGCTTGCTGCGGGACGTGAATGACCCGGCGTCGCTTATCGGAACGTTGCGGGTTGCCGAAGTGGGTACGCTGATTGAGCGGGGCGTCATCTCGGGCGGGATGTTGCCAAAGGTGTTGAGCGCTGTGGAAGCGTTGAACGCGGGGGTACGGAAGGTGCACATGGTGGACGGGCGAATGCCTCATTCGCTCCTGCTGGAAATATTTACCGACAAAGGGGTAGGAACGGAGATAGTAGAAGATGAGTAAGAAAAATAATGTCAAGGAGTTGTACAACAGTCATGTGATGAACACCTATTCCCGCGGCCTTATGCTGACGCACGGCAAGGGAACCAAGGTGTGGGACGTCGACGGCAAAGTGTATCTTGACTTTGTAACCGGGATTTCCGTGCTGAACGTGGGGCACTGTCATCCCCGCGTTGTGGAAGCCATTCGCGAGCAGGCTGCCAAGGCAACCCACTTCTCGAACCTCTACTACAACGAGGGGCAGGCGCTGCTGGCGCAGAAGCTTGCCGGAATCTCGCTCGGTGGCAAGTGCTTCTTCTGCAACTCCGGCGACGAGGCTAACGAAGCGCTGGTAAAGCTCGCCAGGCTCTGGGGACATGACAAGGGCCGGTACGAGGTCATCACGATGAATCAGTCGTTCCATGGCCGGACACTCGCCATGATTGCGGCCACGGGCCAGGAAAAAGTCAAGAAGGGGTTCGAGCCTTTGCCGGAAGGGTTCCGGAGTGTGGATTTCAATGACTTGGACGCCGTCACGGCGGCCGTCAGCGACAAGACCGCTGCGATTCTCGTCGAGATGGTTCAGGGCGAAGGCGGAGTGATTCCCGCGACGGACGAGTTTGCCGTTGGACTGCGCAACCTATGCAACGAGAAGGATATCCTGCTGCTTTGCGATGAAGTCCAGTGCGGCATGGGCCGGACTGGGAACTGGTTCGGTTTTCAGGGCGTCGGCGTCGAGCCGGATGCTTTCTCCATGGCCAAGGGACTGGGCAGCGGCGTACCCATCGGTGCGGCGGTGAGCGGTCCGCGGCTGGCCGATGTCTTCCAGCCAGGCAAGCATGCCAGCACGTTCGGCGGCAACCCCATGGCGTGTGCGGCGGCTCTGGCGACCATCAAGGTGATTGAGGACGAGGGCCTGATCGCTCATGCCGCCGATGCAGGCATGCTGCTCAAGGAAGGCATCGAGGCGTTCATGGAGAAACACCCGATGATCAAGGAAGTGCGGGGCAAGGGCCTGATGGTTGGCATCGTCCTGGATCAGCCAGCGAAGCTGCTAACGGACAAACTTGCCGAGATGGGTCTGCTGACCATCCCAACGGCGGAGAACGTGGTCCGGATGCTCCCGCCGCTGAACGTCAAAGACAGTGAGTTGGAAGAGTCGCTCGATATCCTGGAAGACGCGCTGTCCGAGTTGCAGGGCGGTGATCAGCCAGCCGGCTAGTCAGCGGCGTGGTGAGGATCCGCAACAGGCAGGGGGGTGACTATATGCGGCTGTGCGAACTCAAGGGGCACAAGGCAGGTATCTGCGTTTCGGGCGGACTGGACAGCCGGACGGTTGCTCGGCGGTTGGTGGACGAAGGCGTCAACGTCGTCTGTTTCACCGCCGATCTGGGGCAGCCGGACGAGAAGGACATCAACGAAGTAGTCAAGCGCATGGCGCCTTGCGGGGCGGAGACCTTCGTAGTGGACCTCAAGGCTCCCATGGCCGAGGCGTGTTTCGAGGTGCTTGAGGCCCAGGCTATGTACGACGGTGGATACTGGAATTCCACCGGCATCGCGCGGGCCGTGACAGTCCGTGGGCTCCTGCCCGAGATGAAGAAGCGCGGCTGCACGGTGCTGGTGCACGGGGCCACCGGGCGCGGTAACGACCAGATGCGGTTCGAGCGCTACACGAACGTGCTGGCACCGGAGTTCAAAGTTTACGCTCCCTGGCGCGACCCCGACCTGCTCCGGCAGTTCCCGGGCCGCACCCAGATGGCGGAGTTTCTGGTGTCGCGGGGCATCCCGGCGCCGGTCGGCGGCAAGAAGAAGTATTCCACCGATGCGAACCTTGCCGGTCTTTCGCACGAGGCGGAGGATCTTGAGAGCATGGAGACGCCGATGACCATCGTGCAGCCCACTATGGGGGTGTGGCCGATGCAGGCGCCGGATGAAGTCGAGGAGGTTGCGGTCAGGTTCGAGAAGGCGCGTCCGGTGCAGATCAACGGGAGGGACGTCACTCCTGTGGAAGCCATGGGCATGGCGAACCAGATCGGCGGGCGCAACGGGGTCGGCATGCGGCATGCGCTGGAGAACCGCGTGGTTGGGACCAAGAGCCGGGGTGTATACGAGGCGCCCGGCATGGAGTTGCTGGGCACATGCCTGCGCTTCGTCTACCAGGCGGTAATGGACCGGCGCAGCACGCTGCTTTTTCTGCCGCTGTCGAAACTGGTAGCCGACCAGATTTACGATGGCCGCTATTTCGATCCAGCGACGCAGGCGGCGCGGGCGGCGATCCGAGTGCTATCGCAACATGCCTCCGGAACGGTGAAGGTGGGGCTCTACAAGGGTAATGTTCTTTTCCATGAGTTGACAGGTGTGAAGGCGTCGCTGTACAACGAAGCTGATTCCTCGATGGAAGCCAGTGCAGGACTCAACCCGGTGAGCTCCCAGGGATTTGTCGAAATCCAGAGTGTGGAAGCCCTGGCCCTGGCCCGCGCCGGCCAGATACGGTAGGGCTGGGCATTGTGCGGGCCGCCGATGTTGATGATCGGATGCCAATCAAGGCCGGGTATTCAAAATGAAGGCAAGCGTTCGATCGCTTGGTAGCCGTGGCGATGTGCCGGTTGTCCTGACGATTGCCGGATCGGACAGCGGGGGCGGGGCAGGAGTCCAGGCTGACCTCAAGACTTTCGCGTCTCTGGGCGTTTTCGGCACTTCGGCGATCACCTGTATTACCGCGCAAAACCCATCCGGCGTCATGGGCGTTGATGCCGTCCGACCGCGGATGGTGCGTGACCAGATCCGTGCGGTGTGCGATGGGTTTCCTGTCGCAGCTGTAAAGACGGGGATGCTCTACTCGTCTGCAATTATTGAGGCGGTGGCTGCTGCGGTTGATGAGTTCCGTTTGGATGTGCTGGTGGTGGACCCGGTGATGGTGGCCACATCCGGCTCACGGCTGCTCCGGCGGGACGCGGAGCGTGCACTAACACGCCTGCTGCTGCCGAAAGCGACGGTGTTTACCCCCAACTTGCCGGAGGCCGAAGCGCTGCTGTCGCGCCCGATCAGGACTCTTGGCGAGGTCAAAGCCGCGGCCAGTGAACTCGCCGACCGCTATGGAACGGCGGTGGTGGTAAAAGGGGGGCACTTGGAAGGGGTGCTCGTCTACGACATGCTGTGCGATGCAAGCGGGATGCGGGTGTTCAACTCGATGCGCGTGAAGGCGGCGCAAACACACGGAACCGGCTGCACCTTCTCGGCGGCGGTAGCCGCCTTCCTGGCACTGGGGGAGCCCCTGAATAAAGCCGTCGGTGGAGCGCAAAAGTATGTCGGGCGCAGCCTGCGCAATGCTGTAAGAACAGGTGCCCAACGTCCGCTGGGCTGGGGCTTGGCCTGAGGGCCCGCATGGGGGCAGCGCAATCAAGGCGTGTTTTGGACAGGAACCTCAAGAAAGACATCCGGATCACAACGGCGTCGAAGCGTCGCGGAAGAGGATCATGCGTACGTACCAAGCCCAGAGCGAGTGTCCCCAGAACATCCAGATCAGGGCTGCCAAAGCGATGTAGGGGCCGTACGGAATCCTGCTTTGCATCGAACGCTGACCGAAGATGACCAGAGTGACGCCGACGAGTGACCCTGCCAGGGACGAAACGATCACATTAAACAGCACGGCTTGCCATCCGAAGAAGGCGCCAATGGCGCTGAGAAGTTTGACGTCGCCAAAGCCCATGGCCTCCTTCTTGAAGAGCCACTCCCCGAGGACGGCAACAGCCCACAGCAGGCACCAACCCACCCAAGCGCCGATGGCCGAGTGCATGAGACTTCGCAGTACGTGCGATTCGCCGTGCAGCGACGGGACCACCATGCTGAGGACAAGGCCGGCAACGATCCCGCCGAGCGTCACACGGTCGGGTATTATCAGGTGCTCGAAATCGACGAATGTCCCGAGAATCAGACCTGCCACTACCATCCAGTATACGGGAATCATCCAGACATTCTCGGCGGGTGCGAGCCCGAGGGGCGGCATGCCGAAGGGCGAGAATTTAAGCCAGACGAGCAGGAACAGGACTCCGGTAAGCGCCTCGACCAGGACGTAGCGAGGTGAGATTCGTGTCTTGCAGGAGCTGCAGCGTCCCCTTAACACCAGATAGCTGATGATTGGCATGTTCATGTACCAGGGGATGGGAGACCCGCAATCGGGGCACGCGGAGCGCGGCCGAACGATGGAAAGTTCCCGTGGAATGCGGTAGATGCAGACATTGAGGAAGCTGCCGATGCACGCGCCCCAAACGAAGACGCAAAGGGAGGCGAGCCCGTGGAATGGCTGGTAGGTCAGCATATCGGTCAAGTTCATGTGCGGTATTCTGCCGCAAATCCGGCGTGAAGCAAGAACAGAGAAGATCGATCCAACGGGCGCACGGCGGTTCTGCTGAGGCCATTGCTTAGTAGCGGTCGCATCCGTGGCCAAGGGTGGCTGGACGTCGGGGACGCCTTCTAACAGAAAACCGCCCGCTCCAGTGCTTCTCGCATGCTTCTCACGTCAGCCTGGCGGCCGGTCCATATCGAGAAGGCGTGGGCGCCCTGATGCAGGAGCATTCCCAGCCCGTTTGCGGTTCTGGCTCCTGCGCCGCCCGCGGCGCGCATGAATGCGGTTTCGGGATACATGTAGACGAGGTCGTAGGCCATGTGTCCCTTTCGGAACGCCTCCGCGGGTAGTGGGCTTCCATCTTCCTTGTGCATGCCCATGGGGGTCGCCTGGACGACGATATCCGCCTTGCGGGCGGCGGCAAGCCATGCTTCGCCTGCTGATGGCAGGGGCACCGCCAGGGTTGTCTTTGAAATGGCGGCGATCTCGGAGGCAACCTTGCGGGGTCGCTGGGCATCGGCGTCAGCGAGGCTCACGGTGCCGGCGCCGGCCGCGGCGCAGGTGATGGCGATGCACCGGCCTGCGCCTCCACAACCGGCGATGAACACGGAAAGACCCTCAACGCCTGTTCCGAAGGCTTCGCGAAGCGCAAGAAGGAAGCCGGCGCCGTCGGTGTTGTGTCCCCGCAGTACGCCATCCGGGCGGAACTCGACGGTGTTGACGGCGCCGACGCGGCGGGCCGACTCATCCAGATCGCTTAGCCCCCGGAACGCGACCTCCTTGAGCGGCACAGTGAGATTCACTCCGCCGAAACCCATGTCGCGCATGGCCGGGAGAACAGTCATGAGCCTGTCGGGATGCACGTCGAACGCGAGGTAGACTGCGTCGAGATTCAGTGCTTGGAGGGAGGCATTGTGCATGGCGGGCGACAGCGAGTGCCCGACCGGATGTCCGAGTACGGCGTAGTGCCGTGTGTGCCCGCTGATAGGAGGCTGTGTCATAGCGGCCTCTTGACCTTTCGGGCCTTTGCTGCATCCGGGTTGACGGCAAAATGGCGATTGATGCAGGAAAGGTAGGCTTTGGCGCCGGCCTCTACGATGTCGGTGCTCGCCGCCTTGGCACTCATGATGCCGCCTTTATCGAATTCGACCCGTAAATTCACCTCGCCCTGTGCGTCTTTGCCCGTGCTGACAGACTGGAGGGTAAAGTCCAGCAGGCGCCCGGAAACGCCGGTGATCCGGTCAATCGTCTTAAGCGTGGCATCCACGGGGCCATCCCCGCATCCGGCTTCCTGATATACCTTGTCGCCCTTGCGCAGCCGGACCGTAGCCGTCGGGACGGTGCCAGTGCCGGCTGAGACGTGGAGGTAGTCGAGCTCATAGGCGTTGGGATGCACATCGAAACCTTCCCGGACGATGGCCATTATGTCGTCGTCGTAGACGTGCTTCTTCTTGTCCGCCAGTTCGATGAACCGGTTATACGTTCGCTCGACCTCCGCGTCGTTGAGTGTGACTCCCATGCGGGTAAGCTTGTCGCGGAACGCGTGTCGGCCGGAGTGCTTGCCCAGCACCAGTTCGGATCCCTCGATGCCGATGTCCTCAGCGCGCATGATCTCGTAGGTTGTGCGCTCCTTCAGGATGCCGTCCTGATGCACGCCCGATTCATGGGCGAAAGCGTTGGCTCCCACGATGGCCTTGTTGCGCTGAACGGCTATGCCGGTCATGCTGCTGACCATGCGGCTGGTTTTGTAGATTTCACGCGTGTTGACGGTGGTGTGGACCTTCAGTGCGTCCTGGCGTGTGCGTATTGCCATGACGATTTCTTCCAGCGAGGTGTTACCCGCGCGTTCACCCAAGCCGTTGATGGCGCACTCGACCTGCCTTGCGCCCGCCCTCACGCCGGCGAGTGAATTGGCCACGGCCAGGCCCAGATCGTCGTGGCAGTGAACCGAGAAGACGATGCCGGGAACCTTGATCCGGTCGGTCAGATAAGCAATCAGGTCTGCATACTCGTCGGGAACGGCATAGCCCACCGTGTCGGGAATGTTGAGAGTCACGGCGCCGGCCTCGGCTACGGATCCGTACAGGTCCACGAGGTATTCGCGGTCCGAGCGAGTGGTGTCCTGTGCGGAGTACTCCACGTCCTCGGTGAAGGTGCGCGCGAACTTCACGGCCCGGACCGAGCGCTCGATGTTCTGCTCCCGGGTCGCCTTGAGAATGTTCTTCAAGTGAATGTCGCTTCCAGAGCTGAAGGTATGGATGCGGCGTTTTGGAGCCGACGCGAGAGACCGGCCTGCGTGCTCGATATCTTTCTCAACGGTGCGGGCGAGGGCGGCGATGGTCGGTCCGCGGACGCTCTCGGCGATGACGCGGACAGCTTCGAAATCATCCGGCGAGGCGATGGGAAACCCAGCCTCGATGATGTCCACGTTCAAGGTCGCCAAGGCGTGCGCGATTTCGAGTTTCTCGCGGCGGTTCAGGCTGGCGCCGGGCGCTTGCTCCCCGTCGCGCAGCGTTGTATCGAAGATCAGCACCCGATCCTTGGATGTAGTTGTACTCATTGGTTCTTCCTGGCTACTCGCTGCGTGCGACCGCGATTACTCCTGACCGCGATACCTCTATGATGCCGTAGGGCCGCAGCATTTCCAGAAAGTCGTTGATGCGGCACTCATTCCCGGCCATCTGGACAGTCAGGGACCGGGCTTGCACGGAAACCACACGGGCCTCGTATATGCCGGCTATGGCAACAATCTCCGCGCGCTTCGTCGTGGGGCAACTCACCTCCACGAGGACCAACTCGCGGTTGATGTAGCGTTCCTGTGTGAGGTCGGAGACCTTGATAACGTCAATCAGACGATTCAGTTGCTTGGTCACCTGCTCCAGGACGCGGTCGTCGCCGGGTACGGTCATCGTCAGGCGGGAAGTTGTTGCGTCATGAGTTGGTGCAACATTCAGGCTTTCAATGTTGAAGCCACGTCCGGAGATCAGGCCCACGATTCGGGCCAGCACGCCGGGTTGATTTTCCACCAGTGCAGTGATTACGTGTTTCATAGCAGCACCTCTTATTGCGTTTCAAACCTCAGGCCAGGCTCTGAACCATTTCGGTCAGTGATGCGCCCGGCGGCACCATCGGGTAAACATTCTCTTCCGGCTTCACGATGCATTCGATCACTGTGGGGCGTCCGGATCCGAACGCCTTGCGCAGCGCCGAGGCCACCTCGTTCTTGCGGCTCACTCGCAGGCCCATTGCGCCGTGTGCCTCGGCCATCTTCACGAAGTCCGGCAGGTACCCTTCGCGGCCGGCGGGAATGCGCTCATTCTCGGCCCGCAGGCTTTGCCCGAGCCGGCTGGCGGCGTACTCCTTCTTGTAGAACATTTCCTGCCACTGGCGCACCATGCCCAGGCAGCCATTGTTCAGGATGACCACGGTGATGGGCAGGTCGTGCTCCACGGCCACAACCAGTTCCTGGAAGTTCATCTGGATGCTCCCGTCTCCCGAGAGGCACACCACGTTGCGGTCGCGTAGGCCGGCCTTGGCGCCTATTGCTGCCGGCAGTCCGAATCCCATCGTGCCCAGTCCGCCCGATGAGAGGAATGACCGAGGTTGCGTGTACTTGTAGAAGTGCGCAGCCCACATCTGGTGTTGACCCACGTCGGTGGTAATGATGGCGTTTCCGCCGGTCGTTTCGTACACCTGCTCGATTACAAACTGCGGCAGCAATTCGGTCGTCTCGCGATCGAACTGGAACTGATGCGACTTCTGCCAGGTGGCGATGTCGGCCATCCACTCCGGCCTGGGCATCGGCTTCACCAATGGGATGAGGTCCCGCAGAATGTGCTTTGCGTCCCCTACCACAGGGATATCAATGCTCACGCTTTTGCCAATGGCGGACGGGTCAATGTCAATATGGGCCTTTACCGCGCCCGGAGCGAACTCCGAAACCTTGCCTGTCACGCGATCATCGAATCGCGCGCCTACCGAGATCAGGAGGTCGCAGTGGCTCACGGCCATGTTGGCGGCGACGCTGCCGTGCATGCCGAGCATGCGCAGCGCCAGAGGATCGGTCTCAGGGAAGGCGCCCAGCCCCAGAAGCGTCGTTGTCACGGGGATTTGCGCCTTTCGGGCCAGTTCCGTCAGTTCTGCGGTTGCCTCGCTGGCAATAGCGCCGCCGCCCACGTAGAGCAGGGGACGCTTGGAGTGCTGAATGGCATGAGCCAGTTTTTCGATCTGCTTGGGATGGCCTTGCACGGTAGGGCGGTAGCCGCGCAGGCTGACTTCTGCGGGAAAGTCGGCCTTCGTTGATGCCTTCTGCACATCTTTAGGCACATCCACGAGCACCGGGCCGGGTCTGCCGGTCGAGGCAATGTGGAACGCTTCGGCCATGACGCGGGGCAGGTCGTCCACATTCTTGACCAGGTAGTTGTGCTTGGTGATTGCACGGGTGATCCCCACGATATCCGCCTCCTGAAAGGCATCGTTTCCGATCATGGTGGAGAGGACCTGCCCTGTGATGCAGACAATGGGGACGCCGTCCATGTTGGCCGTGGCCAGTCCGGTAACGGCATTAGTGGCGCCAGGACCGGAGGTCACGACGCAGCAACCAACCTTGCCTGTGGCCCGGGCATATCCGTCGGCCATGTGCGTGGCGCCCTGCTCATGACGGGTCAACACGAACTCCATCTTGGAGTGATAAAGACGGGAGAAAACGTCAAGAATCACGCCGCCCGGCAGACCGAACACGGTGGTCACACCCGCACGTTCCAGCCCCTTCACCACGCACTCAGCACCCGTTCTCATGACTGTCTCCTTGTTTTTCGCTCCTCTAAAAACAAAAACCCACCGCATCGTTTGCGGTGGGCGTCTCTCGCTTCGTGAAGATTGCGATTACGGGCTCCTCACGCCGCGACGCTCACCGCCCCGGTAAGGCGGAGAACGACCACCCCTACAACGACCGGTAGGATGATCGTTGACAGCGTCGCGTTGGAACCTGTTGAACTCATGTGTCTAAAATTATGCTAAAGACCTCGATCTTCGTCAAGCACGGGAATTCTGATTGATAAAGAACTTCGGTTCAGTTATAAATCCGGACTAAAGCTGGATCTGCAATGCCAAGAGAAATCAATATCAGGGAGAAAGTGGCGACGCTGCGGGCCTTTCATGCCCGTGAGCGGCGCTTTCCCGGCTACAATGAGATGCTGGCGTTATTCGGATACAGTTCGAAGAACGCGGTGCATGGCCTGCTCAAGAAGCTGGAACAGCATGGCTATGTGGCGAGGAAAGGGCACAAGGTCGCGGCGACGGAGAAGCTGACCGGAGCTCTTCGCATGCTGGGATCCGTGGCGGCCGGATTTCCTTCACCTGCCGAGGAGGAGTTGCTGGACACGCTCAGCCTCGACGAATTCCTGATCGAGAAGCCCGAGGCGACGTTCATGCTGAAAGTGACCGGCGACTCAATGAGTGAGGCAGGGATCTATCCGGGCGACCTTGTGCTTGTGGAACGTGGCGTGGATCCAAAGACCAACGATATTGTTGTTGCCCAGGTGGATGGCGAATGGACGATGAAGTACTTTGTCAGGGACGATGGCGGGGTGCGGCTTGAGCCAGCCAATCGCAACTACCGGCCGATACGGCCACAGCGCTCCATGGAAATAGGCGGAGTGGTGCGGACCGTTATCCGGAAACTGGCTTGACTGCTTTTTCTGTAGCGTGCTAGCTGCCGGCTGGGGCCGTACGGCAGTGAAGCGCATTGTTTGGCCCCTATGTGGAGAGGAGAACGTGAACATGGGTGACTTGGAAGAAACAGCGACTTTGAAGTTGGATTTCGCAAAGATCGCCACGATCGCGTCTGTCTGCAAGAACGTGATTCCCGTGGCCGTCCAGAATGCGGACACGGGGGAAGTGATCCTCGTCGCCTATACGAATGAGAAGGCGATGCGCATTTCGCTGGAGACGCGAACGCTGGTGCTATGGAGTACCTCCCGCAACGAGCTTTGGGAAAAGGGCAAGACGTCGGGAGAAACGTTTGAGATGGTGTCGGCTTTTGTCAACTGTGAGCAGAACTCGCTATTGTACAAGGTGCGGCCGCGCCGCGGCGGCATCTGCCACACCAAGAACAGCCGGGGAGAGCCGCGCAACTGCTACTATCGCCGGATTGACTTCGCGACGCAGTCGCTGTCTAACGTTAACCCCTGACCGTGGCAGGAGAGGTAGGCATGCCTCGATTTCGCTGCGCCTACTGCAAGGGTGACCTTGGAGAGAAGCCGCTCTCAGGGCCGTGTCCGTTCTGCGGGCGGCGGATGAAGGTACCCGAGGCCTATCAGCGGACGCCGTTCCTCAAGCGGAAGATGACCCGCCTTCGGATTGTGAAGGACGCGGATCGTCAGCGCAGAGCTATTCCCAATACGGCGGGAGTTCTCACCCGGAGGCCGGCGCAGGTGCTTGCGCTGGCTGCGGCACTAGCCATCGTGGGCGGCGCCTTGGCGGTGAGGTCTAAAGGGACCAAGTTCTCGGCCACGCTCAGCCATCGCGTGCTGAAGGCGTCAAGCGAGGTGACGGCTCTTCGAACAGGGCTGGAACTCTACCGGATCGACTGTGCAGGGTACCCGGCCACGAATTTCGGCTTCAAAGCGCTTGTGTTGAATCCCGGGGTAAGCAACTGGTCCGGCCCCTACGTGTCGCTGATCAGACCCGATCCGTGGCGGCATCCTTACATCTACCGTTTGGAGGATGGACGGCCTGTCGTGAAGTCCGCCGGCCCGGACAGAAAGCCGGACACGGCGGACGACCTGCTTCCGGCACCGGACGATGAACTGCCCATCCCGGACAATTACCGCCTGCTGATGGACGCTGCCGGAGCGCGGCAATGAAGCTCCATGGGGATTCCACCTTGCGGTGTCCATCCGAGATCCGATGGCAGCTTCCTGGATGGGTGTTGGGCTTTGTTCGGCGGCACGGTGGCGAGGGGGGAACGATTGAGGACCGCATGCGCTTTGTGCTGCGGTTGGCGGGGCAGAACATAGCCAGGGGGACCGGCGGCCCTTTCGCTGCCGCTGTCTATGCCGGGCACCGTCCAGAACTCGTGTCGGTGGGTGTGAACCTCGTGGTTTCCTGGCGCAGTTCGATGGCTCATGCGGAGATGGTTGCGCTGGCCACGGCTCAGCAGCGGATTGGGTCGCACGATCTGGCAGCGGATCCAGGGCGGCACTTTGAACTGGTGACAAGCGCCGAGCCTTGCGCTATGTGCCTGGGTGCGATTCCATGGTCGGGTGTGCGGCGCGTGGTGTGTGGCGCCCGTGACACGGACGCCCGCGCAATCGGTTTCGATGAGGGACAGAAACCGCGGCGGTGGGTCGAAGGCCTGCGGCGGCGAGGCGTTGATGTCGTCCGTGACGTTCTGCGGAGCGAGTCCGTTGCGGTCCTTGAATCCTACCTTCAGGGCGGCGGGGATATATATAACTCGGCTGCAGCGCAAATCGAGCGATGACGTCGGGTTTCCATTATTCCCGTGGTGCTGGGCTAGCCTGCCGAGGTTCAATTGTTGTTTCCCGCACGCCTCACTCTGTCTCGCTCTCTCTGAAAGATACAGTCGCCTGCTGCCATTGACCTTCTTGAGACGCCAACCATACATGTCGTATCTGATTCATGGCATGAGTGTTACATTGCATATGACTCTTTTGTGACGTGTGCTGGCACTCTCCATGCTTATAAAATCTAAGTAAGTTAATTGTCAGAAAAGAAAGGTATGAATATGAGGACGATCGGAAAGGTTGTTATTATTGTGGCGTTGGTTATAGGGGCATCCGTAATGATTTCTGGATGTTGTGCTGGGCGGAAATGCCCTTTGAAAGAAGGATGCAGCACTCGGAAGTGTGAAGTTGAGAAAACGGATGACTCCGCGAAGTGTAATTTGTGCAAGGGGCCTGCGTGCAGTTGCAGTAACAAGGCGGTGGAGAAAAAAGCGGAAGTCAAGTGATGTAGCGTGCGACTGATTGGACAGAAACACGTTTGCGGATAAATGATGACAGTGCTTAAGATTAAGTGTCGAGTTTGTTAAAGTAGCGTGCGGAGCAAAGCTGTCGAGTATTTTGAGTTTGAGTAATATTGATTAGTGTCGAAATCCACACCGTCGTTCTATATGTTCACAAATGCTTTTGCCATATTGGGACGTAGCGTATAATGGGGGCATGGTGAACATGGAAGACAGGCAGGCGATACGAGAACTGGCGTCCAAATAGGGCGTCAATAGGGTGTATGTTTTCGGTTTTGCCGCCCGGAATGACGTTGGCTATAGGGATGTTGAGATTGCGATTGACGGAATCCGAACTCAACACTTCTTCACCTTCTACGGGGAATTGTTGCCCTGACTGTCGTCGCCTGTTGATGTGATCGACCTTCCACCTCAAGCCGGTTCGCCCATATGATTCGGGAGGAAGGGGTGCCTGTCTATGGCTGATCCGACGAGAAACCGCCATAGCTGCAATCGTGCGCATCGTTGCGTAATGCTTGCGCTTAGGCCGGCTGGAAACTATCATGCACGGCGTTAGGCTTTCGGGAGCCAGGCGGCAGGTGTGTGCAGCTGTATTGACGCTGACTTTTCTGGCTGGCGGGGCGTGTCGGGTGATTGTTTGACAAGAAGAAACGTCTCCATATGCTCAGATTGCGTATAGCCCTTGTCGTCTTAGCAGTCTTCGTCTTCTACGGGGTGCTCGAGTACGGGTTAAACCGGCTGGTAGTCGTTCCGAACTTCGTCCGTCTGGAGCAGGAGAGCGCCAAGCGGGACATCGCCCGCTGTCAGGAGGCGTTCCGTCGCGAGGTTGACCGGGTCGGTGCGGTGGCATTCCATTGTTCGACGCTTCGGGATGTTCGTCTGCTGTTGGCCAATCGTGAGCGGGCTCAGATCGGCGCCTGTTTTCCCCCCTCGGTTTTCTACGACAACCGCGTCGACATGATCCTCTACGTTGGCGAGGGAGGCGAGGTTGTCTGGCAGGGACAATGCGGGGCCGACAGTGCGGATGTCGCGCAGCTCAACCCGGACGTCGTGAACTCGCTTCTGCCACGGTTCACTACTTTTGCCGGTCCGCGGGACCGCACTGCTGGTTTGGTGGTGGTTTCAGGCGAAACGATGGCAGTGGCCTCGCATCCAATTGCTACTTCAGAGGGCGGCGTTGAGCGTATTACTGGGAGCGTCATTGTGGGCCGGCGGATCACGGCGCAGGTTTTGTCGGGGTTTGTGCGGGAATTGCAGATTCCGCTCGATATCTGGCCGCTGAGAGAGAGCGGTCTACCAGGCGGGATCGGGAAGGCGCTTTCCATGATATCGCCGGAGACGCCAAACCACCTTGACAGAAGCTCGCCCGAGTGGGTTAAGGCGTATACGACCCTGTCGGATGTGGATGGGCAGGCGGCGCTCCTTCTGCGGGCCAGCCTGCCGCGCGAAGTCATGAAGCAGGGCCTTCGCGCGGTCCGTTTGGCGATGTTATCTGTTGGTATTACCGGTGTTGCCCTGTTGCTACTTGTGCTCGGTGTTCTGGAGACCATGGTGGTTTCACGCATCAGCCGGATAGCCGAGACGATGAGCCGGATCGGGAAGACAGGGGACATGGCGATTCGCTTGCCGGTGGTAGGGAAAGACGAAATCAGCCTTCTGAGCGAGGATGTCAATCGAATGCTGGGGGATTTGCAGAAGGCGGAGGAGTCATTGCGGGACAACGAACGGCGGTACCGCGCGTTGTTTGAGAACGCCGGCGATGCCCTCGTAGTCCTGAAGGACCAGCAGGTGATGGATTGCAATACACGGGCGATGGCCCTGTTTGGCGGGAGTCGCGAACAGATCGTCGGTCACCCGTTTGCCTCTCTTTTGCCGCCCATGCAAGCTGAGGGCGAGGAGTCGCGTGCCCTGTGGGATGCCCTGATGGATAAGGTGCGGAGCGAGGGGGCGTCGGTGGCAGAGTGGCGGTGCCGGCGTCTCGACGGGTCTATCGTCGAGACTGAGATGAATCTGTCCATGGTCACGATGGGCAGCGAAGTTCTGCTGCAGATGGTGTTCCGTGATCTTACGGTGCGCCGGCAGGTTGAGGCTGACAAGAGGCAGTTGCATCAGCAGATGGTTCAGGGGCAAAAGCTGGAGAGCCTGGGGATCCTTGCCGGTGGGATTGCCCACGACTTCAACAATCTGCTTGTGGCGGTGATGGGCAATGCCGATCTAGCGTTGCAGGACATGGAACAGTCAGCTCCCGGGTATTCGTTTGTTGAGGAGATCAAGAGAGCCGCAGTCCGTGCGTCGGATTTGACGTCGCAGTTGCTGGCCTATTCAGGTAAGGGTAAGTTCGTAATCAAGGTGGTGGACCTCAATCTGATTGTCAGAGAGATGGCCAACCTTCTCCAGGTCTCGATAAGCAAGAAGGCCATTGTGCGGTATGATCTGGCCGAAACACTGCCCAGCGTTGAGGTGGACGTGGCGCAGTTCCGCCAGATTCTGATGAATCTGATTACCAATGCATCGGACGCGATTGGCGATACGCCGGGAACCATCACCATACGCACCGGAATTGTCGATGCCGACAGGAACTATCTGTCTCAGACTTACATCAACGAGGGGCTTCAGGAGGGTGCATACGCTTTTCTTGAGGTGTCGGATACAGGTTGCGGAATGGACGCGGAGACCAGGGGGCGTATCTTTGACCCCTTCTTTACTACCAAGGCGAGCGGGCGCGGTCTGGGTTTGGCGGCGGTGCTCGGAATTGTCCGCGGACACCGGGGCGCAATCCATGTCTACAGCGAACCGGGCAGGGGGTCGACGTTCAAGGTCCTGCTGCCTTTGTCGGAAAAGGAAATTGAGCATCTGCCGCAGTCGATCATCACGGGGGCTCATTTCTGGCAAGCATCAGGGACTATTCTGGTTGCGGACGATGAGGAGTCCATGCGGAGCATCTCACGTATGATTCTGGAGAAGATAGGGTTCCGCGTTGTCACTGCAGTGGACGGTCAGGATGCTGTGGATAAGTTCAGGGAGCATGCAGACTCGGTGGTCGCGGTTTTGCTGGACCTTACGATGCCCCGACTGAATGGAGAGCAGACATTCGAGCAACTGCTTTGCATCCGGCCCGATGTTAAGGTGGTTCTCTGCAGCGGCTACAACGAGAGCGAGGCGTGCCGCAGGTTCGGCGGTACGAAACTGGCGGGGTTTGTGCAGAAGCCGTTCGAATACCATGCCCTTGTCAATCTGCTCAAGGACGTCGTTATCGGAAAGAGGGCCTAGGAGCCTGTAGGATTGACGGCTCGGTTGACATTTGACACCGGGGCGAAAGGCTCTTGGAACTGGAGGCGTGTTGACTAGTTAAGTACGACGCACTGCCAGCCTTTACCCGGCAAGGTCGCGGAAGTTTGGGATCAGTCCGAAGCGAACACGGTTGGCGCCCCGTGCAGGCCGACCGAACCCCGCGCCATCCGACCAAGCTACACCTAGATCGGCGCCGCGTATGGCCATGGTGGCCTCGTAGCGCATATCGACAGGGTTCGCGCCCGCTGTCACCAAGCCTGCGAAGCTCCAGTCAACCAGGTTGTTGGAGCAGGAAAGGTGAAGTGCATGGCGCTCCATTCCTGGAAGGTCACGATGGTCCGTGGGCAGGCATTCCACCCGGGTCATGCTTCCAGAAGTCCGGTGGCTCAAGAGCCAGAACAGACCGGATACCTCATCGTAGAGCAGGCGAAACGGCAAGTGTCCTCCCGGAATGTGGAGAAACGACCATCGGCGCCCAGACGGTGCGAGAACTGGTTCGAAGGACAGGGATCCGGCTCCATCGTCCAGCGCCTTAAGGATGACGGCAAAGTGGCTTTGGTGCGTTTCGGCGCGGCCCACCAGCAGGAGCGTGCGTCCGCTCGGGTCGTGCCAGCAGTGGTCGGCCTTCGGGATGTGAATGAGGTGAAGGCAGTCCCACCCGGGGGGATCGGCCCAGCGGCCTTTGCCAAGATCCTGTCCGCGCCCGGATGCCGGAAGCGGATGGAACGGTATGCCGAGATGTTCTCCGGCCTCCGGCGGAAACAGGTCCCGGTAGCGCTTGTTGACGGGCGTCACCGTCCAACTCCGTCGGCTGGAAAGATCCGATCCCTGACGCGCACGGAAGATCACCGGGATCAGGACACTCGCCGGCGAGCCCCGGTGCATGGGGTCCGCCAGGATGGGGAGGATTGCGGTCAGTTGCCCGTTCGCTGCGATAATATTTGCCGACGGTTGGAAGAACCGGTCGCCGCCGGCTGAGGAATCGGTCAATTCGGAGGGGCCGCTCCATGTTTCGCCACCGTCGGCGGACTTCATGATCTGTGCCGGACCCCGGTTGCCCAGAATGTAGAGGCTTTGTCCGTCACGGAAGAGTAGCGGCTGGCAGAATGGGAAGTCGGACCTCAAGTTCCATGTCTGGCCTTTGTCGGATGAAACAGCGACTCTCCCCTGTAGCCAGTGGTTCTGCCGCTCGTGGCGTCCCTTGGTTCCGGTCAGGTGCTTGACGCCCGGGCCGTACTGGTCAACGGCGAGAAGTATTCGTCCGCTTGGCATGGCCGCCAGAGACGGGTTGGCCAAGTGGACCTCCTGTGGATTTGGGCTTTCCAGAACGGTTGTCGGTTCCGGAATCAGGACTTGAGGCTTCCATTCGTTGGCTGGGCATCCCGCGCGCATGGTCTTTGGTTGGTACTCCTGGGTGTTTGTTAACGGAGTGAGCCTGCCAGAGTGGGCGGCGGTTTGCAAGGGCATTGCGTCTTTAGTCTTGAAAGCGTTGGGCGGTGGCTTGATAATCCCCGCCTGAGTAACGGGCCCATAGCTCAGTTGGTCAGAGCAGGAGACTCATAATCTTCTGGTCGCTGGTTCGACCCCAGCTGGGCCCACCATTCATATGGCATCACAAGAAGCCTGAGAACAATGTGTTCTCAACAACAAAATCGCGTCTCTCCACACTTCGCGCATGTCATTTGTTGTAAGCATATCGCAGTACTGAGGTCGGTCGAATCCGGCCAACTGTGGTCAGTTGGAGATTTAGGTTGCAACGGGGCGAGGCGGTTCGATGAAATTGTGGTGTGAAGATGAAGTCTGGTTGTCAGCAATTGATACAAGGAGGATAACGTGAAGAAGTACGGTGCAGAGTTCATTGGGACGTTTTGGCTGGTTCTCGGCGGATGCGGCAGTGCGGTTTTGGCCGCCGCTTTTCCAAACGTTGGCATCGGGTTGCTCGGTGTTGCGTTGGCCTTCGGCCTGACCGTGCTGACAATGGCCTACGCGATAGGACACATATCTGGATGTCACCTCAATCCGGCGGTTTCGGTCGGACTATGGGCTGGAGGTCGCTTCCCGGCGAAGGATCTCGTGCCTTATATTGTCGCACAGGTATTGGGCGCAGTGGCAGCCGGCGGCGTCCTCTATCTTATTGCCAGCGGTACGACCGGCTTTGAAGTGTCGGCGGGTTTCGCCTCCAACGGCTACGGCGCGCACTCACCCGGCGGGTATTCCTTGCTGGCTGCCTTGGTGTGCGAAGTTGTCATGACAATGATGTTCTTGCTCATAATTCTCGGCGCCACCGACAAGCGAGCTCCGCAGGGCTTCGCACCACTCGCCATAGGTCTGGGCCTGACCCTGATTCACCTGATCAGCATCCCGGTAACCAACACATCTGTCAACCCGGCTCGCAGCACAGGCGTTGCCTTGTTTGTCGGCGATTGGGCGATTGGCCAGTTGTGGCTCTTCTGGGTCGCTCCGGTTGTTGGCGCTCTGATCGGCGCGGCCGTGTATCGTCTCATCGGCAGCGAAAGGGATTGATTCATTTCTGATGGCCGAGAAGAACTGATATGAGAAGCATCGCACCGCGCCTCGGACATTATCGCCGCCAGGCGAGAGGAACTCCGCTGTGGCGCGAAAGGTCTTCCGCAATCGGCTGGCGTTTGCGTTGGAGCCTGGGATACTTGAAGTATGAAAGATGACGCTGAGAAGGTTCTCGTGGTCGAGCGAAGCGCGATCGAGGCGGTGGGCCTATTCCAAGGAATGGTGTTTGACGTGGAGCCTTACCTGCGGGTTCTGATGGATCCCGTTTTTCACCGGTTTCTGCCGCGGGGAGCGGTGGAGACCGATCTGCGGTACAAGCAACTGATTCCCTACCACATCATTATGCATGGCGACCGTGTGTGGTACTACGTGCGCAGCAATCGTTCGGGGGAAGAGAGACTGGTGGCGCGGGTGTCTATCGGCGTCGGCGGTCACATCAACGATCTCGACCGGCGGCCTGGCGTAAATGCGTATATGGCCGGCGCCCGCCGTGAGCTTGAGGAAGAGGTGCGTCTGCCGGACCATTGTGAGGAGAGGGTGGTCGCGCTGCTGAATGACGACTCCAACCCGGTAGGGCAGGTGCATCTGGGCGTTGTTCATGTGGTTCAGGTGGGGAGCGATGACGTAGCACCGCTGGAAGACACGGTTTTGTCGTCGGGTTTCGCCACTGCGGCTGAGTTGGAGAAGCGGGATGCCGGGATGGAAACATGGTCGAGGATCTGTCTGAGGAATATCGTTCGGCTTAGGGATGTGGCGGGTATGGCCGTACAGTTGTAACGGGCGCTCGACAGGATTAGCATTTGACGACGTTCTTGAAGTGGAGAGGGAACTCTCGGGCAGGGACGCCTTTGGGGATGTCTGACGATCGAAAAATGGCTTGCGGCGAGCGGCTCAATAGTGTTGTCTCTCCCGCTGATTCGGAGATAATATCGAAGCATGAAAGAACGAAGTGCATTTGATTTCTGGTATGCGGTGAACAATACGGAGATTCTGCTCCTGCCTTCCCGTCACCTTGAGACATTCGGTTCGACTGTGCTGAACTATCACATAGTGGCCGAGACCATGGATGCGGTGAACCAGATACGCGTCAGGGAAGGGCGCATGCAGGCCAACCCCCCTCAGATTATCGCCCCGCAAACCTACGCGCAAACGGTCCTGGAAGGGTTTGGAGAGCAGGCGACGCAATACTTCGATTGGCTGCGCGAGCACGAGAAGGATGTTCGGATTCTCCAGTATGGTTATGTGCTCAAGCAGTCGTCCTTCAACGAGCACGTGGTTACAGCCGACCTCAAATCGGTGGCGGATCGGGTGCAGAAGGAGGTCAAGGAGAAGGGCGACCCTCTCAGCGCGGTGCTGGTCGGGGTAGACGATCCCTGGGACGTCTGCCTGGTCAAGCTGTTCTGGGAAGTGATTCAGCGGTCGGTCGGAACCAATGTCAAACAGATGGAGCGGCGACGCTTATTCGAAGATGCGGGTGGCGTGCAACGTGCGGTTCGGCAGCAGATCGAATCCGATTTTCTCGCCGCCAGCCGGGACGAGTCGTTGGTGGGGGCACTGGGACAGAAGCTGCAGTCGTACGGGCTCTTTGAAGAGTATCAGGACCGTTTTTTCTCACTGCTGAAGGCTGCGAAGAAACCATAGAGACGAGTACGGGGTGGACGGCCATGAGCGCAACCATTACACAGAAGATTCTGGCGCGCGCCGCGGGAGTGCCGCGGGTGGCGCCTGGCGAGAACGTCTGGGTCAATGCTGACATCCTCCTTACGCATGATATTTGCGGGCCCGGCACCATCGGTGTTTTCCAGCGTGAGTTCGGTTCCGATGCACGGGTCTGGGACCGCGAGAAGGTGGTGATCATTCCCGATCACTATATCTTTACAGAGGACACCAAGGCGCACCGCAACGTGGATAGTCTTAGGGAATTCGCTCGGGACCAGGGATTGCCTTACTTCTATGACCCTGGGACGTCCCGGTACAAAGGGGTATGCCACCTCGCGCTTCCTGAGGAGGGTCACGTTCGTCCCGGTGAAGTCATATTTGGAACGGACTCACACACTTGCTCCCACGGGGCGCTGGGCGCTTTTGCCACCGGCATCGGCAATACGGACGCCGGGTTTATCATGGGCACCGGCAAATTGCTGATCAAGGTTCCTGCGACGCTGCGATTTCGGCTTCATGGGGTCATGCCCCCGTATCTTATGGCCAAGGATCTGATCCTCAAGATCATAGGAGATATCGGGGTGGACGGCGCCAATTACCGTGCCATGGAGTTCTGCGGCGAGGCGGTACAATCTCTCCACGTGGAAGAGAGGATGACCCTGTGCAACATGGCCATAGAGGCGGGCGGAAAGAGCGGGATAATCGAGCCGGACGACAAGGCGGTTGCCTATGTGCGGTCGCGCACCCGCAAGCCGTTTGAGCCCATGTTCGGAGATCGGGATGCCGTCGTGGAGCGCGAGTGGCGGTACGACGTGTCGCGTCTTGAGCCCTGTGTGGCAGAGCCACACCTGCCGTCAAATTTCGCGTTGGCCCGCGAACGAAAGAATGTGCGGGTGGACCGGGTCTACATCGGGTCCTGTACGGGCGGCAAATTGACGGATTTCATGATGGCTGCGCGACTGCTCAAGGGGCGGCAGGTCCGTGTGGATACATTTCTGGTGCCGGCGACTTCCGAGGTGGCCGACGGGCTGATGAAGAACGCCATCGATGGTCAGTCGCTGGTTGAGATCTTTGCGGCCGCCGGATGCAAGGACATAGCGCCGCCCTCCTGCGCCGCCTGTCTGGGCGGGCCGGAAGACACCTTTGGCAGGACGCATGGCGACGAAGTAGTGGTGAGTACGACCAACCGTAACTTCATCGGGCGGATGGGCTCGAAGCGATCGTCAGTGTATCTGGCATCGCCGCTCACGGCGGCGGCTTCAGCGCTGACCGGCCACATAACCGATCCTCGGGAGTTTCTCTGAGTGGGGATACCATGAAAAGAACACAGACAATACGGGGCCCAGCCTACGTGCTCGGCGACAACATTGATACGGACCAGATTATTCCTGCCCAGTATCTAAATCTTGTGCCAACCCTGCCAGACGAGTATCGAAAGCTTGGATCCTATGCCATGGCCGGCCTTCCGGATTCTTGTCTTCCGTTTGTTCCGGAAGGGGCATCCCTGTCGCCCTACCGCGTGATCGTGGCAGGGCTGAACTTTGGCTGCGGCTCGTCGCGTGAGCATGCTCCTATCTGTCTTGGGGCGGCGGGTGTGCACGCCGTCGTTGCTGAATCGTACGCGCGCATCTTTTTCCGGAACGCGGTAGCCACGGGTGAACTGTATCCCTTGGAGTCGTCCGAGCGGGTCTGCGAATGGGTGAAGACCGGCGACGAGGTGGAAGTGGATGTGGGTGCGGCTGTTTTGGTGCATATTCCCAGCGGCCGGCGATATGAGCTGAAACCGCTGGGCGCCGTCGCGCCTGTGGTGGAGGCTGGCGGCATCTTTGAATACGCAAGGGCGGCCGGGATGATCGGCGCGAAACGCTGAGGCACAGTGAGCAGATCGGCTAACGCAACGCGGGTGATCGCGGTCGCCAACCAGAAAGGCGGCGTGGGCAAGACCACCACGGTGGTCAATCTCGCCTCTTGTCTGGCGGAGTTGCGCAAGGCTGTGCTGGTCGTGGATCTGGATCCGCAGGCCAACGCGACGAGTGGTTTGGGCATCGCCCGCGAGCCGGGGCGAAGCATCTACCGGGCGCTGCTTGACCAGGACTTCGTGGGCAATCTGATTCAGGGCACCGAGGTCGAAAACCTCAACATCATTCCCTCCGAAATCGACCTCGCCGGCGCTGAGATTGACGTGGCGCGGATGGACAACTATCTGCACTGCTTCCGCCGGGCGATTCGCCCGATCGTCGAGTCGCGCGTATTCGATTACGTCCTTGTAGACTGTCCGCCGTCATTGGGCATACTGACGATCAATGCCTTGGCCGCTGCCGACTCGATCCTGATCCCAATGCAGTGCGAGTACTACGCGATGGAAGGGCTGAGCGTGATCATGCGGCTGATCAGTCAGTTGCGTGAGAACGGAACCAATCCGGGGCTGGCCCTTGAAGGCGTGGTCATGACCATGTACGACGGCAGGACCAATCTTTCGGCGCAGGTGGTTGCGGAAGTCCGGCAGCATCTTCCGGATGCCGTGTATGCCGCCGTAGTGCCGAGAACCGTGCGGTTGAGCGAGGCCCCCAGTTTCGGGAAGCCGGTGATCGTCTACGATTCGTCTTCGGTCGGCTCGCTTGCCTACCGGCGGTTGGCAAAGGAATTCATGAAGCGAGAGCGCGCGCGTAGCGCCAATGCTGTGGCGTCGAGAGCGACTGATGAAAGTGCCGCGCCGTCTGACGCTCCCGCGATTGCCTTTGCCACACCTTCCGCCGTGCCGGAGAATCAGGCCCCGCCGACCTGATAAAGGGATGTCATTTCGGAATAGGCGCTGTCTCAGACTCTTTCTTGATGCGGCGAAGCTTCCCGGCTACGGCAAGTTTCTGCACCGGGGACATGCGGTCGACTAGAAGTACCCCATCGAGGTGGTCGAGTTCGTGTTGGACAGCCCGGGCTAGAAGGCCCATTGCCTTCACCGTCTGGCTCCGGCCTTCAAGGTTGGTGAAAGATACGGTAACTTCCCGTGCACGCCTGATGGAAACGGATATGTCAGGAAAACTCAGGCATCCCTCGCGCCCGACCTGCTCCCCGGACATTTTTGATATCCGTGGGTTGATCATTATGAGTGGCATGCTGACGTCGGGGTTCTCGCGCTGCTCGGTGTCCGAATCCTTGTCCTGATCCGGTGGGATGTCAATCACGCAGAGCGCCTCAGTGCGACCGATCTGTTCGGCAGCGAGTCCCACTCCGTTGCTGGCATACATCGTGCGCAGCATCTCGCGGGCGAGGCGCCGTACCGCATCCGTGACTTCCCGTACAGGTATTGACTTCCGGCGGAGCGCGGGGGCTCCGAATGCCAGGACGCTATACTTCAAAACCGCTCTCCCGGATCCAGTCGGCCAGATGGATGCGCACCTGGGCCAGCATCTCGGCGTCCGATATGCTGGTGGTCCGTTCTTCCTCGTATTGTTCGGTGATCCACTTGTGAATCCGGGCAATTCCGGGGTGATCCTTGGTAAGGATGGACGCAGCGCCACGTCCGATCTTGTTGTGGACCCAAAGCACAATCCCGGACAATCCGCTCTTGTCGGTGATGGCTACCGACACAGGCCGGTTCAGCAACTTGGCTGTGTTGAAAATGTTGTAGATTTCCTCGTTCTTCAGCAGGCCGTCTGCGTGAATGCCTGCCCGAGTCATGTTGAAGTCTTTGCCTACCAGCGGGTAGTTAGCCGGGATGGCAAACCCCAGGTTCTTTTCAAAGTACTCTGCGATCTCTGAAATTACCGTTGTGTCCACCGAGCAATCGTTTCCGCGCAACTGGAGGTATTGCATGATCATACCCTCCAGCGGCGGGTTACCGGTGCGCTCGCCGATGCCGAGCATGGTGCCGTTGACGGCGCTGCACCCGTAGAGCCATGAGGTGACGGCGTTGGCTGTTACCAAGTGGAGGTCGTTGTGGCCGTGCCACTCCAGCCACTCGCTTGGTACGCCGGAATAATACTGCAATCCATAGATCAGGCCCGGGACCGATCTCGGAAGGGAAACGCCGGGGTAAGGAACGCCTAGACCGAGCGTATCACAGGCTCGAATCTTGATGACCGACTTGCTTTCGTCAGCGAGTTTCATCAATTCGTAAACGAACGGGACCACGAATCCGTAGAAATCCGCCCGCGTGATGTCTTCGAGATGACAGCGCGGCGTTATTCCGAGTTCCAGGCACTCTCTGACGGTACGCAGGTAGTCGTCCATGACCTGGCGGCGGGTCTTGCGTAACTTCAGGAAAATATGGTAGTCCGACACTGAGGTAAGGATGCCCGTTTCCTTCAGTTCAAAACTCTTCACCAGCGCCACATCTTTCTGAAGCGCACGAATCCAACCGGTTACTTCGGGGTAGGCTGCTCCGAGGGCCTTGACTTCGGCAATGGCCTGCTGGTCTTTCTTCGTGTAAAGAAAGAACTCAGCCTGCCGGATCAGTCCTTTCGGCCCGCCGAGGCGGTGGAGCAGCGTGAAAAGATCCACAACCTGCTTCACGGTGTAGGGTGGCATGGACTGCTGGCCGTCGCGGAACGAAGTATCCGTGATCCATATGTTGGCAGGCATATGCATGGGACTCAACCTGTGGTTGAACCCTATGCGCGGTACCTCGGAGTATGGAAAATAGTCGCGAAACAGATCCGGCTGATCACTGTCCTCGAACTGCATCGAAAACGAGTCGCCGTCGTAGGTGTTTGAACCGCTGTTGAACTTGAGCATACGCCCCCTCGCGTTGAAAGGCCATTCTAGTGGAATAACCGTGGCGATGCAACGGTTTATGCGTCACTTTTCGAATGTTCGCCCACAGCACCACGCTACATGGCTTTGCGGACTCGCCACAACCAATAGATCCCGCGTTCAGGATCGTGGCGTCCTGATGACGGGGTGGGGCTCGCGCTCGGTTTACGGTTCGGCATTCTCCCCAGACATGCCCGGAACACGAAGGCTGTCAACCGCCGCAGGAGACGCGCTCGGTGCGGCTTTCCCGCGAAGCCAGAACCTGGATCTCCGCCTCCACCCAGTAAGCGGCGGGATCCCCTCGGAACCCATCCTTCTCGGCCAGGAAGTATGCCTCTCGCGCAATCAGGCTGCGGATGTCTTCCTGTGTGTGTTTTGGTGTGGCGGCCGGTGGCGTCGGTATGGAAGGGAGCGTTGGAAACGTCAGCAACTGCGCCGGTTCGGTCCGCATCTGCAAGGGCAAAACCTGGGTTTCGAACGCCGCCCTTCGGCGAGCCGGTTTCCGGGTTGCCTTCTCTTGAGTCGCTGGGACTACTGTCTTGCGGATTGGCAAACGGGCTTTCGTTTTTTTCGCTCGGGTTGTTTGTACAGGTTTCTTGCTGCGAATCACCTTCTTCATGATGGCCCCTCTCGGAGTTGTTGTCAAACGTCTTGTCTGTCTTGACCCAACAGCTCAGTATCCACAAACACCCCGTGGACGTCAAGGAGAACTGTCGCAATCGAGATTCTTGTTTTTTGGTGTAACCCGTGCACGGATGGTCTACTATCTCAGACGCATGGAAATCAAGAGCACAGAGAGGGATGTCGCCATAATCGATCTCACCGGCGCGGAGCAGGGGGGGATGTCGTTGCATCCGGTCAGCTCAAATGGTCAGCCGCCCGCTGTTCGCATGACCATGGACCAACTCAGGCACAACTACGCAACCATCGTGAAGTCGAAGGCCATCTACTATCCGGTGGCATACCAGTTTCTTTATCAATTGGGGCGCGGGCGGCAGGGACAGGTGTTTCTTGCGCTGCGGCAGGGCGCGCGCGGCTGCATTACCGAGCACGCCATCAAGGTGTTTGATCCGGATCTCTATCGCTCTCCCGAAGAGTATTGGACTGACATGGGGCGAATCGCCTCGCAGGTTTCCAAGCTGGAGCGAGTACACTGTCCTAACCTGGTGTGGAGCTACTCCTACGAGGAAACGTACGGTATCGGGTATGTCCAGATGGAGGCCATCAACGGAATCGATCTGGGCAGGTTGCTGCGGAAGGATCATCTGGAGATTGTCCGCCGGAAGTGTGGCGCGCGCGAGTGGAACAAGTTGATACGCCCACTGTTTCGATTGGACGGCGATCGCATGTGCTTTCAGCCAGGTTTTGTCGTTTTCATCATGCGCGAGGCGCTGCAGGGACTGGAACGCTTGCATGAGATGAACTTCCTTCATTCCGACATGAAGCCGGGGAACATCATGCTTGACCGACTGGGAACCGTCCGCCTGGTGGACTTCGGCCGCGCCGTGATGATTGGGGAACATCAATCGTTTCTCCTTGGGTCTCCCCTGTACATGTCGCCGGAGGGCCATCGGCGGCAGCCGCCGGATATGCGTTCGGATCTTTACAGCCTGGGGCTGGTGGCGCTGGAGCTTCTGCGTGGCGAGCCACTGACGTCGGACGATGGGATAGCCGAGGCCGATCTTCTGGATCTCAAACTCCACCTGCAGGAGAGGCTTCCCGACATGCTGCCGGCGTATGTGCTGGCCAACCGCAAATTGGTCGGCATCATTTCGCGGTTTCTTGATCCCGACCCGGCAAAACGTTACGCCACGGCGCGGGAGGCTGAGGTTGGTGACGATGGGTGGTTGGTCATTGACAAGCAGTTGGTGCACGCCAA
This sequence comes from uncultured Victivallales bacterium, assembly GCA_964635275.1. GTDB lineage: Bacteria > Verrucomicrobiota > Kiritimatiellia > UBA8416 > CAZWPN01 > CAZWPN01. The sequence continues at coordinate 37,932 of CAZWPN010000004.1, read as the reverse complement.
CCTGGACACGGAGTACGAACGGGATCTCGCGGATTACCTTGCCAAACTGCTCGATGAGCGCACGCAACGCGTGGACGTGTCCCTTCTACAGACCTCATAGGGCCTACCCTGAACCGCGAAGATTTGGAAGGGTGGAAGACTGGAAGGATGAAAAAGGCGCGTCCACAGGGGCGTTCAGCATGGTCATGGGCAGGATGAAACATCAAGCAGTGCGTGAACTCATGCACGTGCGCCGGGCGTGTGAAGCGGCCACGGATTCAAGGGCTTGCCCAATCTTCCAACCTTCCAGTCTTCCAACTCCCGCAGTTTTTTGGGCCTACACCGGGCATTGACTTTAGTTTGTCGTTTTGGCATTTTGTACGCCGTCACAGAGCGCGGGCACTTAGTTCAGTGGGAGAACGCTTGCTTCACACGCAAGAAGTCAGAGGTTCAAATCCTCTAGTGCCCACCATATTCACAGCACGAAGCTGCGCCGGTGTGCTGCCGCAAGAATTCCGCAAACGGCGTTCGTCTTCGATTGCCTGATCGGTCAGTTCCTGCCGCCGAGTCCGGACGGCGAAGTAAGTCTGGCCCATTGCCACGATGTCTTTGGCCGGATCGGCGTTCTGAACCACTAGGTAGCAGGCATAGCGCGACAGAAGCGTGACGGCCACCTCCCTCCGCCCTTCCCGATTTCGATCATTTCGGTGATGTCAACGAAATGATCCTCGACCCGCTGGCCGCTGTTGAAACACGCCATCCGCGCCTTGCGGACTACCTGCTCGAAGTTGCGGTAGTCGAGGATCAGGGACTCACGAAGCATCTTGACTACGGCGGGTAAACTGGCAAAGTCTCTGTAGCAGAAGGTTCTGACAAGGACGGCCATCAGTCCAGCCCTCCGGGTGGATTGGCCTGCCGGACCGACGCGGAGGACCGCCACTATGATGATACGCAGACTTCGGAACGCTTGTGCCATTGCCTTCTGTACGGTGGCGTTTCTTGCCGCCACTTTTCGCAGTCAGGCTGGTCAACCGGCGCAGACGACGGCCGTTGAGCAGCAGGGTCGGATCGCCGTCGAGAGAGGGCTGAATTGGCTTGCCCGTCTTCAGGACTCTGGAGGGTCGTGGTCCGACCGCAGTTACCCCGCGCTGACGGGACTTCCCCTGTGGGCGTTCGCGCAAAGCAGGCACCCGCGCCGCGACGCCTGCGTCTCGAATGCGGTGCAGTACCTTCTGGGGTGCGTGCAGAAGGACGGCGGAATATACAAATCCACACTGCTGACCGGTGGGCTGACAACGTATAATACGGCCGTGTGCATGGTGGCTCTCCATGCAGTCAAGGACCCGGCGCTTACCCCGATCATCCTCAGAGCCCGCACTTTTATCGCCGGCTCGCAGATCCAGTCCGGCGACGATACCGACGGCGGTTTTGGGTACAGCCGCACCACGCGCTTCGTCCACGCCGACATCCAGAACACCATGATGGCCATCCAGGCGATGAAACTGACCGCCGATGCGGAGGACTCCCGCCGCAAGGGCGAGAAGCCGGCGCAACTCGACTGGAAGAAGACGATTGCGTTCATCGAGAGGTTGCAGAATTCCACCGCCGCCGGCGAAGACAATGCGGGCGGCATTACCTACGCTTCGGGTGGTTCCATCTTTGGGACTGACAAAGGCAAGGATGGCACCGTTGTCCTGCGCTCATCGGGAACGATGACCTATGCCGGGTTGTTGAGCCTGATCTATGCGGATCTCAGCCGTGATGACACGCGGGTCCGTTCGGCATTCGACTGGGCCACGCGCCACTGGACGCTCGAGGAAAACCCGGGCGTCGGTCCCAGCGGGCTTTACTTCTACTACAACGTCATGAGCCGCGCTCTGTCGGCGTACGGGGTGGATACCGTGCCGGTCAAAGATCGGGGAGCGGTCAACTGGCGGTCCGAGTACGTGGGCAAGGTGGCCGCCTGCCAGCAAAGGGGCGATAAGCCGGACGAGGGCTTCTGGGTCAACAAGACCAGCGGTCGTTTTTGGGAGGGTAACCCGGTGCTGGTCACGTCGTACAGCATCCTGGGCCTTCAGTCCGCGATGGCGGACGTCGGCAGAGATGCGGAAGTCGCTAAGTAGTCCGAGTCCGGTCGGGCTGCCGCAGGCGTTGAGCTTGCCTCGCCATCCGACCTCATGCGCCAGCGAATGAAGAACGGCATAGAGTGGTTGTCTTTGTATAGGAGTGGCTTAAGTGGCGGAGAAAACGAGTCAGGTTCGCGCACTGGTCATTGATGACGAGGCACCGATACGCCAGCTGATGGCGAGCATACTTCGGAATGCGGGCTGCGTCGTGGAGATGGCGGAGGATGGCCGCGAAGGGCTGCAGGCGCTCCTCCTACAAGAGTTCGACGTGGTTGTCGTGGACTTGCGGATGAGCGGAATGGACGGCATCGCCTTCCTGGAAGTGGCGCTCAAGATGTGGCCGTGGATGGGCATTGTGGTTGTCACGGGGCACCTAACGCCCGAGGCCCGCGAGCAGACAGAGCGCTTCGGCGTGCGGAGTTTTGTCCTCAAACCGTTTGAGCGTCAGGAGTTGGTCTCCAGGGTTATGGAGGAAGTCCGGAAGGGCCGTGAGCATCTGGCGCGTTCTGTTCCGTTTTCTCTGCAACACCTGGAATCCGAACTGCGCATTCTCCGGCAATTGACGACGGTGGCGATTCGGTCTGGCACGTTGGCCGAGGCCCTTCGCGCGCTAAGCGGAGGATTGGCGGAGAGGTTCAACGCCGCCGCCGTTGGGATCTTTTCAATTGAGGACGAAAAGCCCAGCATGGTTCTCTATGCCCTCAAGCCGGTCACAGTTGCGTACATGGGGCTGTTGAGGGACCATATGTTGGAGCGATACCGGGCGCTGAGCGGGCATGCGATGGAGGGTGGCGTCACGGTGCAGACCGAGGGGCTCACGGACCGGTCTGACGGGCAATCGGCTCCATCTCAGTGTTCAACGGTGCCCGTTGTTGCCGGAGGAGAGATTCATGGCCTGTTAACGCTTGGCCTGGAACCGGGCGTTGCTTACGCTGAAACCGATCTGCTCTTCCTTTACCACGCTGCCAATCATGTTTCCACGGTGCTGGTGGCATTTCGCCGAATACAGCACCAGGCGCTGTCGGATGGATTGACGGGACTGTACAATGTACGCGGTCTCCGCGACGCCATCCGTAGGATCTGGGCGGCGGCCCGGCAGGAGGGAGAGTCCGTTGGTATACTTGTTCTTGATGCCGACCATTTCAAGAGCCTGAACGATACCTATGGGCATCCTGTGGGCGACATGATTCTTCAAGAGCTGGCCACACTGATGCGTGAGGTGGCGAGCGACCGGGACGTCTCGGCCCGGTACGGGGGTGACGAACTGGTGATGATCATGCCTGGCGCGGATGTGGACCAGGCCCGAAGCCGAGCGGACGACCTCATACAACGGGTCCGGCAACATGTGTTCTGCCGCGACACAGCGAATTTAAGGGTCACGGTTTCTGTCGGGGTTTCAGCTGTTACGGCTCAGGAGACCCTGACGCTTCAGAGTGACCGTTTGATGCATCGGGCGGATAGGGCCCTGTATGGCGCAAAGAAACAGGGCCGCGATTGCGTCTTTGCTCTCTCCGGTGACGGGCATACCGGCTCGGTATCGCTTCAGTCGCTTCGGCGGGAAAAGAATGAGGCGGATATCGCGCCATTGACGGTGGCGGTTGCCCAGGACGTCCAGTCGATCACCGACATGCTTATTACGATTCTGGAGGCGCACGAACCGGGAATTCGTGTGCATTGTGAGAATGTCAGGCGCATGGCGGTTTCGCTGGGCCGCGCCATGGGCATGACGCAGGATGAGCTTTCCGACCTGGCCGAGGGCGCTTTGCTGCACGATATCGGCAAGCTGGGCATACCGGACGTTGTTCTCAACAAGAGCGAGGCGTTCACCGACGAGGAGTGGGGGATCATGCGGACACACCCGCAGATCGGCTATGCCATGCTGAAGCCATTCCGGACGCTGAGCGGGGCAGCCCATGTTGTCCTTGAGCACCATGAGCGGTACGACGGCAGCGGCTATCCATTCGGTCTGAAGGGAACTGATATTTCGTTGCTAGCAAGGGTTTTTGCGTTGGCCGATGCCTACGATGCCATGTGCGCGAACCGGATTTACCGCAAGGGGATGCGGCGGGACGAGATTGTCCGGCAGATTGTCGAGGGCCGTGGACGACAATTCGACCCGGAAGTCGTCGACATCTTTCAGGCGAACCTGACTCGACTCTGGTCGCAGCTACAGCAGACGGCCATGGTTATTGAGGCGCTGGATGAGGTGGATCCCGACGGTGACGACTCTCAGTCTGTCTAAGGGCGGTGTTGGCGGTATTTCAGCGGTGTGGTTCCTGTCAGACGGCGAAAGTGCTTAATGAAGTAGCTCTGGTCGTTGTAGCCCACCTCGTAGGCTATCTCAGTGCAACTTTGGTCTGTCCGCTCCAGGAGGTGTTGCGCGTGGCGGATACGGACCTGCTGGGTAACCTCCGTCAGCGACTTGCCGGTGACGTTGCGGACGAGGTGTGACAGTCGGGATGGACTGAGACCGACATGTGCGGCAAGGTAGCGCAGGGACAGTTTCTTGCCATAGTGTTCGCCAATATAGTCAAGCGCCGCACGCACCTTGGTATTGGTACGGTTCATTCCATGAAGGTCGATCGCATCCATAAAGTCGTCCATGGCGCTCGAAATAATCCTTGAGAGTTCCTCGAAACTGCGCGCCCTCACCAGCCTTTCCGTCCATGCGTGGTTGCGCTCGATGAGCGGTTCCAGCAATGCGTTGTCTTCGATCGCGGCACGAGTCAGGTAACTGACCAGCTCGATGGCCCGTGCACGTAACACGACCTGTTGCGGCGAAGAGAGGAATATGGTGGCCAGCATTTCATTGAGTATCTGGCGGGCGGCAGGACGGTCGCCTGCCCGGATATGCGTGAGCAACATGCGTTCTTTCTCGAAGGCATAAAGCGCGGGGCGGCCGCTGCGACGCAAGTCGTCAATCGACTGGCTGATCTGCTTCTGCTGCCGTATTTTCAGGCGGTTCTCGGTCATCAGAAGCGGTTTCCATCCGCTGATGCGGTAGAAGACATCACCAAGGCCGACGGCGGCTTCACGCACACGAACCTCAGGCCAGACGGCCAGTCTGTTGCCGACGGTCTTTGCCGCATCGCCATCCCAACCGTGTGAGACGAGATAGTCGACTGCTCCACTTCGCTGCCCTTTGCCCTGGTCCGTGAGGATCTCGCCAGCCACAGCCGCACCGTGGATCAGGCGGTGATCCTCCAGCGCCAGTATCCACGAAGTCACTCCTGGCAGCGGATGGAACACGCAAGGCTCGCCGGTGCTGATGCTTTCCTGGAGGGCAGTGTGCCGCTTGCGCCGCCCGGCAGGGCCGGCTCCGATGGGTTCGGACCCATGCAGCACGCCGCCGGACAGACTAAGGAATGCGGGCTTCAATCCGAAAATGGATTGGTACTCGCGCGCCACATCGCCCATCAACCTTCGTGACAGAATCGCCATAGCGAGGACCTTGAAATCGCCGTACCTGCGTATAGTTGCCACATTATTTATCTGCAAACCAGCATAATCGTTATAGTTGTCTTGTGCAATTTGCTAGTGTGCTAGTGGGGTATAGCGTATGGTACGCACCTGTCCGGCGTGTGGTGTCGCAGCGCGATGGGTGCTGCCGAGCACGTTTGGAGTCAAGTGAAGGAGATCGAATGAGCGTTCTTGTGAGCATGTCCGAAAGTTTGATGAAGGGGAAGGCCAACGACGTGAAGGCGTTGGTGGAAAAGGCATTGAGCGAGGGGATTGCGCCGTCAAAGATTCTGAACGAGGGTTTGTTGTCCGGCATGAGCGTGATTGGCGAACGGTTCAAGAAGAACGAGGTCTATGTTCCAGAAGTTCTCATCGCCGCACGCGCCATGAAGGCGGGCATGAGCATTTTGCAGCCCAAACTCACCTTGGCCGGTGTGCAGCCGATTGGAGTGGCGGCGATCGGGACGGTGAAGGGTGACCTTCACGACATTGGCAAGAACCTGGTCGGCATGATGCTGGAAGGGGCTGGCTTCAAGGTCATGGACCTTGGCATCGACGTGGATCCCCAGAAGTTCGTTCAGGCGGCTCGCGACCATGGCGTGAGCATTATCGGTATCTCGGCCCTGTTGACAACCACCATGACAAACATGAAAGCCGTTGTGGAGGCTGTCAAGGGATCGGACCTCGCTGGCAAGACAAAGGTCATAATAGGCGGTGCTCCGGTGACTCAGGCTTTCTGCAATGAGATCGGGGCAGACGGGTACGCTCCTGATGCGGCGTCGGCTGCGGACTTGGCCAAATCCCTGCTGAAGAAATAGGACCGTACGACGGATCGAATATGAGACCCTGGCGACCTGCGGGTTGCCAGGGTCTTTTTTCTTGTGGCGGAGCGCGGAGACTCGCTGTACCATGCCTGCGGGTAGGGTGGATGTTATGCGTCTCAAGCCGGTAGTTCTGTTTATTGACGACGACGCCCGCATAGCGATGGCGGTGGGTGATCGTTTGCGATTCGATGGCTATGAGGTTGTAGCGGTCCACAATGCAGACGATGGCCTGCGGCATGTGTCCCGGCACCATGTGGATCTGGTGCTGCTGGACGTCAACATGCCCGGGATGAATGGGTTCACGTTCCTGAGCGTCATGGCGACTCGCGTGGCCCGGCCTATCCCCGTTGTCGTTTTCACGGCGCGGGCGGATTTGCACGATATTCATCTGCGCTATCCTGGCGTTGCGGTCGTGTCCAAGACGCAGTCGTCAGATGTTCTCTTGGCGGAGATAAGGCGGGCTCTGGCGGCAAGCGCCTCCAGGGCGATTCCCATGGAGGCAGGGATGAAGCGTATTGTGGACAAGTTGAAGGACGGGAAGGTAATGATTTCGGACGGAGGCTGGGGCACGATCCTTCAGCAAAAGGGATTGAAGCCCGGCGAGTGTCCAGAACTCTGGTGCGTTGAGCATTCCGATGCGGTTCGGGACGTTGCTCGGCAGTATGTCGATGCCGGCGCTGAGATGGTCAAAACGAACAGTTTCGGGGCATCGTGTTTCAAGCTGCTTCACTTCGGGCTTCAGGACCGCGTGGCGGAGCTCAACCATGCGGCCGCCCGGTTGTCGAGAGAGGCGGCCGGGCCGGACCGTCATGTCATTGCATCCATGGGGCCTACGGGGAAGATGTTGCTGATGGGTGATGTCTCCGAGGATGAGCTTTATGCCTCTTTCCGGGATCAGGCAAAGGCGCTCGAGGCCGGCGGTGCTGACGCCTGCTTGATCGAAACGTTCGCCGCGTTGGACGAGGGTGCGTTGGCCGTGAAGGCGGCACGCGAAAACACGGGACTCGAGGTTCTGTGCACATTCACCTTCGAGCGGACGGTGCACGGCCAGTACCGGACGATGATGGGTGTTGCCCCCGGAGAGATGGCGTTGGCCATGGTGGAGGCTGGAGCCCACATTGTCGGCACCAATTGCGGAAACGGAATGGATCGTATGGTCGATATTGTCAGGGACATTCGCGCGGCAGTGCCTGGAGTCCCAGTCATTGTCCATGCGAATGCAGGCGCTCCTGTCCACGTGGATGGCCGCGACGTGTTTCCCCAGACACCGGCCATTATGGCGGAGTACGCCCTGCAGGTCAGAGCGGCAGGAGCCGACATCCTGGGCGGGTGCTGCGGCACGACGCCGGCACATATCCGCGCGATGGCGGCGGCTCTTTGGAGTGCCTGAATGGCGCGGAAGTTGTCATGGACTGACGGCAGGGATGCCAGTCTGTCGTGATCCGTCGAACAGGAGTACTTGGTCACGGGTCCCCGGCGGCAGGCGGAAGCCGTTGGTCATAGGGAAACCGGAAGGCACCCACCCAGCTAGCAAGCGGCCCCAATCGCTTTCTTCAGTAGTCTTTCCATGGGTGACGGACGCGCCACGCTTGGTTTCGGTAGTGAGGTACAGCCCTTGGATCGACGGGAAAGTAGCGCGCAGCTTTTCGAGCATGTTCACGCTCTCGGGTACCAGGATGGAAAGCCGGTTGGCATACCATGCCGTGGCCCACGGTATGTCCGTGCAAAGAACTTCCGAATCATGGAGCTGCTTCGCTGCATATGTGTTCAGCGGCGCAAAGCATGGAGGGTATGGAGAGACAGGGGCAGTTCCCCACACCTTGAGAACCAGGGGCAGCACGTTCAGCCCGACCACGCTCCAGACAATCAGCGAACGGGTTGCGGGCAGCAGATAGTCACGGTGCTCCGCGATGACAAAGACTGCGGCAGTACCGAATGCGGCGGCCAGCGGCAGAAAGACGCGGAGGTGCAAGGCGGACCGTTCATCGCCAAAGGCGCTTGAGATCAGGACCGCCGCCAGCATTGCCAGAACAGGCCAGCGGGAACGGTTGGCGGATTCACTGTCAAAGCGAATGAAGAAAGCCACACAGAAGAATGCGGCCAGTACTGTGCCGCCCATCAGAAGGAAGATCGATTCGATTCGAATCGGGATGTTGGCCATGAACTTGGCCTGAATTGCGGCGACCATCTCCGATCGGACAGGCAGGGCGGCCATGGCGGCGTCCCATCCACCCGTTGTGAACAGTGAGGTTCCGTTCAGCAGTGACCAGGGGGCCGATCCGAGGGGATGACCGGCGACCGCGAGGTTGCGCTGCAGCCATGGTGCAATCGCGAGGCCGCCTGCCGCAAGGGTGATTGCGAAGGCGATCCCCCGCCGCCTGTCGCACAGGCAGGCGCTCAGGAATGCCATGCCGGGAATCAGGGGCCAGAGCACGTAGGCACCGAGGAAGGTGACGCCGGCGAGGCAGCCCCCGGCGGCAAAGGCGGGTGCCCACAATGCGGCGGATCGTTGTTGGTTGCAGGCGTTGGCGGCGGTGACAGCAAGCCAGAGGCTTAGAGAGAACGTGAAGGTGAGGAATGGCAGGCTGCCGCCGGAGATGCTTGCCGCGAGGACCGGCTCCCAGATGAGGAATGCGACAGCGGCAGTCTGTCCGGTTTCGTCCGAAAACCACTTCCTGCCGCTCAGGTAGACCAGTGCCGCGCTGGCCAGTGTGCAAAGTATGCCGAATGGGACGACCAACGCTGTTTCCGGGCGGAATATTCCGGACCTGGGATGCGCTTCGTTTCGTGGGTGAACGAGACGCATGGCGCCTGACAGCGCTACAGGGTAGGCCGGCGCCTGTCGGATATCCGGGAAACGGCGGAGATCAACCACTCGGCCGCTCCGCTGCAGAATGGCGATCTCGGCAGGGCGGACACAGGTTGCGTTGAATCCCTTCCCCTCAGCCAGGTTGCGCGCCAGGCTGCACTGCTCCATGGCATGAGAGTCGTGTATGCCCGCAAACCGGAACCATGCGAACGCCGCGAGGACTGCGACAGCCACCATGGCCGCTGCGCCGAACTGCAAGACGCTTCCGGCCAGGTTCTCTCCCGCTGGCCAGATGATCTTCCGGACTTGTGACTCCGCGGTCATGATTTCACCCTCACCGGTTGCGCCTCTGCGCTGCTGCTCATGGAGCTATGTCTGTTGCGGCCGCGATATCGGATGTTTCGTTGGCACCCAGTTCCCGCAGTTTGCGGTGGAGCGTGCGCCGACTGATTCCCAACTCCAAGGCGGCCCGGGTGCGGTTGCTGTTGTTTCTCTCCAGGGCGGCCTTGATCATGCGGGTCTCGGCTTCGGCGATTGATCCGGTGTCGGCTGGCGCGACGTCGCTGGCGGCGGTCACCCGTTGAGCTGCATCGCGAACGCTGGGCGGAATATCACGAGCGGTTAGCTTAGGGCCGCGCGAGAGCACGACCATCTTCTCGATGGTATTGCGCAGCTCTCGCACGTTGCCTGGCCAGGAATGCGCGCAGAGGATATGCAGGGCGTCCGGCGTGATACCTTCAATGTTGCGGGCGTTCTTCTGGTTGAATTCGGTGAGGAAATGGCGGAAGAGCATCGGTACATCGGCGAGACGTTCCCTCAGAGGCGGCAGCCGGATGTTCACGACGTCTAGACGGAAGAAAAGGTCCTCACGGAATTTTCCAGCGGTCACGAGGGCCTTCAGATCCCGGTTGGTGGCGGCAATCAGGCGGATATCAACCTCGATGCTGGCCGACCCACCGACGCGTTCAAACCGACGCTCTTCCAAAACGCGCAGGAGTTTGACCTGAACCGAGGGGTCAATCTCCGAGATTTCGTCGAGAAACAGTGTGCCGCCATCTGCCATTTCGAACCGGCCGTGCCGTTGGTTGGCCGCGCCGGTATAGGCGCCTTTTTCGTGGCCAAAAAGCTCACTTTCCAGAAGCGTAGATGACAAGGCGGCACAGTGCACCGGGATGAATGGCCCCTTGGTGCGGGTACTCAGCCGGTGGATGGCATGGGCGACGAGTTCCTTCCCCGTACCGCTCTCTCCCTGGATCAGCACTGTGGCCTGTGTCGGCGAGGCCTGGCGGATAATGTCAAAGAGCTGTTGCATGGCAGGCGCCTCGCCAATGATCCGTTCCATGCCGAACCGGTCGTCCAACTGCTGCCGCAACTCCGTGTTCTCAGTCTCCATATCGCGGGAGTGCAATGCCCTCTTCAGCAGGAGGTCCAGATGATCCAGGTTGACAGGTTTCATCAGGAAGTCATATGCGCCCCTCTTCATGGCCTCCACGGCCACTTCGACGTTCCCATAGGCGGTCAGGAGTATGCAAATGAGCCGAGGGCTCCGCGCCAGGGCTCTCTGGAGCAGTGTGATGCCGTCCATGCCCGGCATGCGTACATCGCTCAACATTATGTCCACGGTCTGCGACCCCATCATGTCCAGCGCGCGTTCTCCGCTTTCGGCGATCAGAACATGAAAGCCCGAACGAAGCGCGCGGCCAAGCCCGTCGCGCGTGTTCCGGTCGTCGTCCACAATCAATACAGTGCGTTTTCCCGGAGTTAAAGTCATGACAGCCTATCCTTGCGGTGCTGACCACGGTGCACCCCTGGTCGACTTGTGACTCTTTGTTCCCGGTGCCTCCAGCAGTCGCATCCGGGGCTCATCCAGCGGCAGGAGGATGGTGAAGACGGTGCCGCAGTTGTGTCTGCTGGCGATCTCGATATGTCCGCCGTGCTCCTGCACGATGCGTTGAACGATCATCAAGCCGAGACCGGATCCGTCGGTTTTCGTGGTGAAATAGGGTTCGAACACGCGTCCAAGATCTTCGGATTTGATTCCAACGCCGGTGTCCTGAAACACGATGGCCACGAAGCGATCGGTGCTTGAGAGCGCTATCCGCAGTGCGCCGCCGCCCGGCATGGCCTGAATGGCGTTGCGGATGACGTTGAAGAACACCTGCTTCATCTGGTTGCGGTCTACATTGACCCTTGGGATTTCCCGCACGCGCTGGATTTCGACTTGGGTGTTGCGGTCCGCGATCTCCTGCTTGAGGATGGCCAGCGTCTCCTGCAGGATGTCGTGAACATCAGACGGCCTCATCTCCGGCTTGCTGGGACGTAAGGCTCGGAGGAATTGGGTGATGATCAGGTCCAACCTTGCCACCTCGTTGCGCGCGATTTGAGCAAGCTCCTTAAGGTTGTTCTGTTCAGGAGGCGGTACGGCGTTCAATTCGCGATCGAGCAGTTGCAGGTGAATGTTGAGCGCATTAAGCGGGTTACCGATTTCGTGGGCCACGCCGGCGGCCAGAAGTTTGATCGCGTTCATGCGTTCTGACTCGAGAAGAGATGCCTCATGCTGACGCTGGCTGCTGATGTCGCGCAGCATCACTACGGCGCCGTTCTCCCCGGCGGCATCCGGGTTCAGCGGCACCACGTAGAAACTCAAGTTCCGCCGGGTGGGGTAGGTGATCTCGATTTCCTGAGTGATCAACTTGGACCACTCCGCGACGTCAAGTTTTAGAACGCGGTTCCAGTCAATGTCTTTCAGATAATTTGCGACTGGGCGCCCCCGTGCTGAATCAATGGAAAACCCCAGGAACTGCTCGGCGGCCCGGTTTGCATAAGTGATTCGGCCCGATCCATCAATGACGAGCATCCCTTCCTGTATGGACTGGAAAATAGTCTCCAGAAGACCCTTCTCCTGAATGAGCCTAAGGAAATGGGGCTGCAGGCTGCGTGGGTCAATCTTGTCCAGCCGATCAACCAGCTTATCAATGAATCCGCGTTTCATAAGATGGTGTACTGTGACAACATGGCACTAAGGATAGCCGCAACAACGACGCGCTGCAACACAAACCAGCGTCATAAATGCGCTATCGAAAGGCAAACTGAACGCGCCTCCGGCTGAGCCGGGTAGGCGCAGGCAGTCTGCCAATCGACATTAAGTGTTTGGGCGCTAGAACAGGACTTGATCTGGAGAGTTCATCGTGCTTTCATTGCCGCTGCGGGGTCGTATTGAAAGGGCGCAGAGATGCTGTACTACGAACGGGGTTCGGCGAAGGACGTCCTGACGGATCGAGACTTGGAAGAGGGTCTGATTGCGGCCCTGAAGCGGATCGGAAAGCGGAACAAGGTCCTGGCGGTTCCACCCGATCACACACGGTCCCATTCACGGGCGGGCAACCTGACCCGGTGGGCATGGAAGCACTATGGGGATGCCCTGACTGACATTCTGCCGGCGATCGGAACGCATTCGGCAATGACGCCGGCCCAACTTCGGGCGATGTTCGGCGAAGTGCCACAGGGCTTATTCCGCGTCCACAACTGGCGGGACGGCATCACGACGCTTGGTGAGGTGCCAGCGGATTATGTTCGCGAAGTTTCGGGGAATGCGGCGGACTTCTCCTGGCCTGCGCAGGTCGACAACCTGCTGGCCCATGGGGGCCATGATCTGATCCTGTCCATAGGGCAGGTCGTGCCGCACGAAGTGGTGGGCATGGCCAACTACAACAAGAACATCTTTGTCGGCACGGGAGGTGCAGACGGAATCAACAAGAGTCATTTTATCGGTGCGGCGTACGGAATGGAGCGGATGATGGGCCGGGCAGACACTCCGGTTCGCCGTATTCTGAACTACGCGTCGGAGCACTTCGCCAAGAGTCTTCCCATAGTGTATGTGCACACGGTGGTTGGACGCGACAGTGACGGAGCCCTGAAGACTCGCGGGTTGTTCGTGGGCGATGACGAGGCATGCTTCACGCGTGCGGCGGCCCTTTCCTTGCAGGTAAATTTCGAGATGCTTGAAAAGCCCCAGCACAAGGTGGTTGTGTATCTCGACCCGCACGAATTCAAAAGCACCTGGCTCGGAAACAAGAGTATCTACCGCACGCGTATGGCCATTGCCGACGGCGGCGAGTTGGTGGTGCTGGCGCCCGGCGTGAGGGAGTTCGGAGAAGATCCTGAGATTGACCGGCTGATCCGGCGCTACGGGTACGTAGGGACTCCGAAGGTGTTGCAGGCGGTGCGTGAGAATGCTGACCTTAAGCAGAACCTGAGCGCCGCTGCCCACCTGATTCATGGTTCATCAGAAGGACGGTTTAAGGTCACCTACTGCACAGTGCACTTGACGCAGGCTGAAGTCGAGGGTGTTGGTTTCCGCTTCGCCGATCTGGCAACGATGCAGAAGCGTTACGATCCTACGCGGCTGAGGGATGGTGTCAACAGGATGCCTGACGGGGAGGAAGTCTTCTTTATCAGCAACCCGGCGATCGGGCTATGGGCACACCGGGACCGTTTTACGTGAGCGCGGGCACGAGTCTGTGAGGGCAGAACAAGAAAGAGAGCGAAGAAGATGACAGTACCATTCCGGGTGGATCTGAAGGGCAAGGTGGCTGTGGTAACGGGCGGAGGCGGCGTATTGTGCTCCGCCATGGCCAGGGCGCTGGCGGAGTGCGGCGCAGCCGTGGCTGTTGCCGATCTGAAACTGGAGGCCGCGGAAGCGGTTGCGAAGACCATCAGCGCCAACGGGGGCCGGGCGATCGGAGTCGCGTGCAATGTGCTAGAACGCGCGAGTCTGGAATCGGCTAACGCGCAGATAGAGAAGGAGTTGGGACCCGTGGACATTCTGATCAATGGCGCGGGCGGCAATCATCCCAAGGGCACCACGTCCATGGAGCACCTCAACCCCGATGATTTGCTCAAAGAAAACCGGGATTTTGTGACGTTCTACGACTTGGACCCAAAGGGCATTGAGTTCGTATTCAATCTGAACTTTCTGGGCACGCTGCTTCCCACCCAGGCTTTTACCCGGGCCATGGCGCAACGGCGGCATGGTGTGGTCATCAACATCTCATCGATGAACGCATTCAAGCCTCTTACGAAGATTCCGGCCTACAGCGCAGCCAAGGCGGCTGTCAGCAACTTTACCCTCTGGCTGGCTGTTCACATGGCCAAGGCGGGCATACGGGTCAACGCCATTGCGCCGGGATTCTTTCTGACCGACCAGAACCGGTCTCTCCTGACACGGCCGGACGGTTCGCTGACGCCGCGTGCGCAGACGATTATCGGGCATACGCCGATGGGAGCGTTTGGGAAGCCCGAAGATCTGGTGGGGGCGCTGCTATGGCTCGTTTCCGACGATGCGGCCGGGTTTGTCACCGGAACGATCATCCCCGTGGATGGCGGATTTTCCGCGTTCAGCGGCGTGTGAGTCCCTGGCAGAGTCGTCAGGGGTGATTTACGGTTCCGTGGAAGACGTGCACGGCTGGACCCAGCAGGGTAACGTTGCTCGCGCCCGTTGAAGTCAGCCGGAAGTCCACGATCAGGTTGTGGCCGCTCGGGGTGGTGATAGTGACCGGAGGCTTGACTGCTCCCGCTTTTGCCGACACCAGTGCACCGGCGACTATTCCTGTTCCGCATGCGCCGGATTCGTCTTCGACACCACGCTCGTAAGTCCGTATGCGCAGCGATTGAGGGCCGGTGATGCGGATGAAATCCGCATTGGTGCCCGCCGGAGCGAAGTCGGCGTGGTGCCGGATCCCGGCGCCGATACGCCGCACGTCGCAGCGGTCGAGATCCGCTGTCTCGACCACGGCGTGGGGCACGCCGGAATTGACGAAGTGGTAGTTCAGCGACTGGTCGCCAAACTGGAGCGTACGGTTCATTCGCCAGTCTCTCGGGGTGGTCATTCCGAGCCGGACTTCGTCGCCCATGGCTTCCGCCTGAAGAATACCCGCCGCTGTTTCGATAGTCATTGTTCTGGGGGCCGCCCCGATGTCGTTGGCCAGGCGGGCGATACAGCGCGCGCCGTTGCCGCACATTTCCACCTCACTGCCGTCCGGATTGAAGAAACGCATGCGGAACGTGGCCCTGTTCGAAGGCTGGAGCAGGATGACGCCCTCGCACCCGATCCCGGTGCGGCGGGCTGCGATGCTCGCAATCCACGTCGGGTCATCGACGGGAAAGTTCGTTGCTCGATCATCAAAGAGGACGAAGTCGTTTCCGGCTCCGTGCATCTTCCAGAAGCGTATGTTCACAACCCTTGCATCCAGTCCAATATGGATGTTGCGGGTCGTCGCTCCGCATTTTGCGGGTATAGGGCGGCTTGGGGTGCCACGGGTTGAAGTTTGGCCAGATCGGCAAGGATACGCAGGGCCTCGTCCAGAATCAGGTCCGGCTTACGCGCCTTGTTGTCTTCTGGCGCGTCCTCGCCCACGTCTTCGGCGTCCTCCGTTTCCTTCTGCAGGTCCTGCAATTCCCGCTCTGACTTTGCCATGAGCAGCCGCGCTTTCAGAGAAAGAGGCACCTCGGTGGTCTTGTTCATGGTTTCGAGTCGTGCCAGAAGTTTGCCGTACGCGGTAAAGTGGGAATCGGCAGCCCGGCGCTTTTCCGAATTCGCCCGCAGTGTTGGAATGAACTCCGTCAACTCCTGGTGGTTGGTTGTCACGACGGAGGGGACGGTCGTCCAAGGTATGGGGTAGGCCAGTTTTTCCTCGCCAAGGTCCGGATAGAAATCAAGTGGAGAGGAAAGGACGATGTCGGGCGTGACGCCCTTCAATTGGGTGGATCCGCCGGACACGCGGAAGTAGGATGCGGTGGTGACCTTGAGCGACCCCATCCTGTTTTCTCGGTCGAGTTCAATGATGGATTGCACCGACCCCTTGCCATGGGTCTTGGAATCACCGATGACGAGTGCCCGACCGTAGTCCTGGAGTGCCCCGGCAAAGATCTCGGAGGCCGAGGCGCTCAGGCGGTTGACGAGTACGACTAGCGGCCCGGAATAGACAATCCTGGGATCGGAATCCGGAATGACACGAGTGCGCAACCCTTCCTTTACCTGAACCACCGGGCCGACTCCGATAAATAGACCGGTCATGCGCACTGCTTCCAGCAAAGCGCCGCCGCCATTGCTGCGGAGGTCTACAATAATGCCCTCAGCTCCGCCCTGTTTGAGGTCCAGAACCGCTTTCTCCACGTCACGGGCTGAACTCTTGTAGTCCTGTTCGCCCGTGGCCCCGGCTTTCATGTCGGCGTAAAAGGCAGGTAACTGAACGACGCCCAGCTTGTGTACCGTGCCATCGGCGAGTTTGACGTTTTCGATGCGCGACTTAGCCGCCTGTTCCTCGAGTTTCACCTCGTCCCGGATGATATCTATGCGGCGCGTCGTGGTGCCTGTTGGATCGGAGGCCGGAATGACCGTGAGCACCACCTTGCTGCCACGCTCGCCTCTGATCAGCCTCACCACCTTGCTCAGGGGCCAGTGAAGCGTATCGACCGCTTCGGCATCGCCTTGGGCCACGGCGATGATCTTGTCGTTAGGCTGGAGATGGACATCACGCTTGTCCCGGTCCGCCGGTCCTCCGGGGATAAGGCGGATGACCTTTGCCGCCCCGTCTTCCGACCCCAGCACGGCGCCGATGCCAACGAGAGAAAGCTTCATCTCGATGCCGAAGTCCTCCACTGCTGCCGGCGACATGTAGTCGGAGTGCGGGTCGTACGCCCGGGCGAAGGAGGAAAGGTAGACCTGAAGCAACCAGTCGGCATCGCTGTCCTCCAGCGTCGTCAGGACCTGCTGATACCGCTTTCTAATCCATTCCTCGGGCAGAATAGGAGGTGTGTTGGTCGTGGCTGCCGCTGTGGGCACCGGATTCGTTGCGGCCTCCTGCGCTGCAGACACGCTGCGGGCAAGGTATTCGTTCTTTATCCTTTGCCGCCAGATATCATCCCATTCCTTGCGGTCGGCGGGCCAAGGCGCGTCTTTGCGCTTCCATCGGTAAACTTCCTCAATGTCAAGCGCCGGCGGTGTCTTCAGAAGTTCGCTGACGAATCGAACCCTGTCCCTGACTCGTTCCTTATAAATCTCGAAGACCTCGAACGCGAAACTTACGTCACCCCCGTAGACCATATCATCGAGCCGCTTCTCGCGGGTCCTGAACAGCTGAATATCGTCGGCCAGGAAGTACGAGCGATCATAGTCCAGAGCTGTGACATAATTCGACCACGCCCGCTGGGACATGGCGTCGTCAAACGGCATGCGAAGCAGGTGCTCGCGGGGCAGGCGCCGGGCCACCAGACGACCGACGTCGCCGTACTGGCTCTTCGGAGTGAGCGTCGAAGCGGTGCACAGCAGAACCACCACGCCCAAACCGGAGAGCGCGGGCAGCAGATAGCGATTGTGTGACATCAGACTGGGTGTGCGGTGGCGGAAGGCAATGGAGCCTTACGCCTTCAACACTGCCTCCTTGCAAGCTGAGGCGACGCGGAACTTGACTGCCGTCTTTGCCGGTATCTGGATTGTCTCGCCTGTGGCTGGGTTACGTCCCGCCCTTGCCGCACGCTGCACGAGAACCAGTTTGCCGATGCCGGGGATGGCGAAGCCATTCTTTGCCTCGGCATACGCCAGGTTGGCCAGTGCGTCCAACAAGCCATCGACTTGAACCTTGGTCAGACCCGATTTTTCGCCGAGAACTGCAACCGTCTCAGACTTTGTCATGCCCGCTCCTATTTGTTGTTGAGGTACGTGCGCCCGGGACTATCCCGAACCACGGTCCCATTATGTCGTGTCCCCTGTCAGAGAAACAAGAGTTTTCTGACGGCCAGATCCGTGCGAAATGACTTGCCCTGCCTCCGTTGGCAATTCTCATTATGTCGTGTCCCCTTGTCGCCTTGCGCGTTCCCACTACAAAAGGGCGCGCGGGGGCGCCGCCATAATGGGAATTGCTGTGTCTCATGGTGACTGCTAGACTCCCGCGATCGTTCTTCGGAGGGTGCGATGAGATATAAGGTCCTGGCCTGTGAAGTCTTCTTTCGAGAGATCTGTCACCTGGTAGCCGGAACTCCATCGACCTGTGACCTGGAGTTTCTGCCGAAGGGGTTGCACGACCTGGGGGCGGAACGGATGCTTGCCCGGATTCAGACCAGTGTGGACGCCGTTCCGGAAAGTTGTTCGGCGGTGTTGCTAGCCTATGGCTTGTGCAACAATGGCTTGGCGGGACTGACCGCACGAAACGCGCCGCTCGTCATACCAAAGGCCCATGATTGCATGACGCTGTTCATGGGGGATCGCAGAAAATACCGGGCCTATTTCGACGCGAACCCCGGAACCTACTATCGGACCAGCGGCTGGATTGAGCATGCGGACTCCGAGGGAGCCGGCGAGATCAATATCCAGCAGAAGCTTGGCATGTCCACCCAGTACGATAAACTCGTCGAGCAGTATGGGGAGGAGAATGCCCGGTATATCGCCGAGACAATGGGTGCCTGGGTGCAGAACTACTCTCGCCTGACATTTATCCACATGGGGCTCGCGCAGGATGACCGTTTTCAGGAGCAGGCGCGCGGCGAGGCGGCGGAACGGGGCTGGACCTTCGACGTATTGCATGGATCGCTTGACCTGCTCCAGCGATTGGTGGACGGTAAGTGGAATGACGACTTTCTGGTTGTGCCGCCGGGGCAAAGCGTGAGGGCCTGCTTCAATGAGGATGTTATCGCCGCAAATCGGCCCTAGTAGAACGCTTCCGTATTCGTGTTGCAGTGCGCAAGCTCGAAGTGGCGGATTGCCAGAGCATGCAGATTGCCGTGTAGCAGGAGATTCAGCGCTCTGAAGAGTCTCGCTGCGACCATCGGCTCCACGGAGTGATGCTTGTGACTCATGGCATGAGTTGCACGCAGGTCGCGGGCTACTTGGGGCAAAGCCTGGTAGCCAGAGACGTCTTCTTAGGCGCGTCGCTGCTTGGCTATTCGCTACCCCACAATACGTCGGAAGCGGCCATACGCCGCAGACCATTCTTCTGCGTTCTGTGGGCGGTACTCGCCAATGGGAAACGCCTTGCGGATGATGGGCAGGGCTTCGTGGAGTGAGCGAATCACACCAGAGGCCATGGCTTGAACCATCAGGTTTCCGACGGCCGTTGCCTCTTCGGGTCCAGCCAGGACCGGCAGCCCGACTGCATTAGCGGCAAACTGGTTGAGGAGCTTGTCCTTGCTTCCGCCACCCACGATGTGAACGACCTTCGAGGGCTTCCCGCACACAGCCGAAATCTGTTCGTTCACCATTCGATATTTGAGTGCAAGGCTCTCCATGGCGACCCGCAGGAATGTTCCACGATCCGCCGGAATTGGTTGCGCCGTCTTCCTGCAGAACTCCGCGAAGGCATTCTCCATGCTGGCGGGGTTGTAGAAAGATGAGTCGTCAGGGTCCACGAAGGCCGTGAACGGCTTTGCCGATTCGATCAATCGGCCGACTTCGTCCCATGACAGTTCCTTTCCGTCTGCTGCGCGCCAGCCGCGCCGGAGTTCCTGAACGAGCCACAGTCCCATGCAGTTCTTCAGGAACCTGACGTTACCGATACCGCCTTCGTTGCTGACGTTCGCCGCCATTGCGGCTTCGCTGGTGATAGGAACAGGAATCAGTTTGCCGACGAGCGACCATGTGCCTGAACTGATGATAAGGGCGTCATCTGTATTGTCCACCGGGGCGGCAGCAAAGGCGCTTGCCGTGTCGTGTCCGCCAACTGCAATCAGCGGAACCTCATTCAATCCGATAGCCTTGGCGAGCGGTGCGGTCATGCGGCCGACAACGGTTCCGGGCGCGACGATGGCTGGAAGGACTTCCTGCGGGATGCCCAATGCGGCAAGGATCTCTGGGCTCCAGCACTTGCGTTGTGCATCCATGAGCTGGGTAACGCTGGCCCAAGAGGAGTCAACGGCTTTCACGCCGCCGAGATAGAAGTAGAATACGGATGGGATCGGGAGATAGAAGCAGCCCGGGCGAAGCAGGTCCTTGCGGTTCTGCATCCACCACAGGAGTTGGTTGCTGACGTTAAATGGCTGGAAGTGGATGCCGGTGATCTCGTAGACACGGCGCGCCGAAATACGCGCCTTGACCTGCTCGATCATCCGGTCTAGCCGGTGGTCACGGTAGCAGTAGATCTTTGCGAGGAGTTCGCCGTCCGCGCTAAAGAACTGCCCATCAGCGCCCCAGGTGTCAATTCCTATGCCGTCCAAGGCGGGGCCGACGTCGCGGCGGCATGATTCCAGGCCGAGGACGATGTTGCGGTAGAGGTGAGTATCGTCCCAGTGGGCCCGCTCGGAGATTGCGCCACTGCCGTCTGGCAGGTGGAAGTTCACGCCTTCATGGGGAAATCGGTGGATTTCCTTCATGTGGAAGCCGGCCTGCTCAAATGTGCCGACAAAGCACTTTCCACCCGAGGCGCCAAGGTCTACTGCCATGAACCGCTTCGTGATCATTGCTTTCCCTCCATCATTGAAATACGGTGTTTCGCGCCATCCAATGCCATCAGGTCCGCGATCTGCGCAGGTGTAAGGAACTGAGGCTTCCCGACTACGGCGGCTGCCACGAGTGACTTGGCGGCGTCCTCGACCACGACGCAGCGGTAGTAGGCCTGTTTCATTGTGACACCAAGGGCCACAATGCCGTGGTTGGCCAGAAATATGGTGTCGCACGAAGCGGCCTTTTCCGCCGCTCTGTCGGCGAGTTCCTGGGTTGTGGGCGTGATGTAGGGGAGTGTGCCGGTGCAGCCGAGGTCGCATACGAATTCCGCGAACATTGGCCTCAGTTCGACACCGCCGCTGATAACTCCAGATGCCCATGGAGAGTGCGAGTGGAAGATGGCGGTAATGTCCGGACGTTTCCGGTAGATGGCAAGGTGCATGTTGACTTCGGAGGTGGGTTTCTTGAAGCCCCTGATCTGTCTGCCAAGGTTCATATCCATGCCGGCGAGGTCGTCCGGAGTCATATCATCCATGGCAACGCCGCTGGGCTTCATCCACACGATTGTGCCTTCGCGGGCGCTGATATTGCCACCGGCTCCGGCGACCAGTCCTGCCCGGACCATCCTTACACCGTAACCCACCAGTTCTTCGCGCACGGCACTCATGATGCTCTACTGCCTCTTGCTCAGGACATCGCGCTCGTATTGTTGAGCTTCCTGCAGCCAGGCCGGACCGACGGGGACGTTGTTGCGCAGGCAGAAGGAGTCCCAGACGGCGGCCGCCGGCAGGGCTTTGGCTTCCTCCATCCAAGCGAGGCGCGCAGTCATGTCTCCCTTTCGCTCGGCCTCGCGCATTGCATCCTGCGGTTCCAGAAGCGCGGCCAGGAGGGCTTTCTGCAGGCTTCGGACCCCTATGACCCAGGCGGCCACCCGGTTGATGCTGGCGTCGAAATAGTCCAAGGCCAGATGAACGCGATCCAAGGCGCCGATACGGACTACCTCCTCGCACAGGGCGCGCAATTCGTCGTTAAAGATAACCACATGATCGCTGTCCCACCGCACCCCGCGGCTGACGTGCAACAGCAGTCCATCGAGGAAGACGAGCAAGGACGATATCTTGTCTGCAATCGACTCGGTAGGGTGAAAATGCCCCATGTCGAGGCAAAGCATCTTCTCGTTGCGCACTGCGTAAGCGAGGTAGAACTCGTGCGAACCGGCCACGTAGCACTCTGAACCGATCCCGAACAGCTTGCTCTCGACGGCGTCGAGGTTGAACGCGGGATCGATCGCGCGTGCGAAGAGCTCGTCCAGTGATTCTTCGAGCAGCAATCGCGGGGTGCGTCGGTCAGCCGGGCTATCCTTGGATCCGTCCGGGATCCAGACGTTGGTGATACACGGATCCTTCAGGCGGCGGCCAAAAGCCTCACCGATGTGGCGGCAGGCGATTCCGTGCTCCACCCAGAAACGCCGGATATCTTTATCGGGGTGCGTGAGGGTGCGGCCCGACGCGGCCTTGGGGTGGGCGAAAAAGGATGGGTTGAAATCCAGGCCGATATCCTTCTCGGCTGCCCAGTCCGCCCAGCGCGTGAAATGCTCGAAAGTGAGGTCGGTGCGCTCCACCTTTCGGCCGTTGGTTTCGGCGTATATCGCGTGGAGGTTGAGGCGATGTCGGCCAGGTGCGAGGGTCATCGCCTTCGACAGGTCGCTGCGCAATTCGTCGGCGTTGCGGGCCTTCCCCGGGTAGTGCCCTGTGGCGACGAGGCCTCCATCCAACTCGCCGGCGTGCTCAAAGCCGCCCACATCGTCGCCCTGCCAACAGTGGATGGAAACGGGCACCTTGCTCAGGCGCAGAATCGCCTGCTCGGTGTCCACGCCGTATTCGGCATACGTTTCGTTGGCGATAGCATAGGCTTTTTCAATCAAATCAGTCTTCATAACATGCTCCTCGTTTGACGGATCCTATTGCAAACAAATCCACACTTCGTACCGCATCCCCGCCAGCTTCGACCAGCACTACAATGCAGGCCCAATGCTCCATTGCTGCACGCGCGTATTATGCCATGCGATTAAGACGTGTCACGCAGAATGGAGGCGGATCTCAATTAGCGCGGACCCATCCTGCCAGGAGCGCAGGGTCTTCAGGTCCATCGTTGCCTGATGCCGTCGGGATTCCGCCGCCTGGCTTCCCGTTCTCGCGCATTCCTCTTCGATCACCCGGCGTTCTTCCTTCAGGCGGCGCTGCCAGATCGACAGGATGAGTCCTTTCGCCGCGTCCTCCACAGAAAACTCCCGGCTGCCGGCGCGGTCTGGGGCCATCTGAACGGCGGCCGCGAACCGAAGCAGTTCCTCAGAGGCATCGCCGGAGGCCCTGAGTGTTTCGGGTATGGGGCGGCCGGTCCGGCCGAGTTCAAGCGCCGCCTCGGCAAAACGCCTGCAGTCCGGGTCGCTGATCATGTGGAGCGGCAGGTATTTTTCGATGAGTTGGGCCAGTGCCGGGCTGTCCTGAATTCGAGCCAGGTGTTCGCAAAGACGCACTTCATCAACCGCTCTGGGTGTGGCGGCAGCTGTGGTGGGTACGCCCGCGTCGGCGGCGGAAGAGGGGCGGGCACGGCGGACCATGGCGTTCAGGTCCCGTTGGAGCGCGGAAGCCGGGATCCTCAGTTGCTCGGCTGCTTCCTGAATCAACTTGGCCTTTTGAACTTCGTTTGGCGTGTGGAGGATGGTTTGAAGCACTGCCTTGGCGATTCGCATGACGCCAATCTCCGAGTGGGCATTCTCGCGTCCGGACAACACCTTTATCTGGAAGGCCACGGCGGAAGTGGAAGTGTCTATCATACGGCGGAAAGCGTCAGCTCCTTGTTTGCGGATGAACGAATCCGGATCCTCGCCGGCGGGGACGGAAGCGACGCGCACGGCGATTCCAGCCGACATGAATGTGCCGGAGGCCCGGATAGCCGCGTCCTGACCGGCGCGATCAGAGTCGAACACCAGGACGACGCTGTCTGCGTAGCGGCGCAAGGTCCTGACGTGGTCCTCGGTGAAAGCGGTTCCCTGGGCGGCCACCGCATTGTGGAAGCCTGCCTGGTGGCAGCGGATAACGTCAATCTGGCCTTCGCACACGATGGCTTCCCGAGCGTCGACCATGGGCTTGCGCGCCTTGTCCAGTGCGTAGAGCACGCGTCCCTTCTGGAAAATCGGCGTCTCGGGGCTGTTGACGTACTTGGCTTCCTTGGCATCGGGGTCGAGCACGCGTCCGCTGAAAGCGATCACGCGGCCTTGTTCATCACGGATGGGAAACATCAGCCGATTACGGAATCGGTCGTAGTATTCGGAACGTGCGCCGGGTGTTGTTGGCTTAGCCAGCAGCCCCGCGGTTTCCAGAAGGGCGTGAGGGTGCTTGTGCTTGTCGGCCCACTGGAGCACGGTATCCCACCGGTTTGGGGCGTATCCGATCAGGAACATCTTTCTGATGTCGTCGTTCAGGTCGCGCTTTGCGCAGTACTCACGCGCCGGCTCGGCCAGCCGGCTCTCCACCAGCACCCGATGGTAGAATTCGGCCAGTTCCGCGTGCAGTTTGTAGAGAATCGCCTTTTCGGAAGTATCGCCGGCCGAGGCATCAAGCTCCAGACGGACGCCGGCGCGTTCGGCGAGCATGCGCACAGCCATCATGAAATCGACGCCCTCGTACTGCATTACAAAACCGAACACGTCCCCACCAGCGCCGCACCCGAAGCAGTGGTAGATCTGGCGCTGGATATTGACGTTGAACGAGGGGGACTTCTCCTTGTGGAAGGGGCACAGGGCTTTGAATGCCGCCCCGGCCCGTTGCAGTTGGAAATAGGATCCGATCACGTCCGCAATGTCGTTACGGAATCGAATATCGTCCAGCGTCTGTTTTGAAACCATGCCGCTCATGAAGGGACAGTACTCTACACTACAAAAACGCCGGCGTAAATGCTCAGGTTGGGCAACGCCATACCATTTGGGCTACTGGGGAATGTCGGTGCGCGAGTTCTGGCCTTCCCGAAACGTTCCGAATACCGATCGCTTTGACGATGCGGCGGGCGGATTGGAACGACGGCTGCTCTCGCCTTTGCTCGATATCCGAGATTTGAGAGCAGGCAGCGCGGAGGCCATGCTCCGGCCGATGATGGAGTCACGGGTAAAGCGATCATTCAGCTCCTGCACGGGCAATAAGCCCATGGCACCCCAAGTCAGAAGTACAAAGAGAGCCGCGTAGACAGTCGCTGCGATCATGTTGCCGACCTTTGCCTTGTGACGCGGTGATGGCGGATGCAGAAAGCTGGAAATAATCCGCCGGAAGATGGCCAGGACAATCAGGGACACGATAGCCGTGGAAATCAAACCGATTGCCGGGCGCGATTCGGCTGGAATGCCGAGTGCGTTGAAACGGCTTGCAAAGCGGCTGACCGGCTGAACCGTCATAGCGAAAACTAGACAGGCGGGAATCAGCGCTATCAACTTGAGAGACTCGCCGGGTACGGCGCGCCGATAGCCGACCCGGGCATTCATCACGATGAAGCCCACAGCTACGAGGTCCAAGACGCTTGGGTGTGGCAACGTGCTCACAGGGGAATTATAACCCATTTTCGCGACGGACGTCCATAGCGCTGATTGCTCCATGAACTGCGGAGGACAGGAAGGGTGGGGAAGGCGCGCCTGCCGGGGTATTCAGCACGGCAATAGGCAGGAGGAAACATCAAAAGAAGCGTGAACTCATGCACGCGCGCAGCGCGTGTGAATCGGCCACGGATTCAAGGGCTTGCCCAAATCTTCCATCCTTCCAGTCTTCCAACTCCCGCAGTTTTGGGTTGCTCTCCCGATAGGCGGCGGTCGGCCTGGCGATGTTCGGACTATGAACGCCCGGAGTAGTTGTTTTGGATCCACTCTGCGTATTGACCGGTACGAATCTGAGCGACCCACTGATCGTTGTCGAGATACCAGCGAACGGTTTTCTGAAGGGCGGTGTCGAAGGACTCTGCCGGTTGCCATCCCAGTCGGGACGTTATTCGCGTGCAGTCAATGGCGTATCTGCGGTCATGGCCGGGACGATCTTTGACAAAGGTTATCAAGCTGCGTCGAGGGCCACAGGCAAGAGGGGATGCCATTTCGTCAACCCGGTCGCAGATCATCTGAACAACGGTCAGGTTTGGCATCTCGTTGCGACCGCCTACGTTATAGGTTTCACCCTCTTCTCCTTTCGTGAGGATGGCATGGATCGCCGTGCAGTGGTCACTGACGTAGAGCCAGTCGCGAACGTTGAGGCCGTCTCCGTAGACTGGCAGGGGTTTGCCTTCCAATGCGTTGAGAATCATCAGCGGTATCAGTTTCTCAGGAAACTGGAATGGCCCGAAGTTGTTCGAGCAGTTGGAGATTGTCACCGGCAGGCCAAAGGTCGAATGGTACGCCCGGACCAGGTGGTCGGAGGCTGCCTTTGAGGCGGAGTAGGGGCTGTTGGGATGGTAAGGCGTGTCTTCGACGAAATACCCCTTGTCTCCCAGACTTCCAAAGACCTCGTCAGTACTAATGTGGTGAAAGCGGCGGATACGGTCTTTCCGGGCGCGGCATACTTCCAGCAAGACGTAGGTCCCAATGATGTTGGACTTGATGAACGCATCCGGCCCTGTGATGGAGCGGTCCACATGAGACTCTGCTGCGAAGTGCACGACGGTATCAATCCGAAGCGCATCGAACACCTTTTCCATGGCCGGCCGGTCGCATATGTCGGCCCTTTCGAAAACATAACGTTCCGCAAAGCGCTCTTCTATATCGCGCAAACTCAATGGGTTGGCCGCATAAGTCAGTTTGTCCACGTTGACGACCCGTCCGGCGAATCCAGTCTCTTCCAGAAGGTGACGGATGAAATTGGCACCGATGAAACCAAAGCCCCCGGTCACCAAGAGATTCTGGCTGTTGATCATGTTTGCTCCTCTCCTGTCGCGACGTCAGTGTCAGAAAGACCGATTCCAGCCAATCTGCGCGCCGATATCGCTGCCGCTGCTGAAGTACTTCACGTTCTCCGTCAGGCTACACTCAAGAGTCGAACGGCCGATATGTTTGCGTACTCCCAATGATGCTTCAAGCGCATTGCGGGAGAATGCGTAGTAGTCCCTTCCCGCCGGGGAGTAACTCGCTCCCTGAACAACGACATCCCAAGTGTCCAAGGCGACCTCGCACCCCAATAGTCCGGAGTACCCGGTAGGCCGGATTGCGACGGCTGCTATTTCCTCAGCCAATCGGTACGTGAATGTTCCTCCGCCGAATAGCGAGAAGGGACTGGTCCCGAAGCGCTTTTCCATCAAAATGGAGGCGGTGAAGCTCGAGTCCCCCGTTCCCTCGAGTTCTGTCTCGTCTCCCGTTGGCAGTTGCCAGGATGCCTGAAAGACTACGCCCGGGATGAAGCGGGCATCGTCCACTGCCCGCCAGGATGTTAGCAGCTCGATATCGCCGATGCCGACATGGCTGCCACTGATCTGAAACGAATGGTCTCCGTTTCGCACTGCGACAAGGGACCGGTTTTCCGGGAATTGGTCTCGTTGATGATTGGGCAGACTGAAGCATGCGTGGAAGCGCTCAATCGCCGAGTCAGCGAAGCCGGCCCATCGTATGACCACGGGAATGCGCATTGCCGCCGTCCAGTTGTCTGCCCAGCGATGTCCAAGTGTTAGCGTTGGGAACGCCCACTCGCAGTCGACCATATAGAAGTCCGGCTTCAGAATCCAGACGTTGCCCCACTGCATGTTCATCTGGACCAGCCATGAGTCGTCGTGGAATGCCGAAGGATTCAACACCTCCGTTGCGCTGGGTCGTGCCACCAAAAGCGGGCCGATGGTATGTACTTGGAGAGGGCCGGCGGAAGCGGTTCTGGCGCCGGTTGCACCAACGAGCACGGCGATCAGGCAGAGTGGGGCAGCCCAAGTCGTTGATCGGACTCCATGCATGGATTCAGCCTGCTTTCTCTTCAGGGCTTCCCGAGAAGTTTGTCTATGTCGGCCCTGTGCTCCACTGCTTTACCGGCCTGGCGCGAGCCTTCCTTGAATGCATTGATCGTAGCGTTAGAGAGCAATAGCGCCCCCCATGCGCCAGCCATGCAAAGGACGACGGTGCCGAGTGTTTGGAAGAAACGGGCTCGCAGGACCAACATGGCCAGCGGTGTGGCCACGAGCAGCAATGCAACGGCAGGACCGGCAATGATGGCAGCCATCTTGAGAGTGTCCGTGGTCATTCGCGGGCAAACGTACAGGGATGTCGCAACGGCTCCGGCCAGAGGAACGGCCAGAACGATAACGGCCGCCGCCAGACGCTGGAGCCAACTTACCGTTAGAATGCGAAAAGCAACACTCACTAGTCGCAGAAGCACAAGAAACACGATAGATGCCACCGCGGCGGAAATAGCGATACGCGGTACGCTATCCTGTTGTCGCAATATCAGTTGAATAATTCGCAGCGTTTCCTGCATCCATTCGTTCATGCCAACCTCCCGGCCATTAGGCCACGTTTCCTTTCCAGTTTACAACCAATCAAACCTCAAGGCTTACCACCTAGCGGCTCTTCCGTGTGCTCATCGTCGTCATGCCCCCCATAATGGTCCTCGCATCGATGGGCCACGTGCACGAGGTTGCTGAGGAGGGCGGCGGCCGACACTGCAGGTTGGCGGTTGCTTCGAAGGTCGGCCACACGCGCGATAACGTCCGGTGAATGCTCATCTTCGCTGGACAGGCAGGCGATGGCGGCGTTGGTGTCACCCTCGTACTCGAAGATGATTGACCGGTAGGTGCACAGCGTCTTCTTGACGGTGTTGGTATTGCTGGTTGGGGTCCCTGCCGTGCAGATCAGGCCGGCATCCAGGGCCCGCGCTGCCTCGGGGATTCTTCCGCCGCGCAGCAGAAGCCGGGCGCGCTCAAGATGCAGTTCCGGTGATCGAGGCTCCCGGATCAATGCATTTCGGAGAACGCCCATGGCCAGATCATCCCTGCCAGCAGCCTTGAGCCAGTATATGGACAGGAGCGCGTAGTCCTTGTTATCCGGGTCCAGGGCTGTTCCGAACCACAGCCACGGCACCACCTCGCGGGTTGACTCGCCTTCTCGGTGCATAACGCCGCGAATGGACACTCGCGCGGCCATTCGCTGGAACCAGGTATTACTGAACGCTGCCGGCGGTGCGGCCTCCAATCCGCGGTGAAGATAGAGGTCGGCCTGTCGAATGGCTGCTGCGCCCATGCCCGACCTGCTGGCCGTGAAAAAACGGCTCGCCATCGAGGCGTGCTTTGAACCGCTGGTATGACTGCCCGCCGGTACAAGACGGCAAGCCAGTCCGAAAGCCGCTGAAGTGAGCAGTATGAGCACCAGCCATGGTAGTATGGGGCGTCGCATCATGCCATCACTCCGTCAGTGCGGCCCGATCGAATCGCTTCTCCCGGTATGCCAGCCAGGCTACCATAACCAGTGCTGCGGCACAGGTCATACCGTAAGCAACCAAGGCCAGGAGCGTCCGGAAATCCAGTCCGGTGTGGCCATGGACGACTTGCTGACGGATGTCGAACAGTTCCAGGTGCGGCAGCAGAAAATACACGGCGATCAGCGGGGTCTGCGTCCATGGCGCGCCGTGCATCACCAGTTCAGGGACTTGCGGTACCAGGACGAATGCAGCGGCGCTCAGCACGCCGGCGAGCGTCGTGGCTGCGTCTCTGTTGAGGCGTGTCGACACGGCCATGCCGAGCGCCGTTAGAATGGCCATTGCAACAGCGTGCAGAAGCCAGGCATGGATTAGGGTGTGCACGCTGAACGTCGCCCCACGCACAAGGGCCAGCAGTGCCGTGGCCGCGTAGAATAGGAGCATAGCAGTGACTACGCCACTCCAGGCGCCAAGCCACTTCCCTGCAACCAGTTCCAGTCGGCTAACCGGCTTTGCCAGAAGCATGTATACTGTCCCGCGGCTCTCCTCCTGCGGCAGTTCGCGGCAGCCGGCGTTTATGGCGAGTATCCATCCGAACAGCCAGCAGAACAGAAGGCCTATATCCAGCACATATAGTGCGGCGCCGCCGAGGCCGAACAGGTCTATCGAGCCCAGAGCGACTAGAAGCCCGGCCAGCATCACAAGGAGCACGTACACGTCCTTCCGCCGCAGGCTGTCGAGCCATACGACGACGGCGATCGCCAACACTTTCATTGACCAGATTCCTTTCCGTCGCTTTCCGGCAGCGCACCGACCATCCTCATGAAGTACGGCTCGAGCCGCTCGCCAGGCTTGACAAGCGAGGCGGGCGTGCCGGATGCAGCGAGGCGTCCGTTGACCATGATGGCGACTTCGTCACATACCAATTCCACCTCGGAAAGTTCGTGCGACGAGAAGAATACCGTCTTGCCGCGATCGCGCCATCGGCGGATCATGTTGCGTACCGACTGTCTGGCTATAGGATCCAGCCCGCTGGTAGGCTCGTCCAATATAAGGAGGTCAGGGTCATGCACAATGGCCTGCCCCAGCGCTATGCGCTGCCGCATGCCGCGCGAGTACGCGCCGATCCGCCGGTCGGCGGCATCCTCCAGGCTCACTTCGCGGAGGACCTCGCCGATGCGGGTCTCCAAAGGGCGTCCACCCAATCCGGCGAGGCGGCCCGCAAAGCGCAGCAGTTCACGGCCGGTAAGGAACCTGTAGAGGTCCGGGTGCTCCGGCAGGTATCCGATCCGTCGTCGTGCGATCGATTGTCTGACGTCACGGCCAAACAGGGCAGCTTGCCCCTTGGTGGCTTCCACAAATCCAAGCAACACGTGAATGGCCGTGGTCTTTCCGGCACCGTTGGGGCCTAGGAAACCGAACACGCGGCCGGACTCAATGTGCAAGCTCAGCCGGTCAAGGGCGGTAATGGTTCCACCAGGGCCATCGAAGCGTACGGTGAGGTTCTCGATATGGATGGCGGGTTCATTCATGCCGACAGTGTAGCGAAATGGCGAGTTTATGCAAGGGGCTCAATCCTGATCCTCGCTTTGGGGCGGGCAAATGGCTGGCGTGTGCGCAAGCATCGGGTAAAAACCGGTGCCGGCCAGGAACCCGCTTTCCAGCATGATCTGAGTGAAGTATGTTCGGGCCACATTTGCTTCCTTTCCGTCAATGCCGAAATGGCTGAGCGCGGGAATTCCGCCGACGTGAATGGCGAGCCCGGCGGCATCCGCCGCCGATTGCCAGCCCTTCTGCACACGAATGCCGGTATCCGTCAGGTGCCGCTCTACGTCGTGGTGCAGACACTTGCGGATAGTGGCGATGGCGGCGGCTGGTCCTATCCGGTCGGTCCAGAAAGTGCTGCTGATGAAACTGCGCTGGGCTGCATCCATCACCTCCGGTCGTCCGACTATCGCCGCCATTGGATAGCCGGCATGCCTTCCCACCCCTTTGCTGCCTTCGCTACCTTCGGCGTTCAAAATATCCGGATATGCCGATCCGGCGTTTATTTCACTTCCAGCACGAAGCTCTCCGAGTGGCTGTTGAATTCGGGGGCGTACATACATTGCACGGAGGCGATGCCTGTCTGGTACTTGCCCTTGTGCTGGATGCGCGAGGAGTACTCAAACACGTAGACGCCCTTGGCCAGGTAGTCCATGAAGAAGTGGCTTGCAGTGTCCTTTGTGCTCTCATAATAACCCAGACCGTCCTGGTAGCGATACTGTGACAACACGTTCACCGGCTCCGTACCGCTGCCGCGCTGGTCCTTGAGGTGGACGTATTCCATGTCGCGATCCACCCGCAGCTCGATCCGTACGACCAGTTCGTCGCCCACCGCCAGTGGACCTGTCGCCGGCTTGAGCACGGGGCCTTTCTTGGTGTTCTCCTTGACGAACAGCTTCTTCACCAGCTTGAGCGGCGTGCCTTCGTGCGGCGTAACCTTGCTCATGTCCTCAATGTACTGCCAGTGGACGCTGCCCCATGAGACGCCTTCGTCTGTCTTCTTGACGGTGATCTTGCCCATCTCCGGCACAATCTCCTTCCGGACGAACCGCTGCTCGTAGAACCCGGTGCCGGCTTCGACCTTTTCAGGCTTGATGGGATTGCCGCCTAGCGAGACTTCAACCAGCGCGTCGGAAGCGAGCCAGTTCTGCCCATGCAGGAGCAGCCCGTAAATCGCGTCAGCCGTGGCCTTGGTGGTTTTCCAGTCCTGCGTCTGCTTCTGCTTGAGCAGCCACACCCGGCATTCCTCCACGGCCTTGGCGTCGCCCAGCACCTCATCGAACGCCTCGATCATCATCGCCTGCGTCTCGATGGGCGCGCGGTACCACCACCACGACAACTCGGTTTCCCGCCAGAACATGCCCATCTCCTCGTTCGTGACGGACCGTTCCTTGATCGAGGCCATGATGGCGAGCGCGGTATCCTTGTCGCCCCATCGCTTGAGCGCGACGGCGAGATGCGCCTGCGACTGGCGGTTGTCGAGCTCCAGCCAGTACCGCTTTGCCTGGCCGAGCCAGTAGTCAACCGCCTCCTTGTGCCGGGCGTCCACCGCCTGATCCTGCAGGAAGAAGCTGCGCCCGTAGAGGTATAACGCCGCGGTGGTGCTCAGGTGGTTCTGGTCTTTGTTGCCGTAGCGGAGGATGTCGCGGTACCACTCGTCCGCCCAGGCGTCGAGTTGGTTGAGCGACTTCAATGCGCAGGCCACGTCGATACCCTTGACGCCCAGGTTCCGCAACCGGCCATAGCCGGTGGTGATGTAGAGCGTGATGTACTGGTTGCGGCCTCCGCCGGGGAACCACGGCCAGCATCCGTCTCCCCTCTGGAGGTCCGCCATACGTTTGAGCAGGCGGGCGGTCTCGTCGTTGAGGCGGTTCTCGTCAAAGAGGATCGCAACGTCGCGGCGTGCCTGGCTCTCCTTCTTCGCCTGCCGCAGCCATGGCGTCTCCTCGATCATGACGGACTTGAGGTCCTGGTTCTTCTCCATGGGACTGTCGAGCGCCTCCGTACCCTTCCACTGGTCGAACACGCGCCGGATCTTCGGATCGCTCGCCGCGATATGCCTTGCCAGCGCATTGGCGTAGAGGCGGTTGAATGTCTGCTCCGTGCACTCATGCTGGAACTCCATGAGATAGGGCAGGGCCATGACGGCATACCACGCCGGCTGACTGACCATCTGCACGGTCAGCGTTTCGTTCCGCAGCGTCTTGGACTTTCCGGAATCAAGCAGTTTGGCGAACGTGAACTCCTTGGTCTGTTTGCCGCGGATCGGGAGCGGTTTGGACTCGATAACGAGGATTCCGCGGCTCAACACCGGCAGGTAGTTCTCCTCGCCGTCGCTCAGGCGGCCGGTGCTGCCCACAGTCTTGTACGTCAGGTGATCTAGCCCGTCCGGGATCGTCAGCCGCCAGGAGAACGTGCGCGACTCGCCCGCCGGCACCTCGAAGGGTTGATCGGGCTTTCGGTTGCCGACATCCGCATCCACGCTCTTCAGCGTGCGCGCATCGCTCAACGTGAGGCGCACGCTGCCGGTCTGCCGCGCGGCAGACCGGTTGCTGACCTTGACCGTGAACTCGATCTCGTCACCCTCGCGCACGAACCGCGGCGGGTTGGGCTCGACCATCAGTTCCTTTGCCGTCACTGCCTTGTCCTGCAAGCTGCCACTGCGCAGAGCCGCGTCGTGGGCGAATCCCATGAACTTCCACTCCGTCAGTGCCTCCGGCATGGTGAATTCCATGCGCAGCACACCGTTGCTGTCCGCGAGGATATGCGGGAAGAAGAAGGCCGTCTCGTTCAGGTTCTTGCGGGCGGTTACCTTGCTGAGGTCAGGCGCCGCGCCACTCGGGTCTCCAGGTTCGGGTGTTCCGGCTAGGCCAGGTTTGCTTTTGTCGGACGCAAGTTTCTTTTTCTCAGCCTTGGCAGATTCGCCGCCAGCTTCGGCTAGGTCGCCAAGGGGCGCCGCGGCCATGGCGGCCATCGGCATGGCATCCATTTCTCCCCCGGCAGCGAGTGCCCGGCCACGGCCACCAGCCATCTTCCTCATCACCCTATTGGCGTTGAAATATTCGTAGCCCCAGAGATTGGCGACGATCTCCGGAGGCAGATCCCGGTAGGTCATTTGGACATGCTTGAAGTCGGGCATCCAGAAACCGTACCAGTGGTTGAATGATGCCGCCCGATTCTGGAAATCGGCGTTCAGGTCGCATCTGTCCATCCGCCAGATATTGAACTGGTCCATCCAGCCGTGCGGGAGGTAGGCATCCAGGGACGCATCATAGAGCGCGGCAACCATTTCCGCGGGGACGGGGAGACTGGAAGATTGGGATGCCGGAAGATTGGAGCTTCCACTCTTCCCTGCGCTAACAACCGCGGTCCATGTTTCCTTCTGTCCAGGTTCGAGCTTCGAGACAAACCGCTCCCACTTGACTTCGAGTTTCTTGTTGCTCCATGGGACCGCGACTTGAGACTGCTGGATATACCCGCGGTTCTCCCGCACATAGGTCGTCCGCACGGTGAATCCGCCGCGCATGGCTTCGGTCACTTCGTGCTCGACCACTTCCTGCGTCTTTTCGGGCGCGGTCCAGAACGCCTTTACCACTTTGCCCCGGTGCTCGATTTCGATATACGCGCGGCCCTGGTCATATCCCGTGCCCCACAGCATCAGGAAGGTTTCGCCCGGTTCGATGTTCCACTTTGGCGCGGCTACGTGGTTCGGGATCTTTACAGCGAACCGGCCGGCCTTGATGTCCACAACCTGCACGGGCAGCATGGCCGTAACCGCCTTGCCGAAACGGTCCTTAGTCTCCAGCATCGCGCGGTAGACGCCGGCTTTGAGATCGGCTTGCAGGGTCTGGCTGCCGGATTCGTCCGTCTTGAACGGCATCTGCTTCACCATCTCGCCCAGTTCCCACGAGTTGGGATTCGACAGATCGGGCTTGGGCTCGGGGCGTTTGCCCGTCGTGACAACGGGTCTGCGCGAGATCCCACGGCGTACGCTGCGCCCCGCCGGATAGGGTGACGGCTGTTCCGACAGGATTTTCGGCCTGGCCGGCCTGTCCGGCTGCTTGAGTGTGTAGATCTTCAACATGCCATTGGCCGCCTGCCCAACGCCGTCAAGCGACGCGGTGCGAATGGCGAGATCAACGGGTTTCCCAGCCTCCAGCCACGGCGAGGCGGTTAGCGAAGCCGCCAGCGCCGTGTAGCCCGCATTCACGATCCGCTGCGCGCTGCGCGTCTCGCCGGTGGTATCGGTCACGTCCGCGTAGACTGTATAGATGAAGGTCGGTTCGCTGTCTTTTTCGACCGAAAGATCGGGCTTGGCGACGAAAGATACCTTGAAGGTGCCGTCGGACTCGGTCAACGCCTTGCCGTGCGCTATTTCCTGCACCTCGCCGAAGTAGGGTGGATACCACCAGCAGCGCCAGTACCACCACACGGGATACTGGACGCCACGCGTGACGCGCCAGGCTACCTTGGCACCGCCGATCGCCACACCCGTGTAGGCGGTGGCCTTGCCTTTGACCTCGACCGACTCGTCCAGCTTGGCGGCATCCTTTGGTGCTTCCACAGCCACCTGGAACTTCGGACGCTTGTACTCCTCCACGCTGACTTGGGCATATCCGCGTCCGATCTCATCCGGAATGTGAATCGTCATCCGGCCGGTCAGTCCGCTGCGCGGGGCCGTGAAGCTGCCGCTGAAGGAGCCCCATGCGTTGGCCTTGACACTCTGCCGCGCGATTTCCTTCCCGTTGACGTCGTTGAAGAGCACCGTCAGTGACTGGTTGGGCGCCACTTCGTACAGGTCCTTTTCCTGGTCCACGCGGTAGCAAATCCCTTTGAACTGGATCGTCTGGCCGGGACGGTAGAGGCTGCGATCCGTGAAGAAGACGGTGTGGACGTAGGGCTGTTGTTTGTAGTTGTGCTGGTAGGACCAATAGGCCTGCGTTGCCAGCGAGTGTTCACCCCGCCGCGCGATCGCGATCACGTTCGATTGCGGGTTCCTGGGCAAACGGAACAGTCCATCAGCGTCGGTTGTCGTGGAAGCCCCCGGCGCGTACTTGTTGCTGTTGTTGTACACCCATGCCTGTACGGTTGCGTTGCTGACAGGGACTCCGGTGAGTGCATCCAGCACCATCCCGTCGAGTGTTCCGGCACCGTTCCGGTTGCGCATGACGATGGCAAGGTCGCTGACCCATACCGGCGCGTAGGTTACTACGTTATCCTTGTCGCGGAACTCAGGATCCGGGCTCGCCACGATGAAGTAGAAGCCGGGCTTGAGGCCCTTCGGCGCCCGGACGGTCTCGGTGCGGATGCGGTAATCTGTAGTTGCCGGCAGGTCGCACGACCATTCCAGATCCGGTTTGCGGGCTAGCACGGTGCTTCTTTCCTGGTCCTGCAAGTTCTCTCCGGCCCATCCTTTGCCAAGGCGATCCTCGAAGTTCCAGGCGATGGCCCGGAAGTGCGCGTTGGTGATGTTCTTGTAGGTCAGGGCGATGTCAGGCAGGGGCTCGTTCCAGACTCGCTCTGTTGCTATGGCGATGTGCTCGCACTCGATCTCCAGGATTAGATCCCAGCACATTTGCCCACCGAAACTCTTCGGAAACGCATTGTATCCCCGCTTGGCCAGCGCATGCGCCTCGGTGAGTTCCTCCTGTCCTTTCAGGACAGTCGCCCAATGCCACAGGGCGCGAGCGCTGATTTCGTGGTCGCCCCATACGTCCGCCAACCGCTTCAAGGCCGCCTCGTAGCGGTCGTCTTTGCCTTCGCCGACGGCTTTGTTGTAGGCGAAGTTCAGCCGCAGCAGGTCGGCATCGATGAAAGCCGTCGGATCCTTGTCGTCCGTGTGGAAAGCCAGCAGGTTCTGATAGAGGCGCAGGGCCTTTAGGGTGACGGACTGGTCGTCGGTTGTGGTCGGTTTCCACGCCAGGAAATCCGTCACGGCGGCAAAGGCCGGACTGTCCGCCGCAATCTCGAACGAATCCTCCGCCTTCGCCCCTGCCTGCTCGCCGGACTGGTAGAACTCCAGCGCATCGTGCGCCACGAAGTCGAAGAGGGTGGGGCGGTAGGTGTCCGGCACGCTGCCCTTGGTGAGCAGGACGTCGTACTCGGCCACGGGGATCTTCTTCAGTTGTTCTTCCGCTGCCAGCGCCGTCTCGAAATGCTTCCCGATCTCGGAGAGGATGCGCGGTAGATCCCATGTGGTGAAGTCCTTGCCCGGTGCTTCGGCGGTCTGCGTGCGTTGCGCGAAGCGCCAGCGGTTCTGCTGGAAGTAATGCCAGTACCAGTTGGCGAGGATGACCTCCATCATCGGTTTCATCTCAACAGGTGCCTTTTCGATCTCGGCCTGGAGCCGTGTGATCTTCTCCTCCGGCTTGTTGCCTTCGATGTTCCCCTCCAGCGCGATCCTGCGGGTGATGGCCTTGATGGCCTCCGGATAGGCCTTGTCCTTCAGGCACTGTTCGATGATCGGATTGAGTTGCTCTATGGCTGATTTTGGCAGGCCTTTCTGCTGCGCCTCATCCACCTTCTTCCATAGATCCTTGCGCACGTCCGGCGTTGCCGCAATGCCCAGAAGCGCAACCGTCAACATTCCCACCACGACCCCGCATCTTCTCATGGTCATTCCCCCTGTAGTCCTGCGATCCGCTCGACGGCCCGGCAGAGCCGGATATCCGCCCCGCGACATCCATGCCGCACGTCTTGACGGCATTGTAGTCATTCCTTAGACGGCTGCAAGCGGCGTGATCTTCAGAATAAGTTACGGAAGAACTCTCACAGAGGCACAGAGAGCGCGGAGCAGGGCAGAGACTGCCGTGGCTACAAATAGGAGCGCGGAGCTGCTGTAGCCCCGGCAGTCTCTGCCGGGTCCGCAAACGAGGGTTGAACACGAAGGACGCCAAGAGAGCGGAGCTTACGCCGATGGGGAGGATCGGACCGCCGATGGGGAGGGGAAGAACAGGTTGTCGGTGACAGGTTCTCGGTTATAGAGATGCGCTGTCCTCGTCCTCAGCAGAGCGGTCCTCGTCCTCGGAAAGAGAGAATAGAGGACGACGACGAGGACGAGCACGATTCGGGCCGGGCGTCACAGGGTCACCGGGTCGGAGAAGACGCCGGCGACACGCCGGCTACTACAGGGAGGAAGCCGCCTCTCTGTAGTAGCCGCCCTGTGGGCGGCATCTCGTGGCTTTCGTTCCAGAGGAAGAACGGTTCGAGCGCGTAGCGCGGTTGAATCGCTCGCTCTATTAGGCTCATTTTCTCGTTGACGACGCCGCACGTTACTGCTAGGTTACATACAGTAGCAGTATGGTGGTGCGAGTATGGCAGTCTCACAGTCCAGCATTGCGAA
>CAZWPN010000003.1:68635-71231 GCA_964635275.1 uncultured Victivallales bacterium | reverse complement strand
TGTTCCCCAGGTGGGGCGAGCTCTCCGAGCGAGCCGTAAACAAAGGACGCACACGGGGCCGCAAGAGAGTCCTCTTCATCCGCATTCCGGGATTGCATCTGCGCCGTGTTCTTCTACCATTTCCCCCATGCAAACCAATACGCCAAGGCGTCTCCCTGAACTGCGGAAGATTGGAAGGATGGAAGACTGGAAGGATGGAATAGGCGCGTCCACAGGGGCGTTCAACACGGCCATGGGCAGGATGAAACATCAAGCAGTGCGTGAACTCATGCACGTGCGCAGGGCGTGTGAATCGGCCGCGGATTCAGGGGCTTACCCAGTCTTCCAACCTTCCAGTCTTCCAACTCCCGCTGTTTTGGGCGTCTCACGTTTCCTTGTGCCATGCATCGTTCTTCTTGTCGCCGGTTGCCTTCTCACCGGTTGCCGGAGTCCTTCCGCCAAGGACACCGCCGGGCGGCCGCCGCCCATCGAACTGTTCAGCAACGGCACCGTCCTTTTCCATGGAAAGCCGATGGAGGCAGGAGATCTGCCCAGAAAGCTGAAGTCGCGCGGATACGAGCCGGGCGAACCGGTACAGATTGTCGTCCCAACGGACGCTGCTCCCGCCGCACTCACCCAGATATCCTCTACCCTCGCCTCCGCAGGTTTCCGGCGGATCATCTTCGTGAAGGCACGCCATGCCGAGGCGTATGTGAACAAGAAGAAGAAATGAAGGCTGGGTCCTCCATCCTCAATGTCACTGACCTTGCAACCCGCGACTACGGGCCGGTTCTTGCGTTTCAGGAAAGCCTTGTGGCGCGCGTGGCGGAAGGCAGCGCACCCGATGCGCTGCTTCTGCTCGAACACACACCCGTCTACACCATGGGGCGCAACGCCAAGGCGGAGAACATCATAGCGCCACCCGCCGAACTGGCTTCCAAAGGCATCCCTGTTTTGAAAACCGGCCGGGGCGGCGACGTCACCTACCATGGACCGGGGCAACTGGTAGGGTACCCCATCATCAACCTCTCGAAGCGCAACATGGGTGTGTTGGCCTACGTCTCCCGGCTGGAGTCCGTCCTCATCGCTGTCCTGTCGGATTTCGGCATCACTGCGGGAACGGACCCCATCAACCACGGCGCATGGGTAGGCCATGACAAGATAGCCGCGATCGGCGTCCGCGTTACGCGACACGTCACCATGCACGGGTTTTCTCTCAATGTTCGGGTGGACATGGACGCCTATAGCGCGATCGTACCCTGCGGCATCCGCGGGCGCGGCGTGACTTCAATGCACCGATTTGCGACGGATATCCGGATGGCTGACGTGAAGGAACGGACGATTCTCCGCTTTCTCGAACACTTTGGCTATGACCAACACACGCGACGACACGAAGACATGGAACACCTATGAGCGATCCACGTAAGACAGCCGGCGAGCATGTTTCCGATCCTGGGCTCCCGACTTGTCACAGGCAGAAAGAAGGGTCTCCAGATTCACGTGCGCGGCCCGGAGTGCTGTGGATGCAAAACAAGAGCGAAGCCACTGTAGCCCCGGCACTCTGTGCCGGGTCCGACGATGCTGAGAACGCAAGGACGCACAAAGTCGAAGATGTGTCCGCCAGCAACGAAAGCGCCGCCCGCAGCCCGGGCCCCAAACCATCATGGCTCCGCGTTCGGCTCGGCGGTGGGCCGGGCTTCAAGCATATCGAAACGATTGTCCATGCCCGCCGCCTTCACACGGTCTGCGAGGAAGCGTTGTGTCCGAACGTCGGCCGTTGCTGGGAGAGCGGGCACGCCACCCTCATGATTCTTGGCGACCGATGCTCTCGCCAATGCGCATTCTGCAACGTTGACGGCAAGACGCCTCTCCCTCCAGACGAGTCGGAACCCGCCAGAGTGGCGGATGCCGTAACAGCGATGGGACTGCGGGAGGTGGTCCTCACATCGGTGACGCGCGACGACCTCCCTGACGGCGGTGCGCGACTTTGGGCGGCCACCATTCGTGCTGTCCGTGCAAAATGTCCGGGGCTTTTTGTCGAGGTGCTGGTGCCCGATTTCGGCGGCAACATGGCAGCCATCGCAACTGTGTTGGATGCCAGGCCCGATGTATTAGGCCACAATGTCGAAACGGTTCCCTCGTTGTACGGAACGGTGCGGCCCCAGGCCGATTACCGGCGATCGCTCGACGTCCTGCACAGCGCGGCGCAGGCCGGGTTGATCGCGAAAACCGCAGTCATGCTGGGAATGGGAGAGGAAAGCGAAGAAGTCGTAACCACCTTGCGCGACATCCGCCAAACAGGCTGTTCCATCCTGTATCTCGGACAGTATCTCCAGCCTTCACGGATGCACTATCCGGTGGTCCGCTACGTGACACCTTCGGAGTTCAAGTCACTCGGGACAATCGCCTCCGATATCGGCTTCGACGTCGTTGTTTCCGAACCGCTTACCCGCAGCTCATTCCACTCCGACGCCCAGTCGTCGTTCGTCCGCAGCCGGCTCGCCTGCCGCTCTCACAACACCTGACGCCCAAATCGTCACCTTTTTCCATTGCATCGCCGCTCGCTTTGCCTATTCTTGGCCGGATGAAACTCTACGATGAAACCAGCCTCGCCGGA
>CAZWPN010000003.1:64997-68535 GCA_964635275.1 uncultured Victivallales bacterium | reverse complement strand
CGCTTTGCCTATTCTTGGCCGGATGAAACTCTACGATGAAACCAGCCTCGCCGGACTTCTGTCCGCTATGCAGCGCCCCTACCAGGCCAACTACTTCGCGATGTACTCATCCTTGTACGACGGAATCGTCACGAACCCGTCGCTGATGACAGTGCCTGTGGACGATCACATGGTCCACCGTGGCGATGGCATTTTCGAGACGTTCAAGTGTGTCAACGGCCGGATCTACAACCTGACCGGGCACCTCGACCGCCTCGATCATGGCGCCCATGTCCTGGGATACCGCATGCCGCGGTCACGGTCCCAGATAACGGATGCGGTAATTGAGACCATTCGGGCCGGGGGAAACCGAGACTGCGCCGTCAGGCTCATCGTCTCCCGCGGCCCAGGCAGTTTCGACGTCAATCCCTACGACAGTGAATCCGCCCAGATTTACATTGTCGCCTATCGCCTCAAGCCGCCGTTCATGCAGGCCCATCCGAAGGGTGCGACGGCCAGGACCAGTTCTGTCCCTGCCAAGCCGCCGCAATATGCAACCGTGAAGACCTGCAATTACCTTCCGAACGTCCTCATGCGCAAGGAGGCCGCCGATGCCGGGGTGGATTTCGTTCTGGGCTATGACAGCAACGGGTTCCTGACCGAAGGCGCTACCGAAAATATCGGCATTGTCACCCGCCGGGGCGACCTGCTGTTCCCTCAGCTCGACGGAATCCTCGCTGGAACGACCATGCTCCGGGTCATGGACCTGGCGCGCGAACTGGTTCGCACCACCGTCTTACGCCGTGTAGCGTTCGCCGACATCACAAGGGAATCCGCGCTCGCCGCCACGGAAATCCTCGTCGTCGGAACCACACTTAACATCGTTTCCATCCGCGAATACGACGGCCGCCCCGTCGGCAACGTGCAGCCGGGCCCGATCCAGGATTGCCTCAATCGTCTTCTGGTTCAGGATATCGAGCGCAACGCCGAACTCCTGACGCCGGTCTTCGATTGAAACCGATCTTGTCAATTTTCGAACATCTCTGGTATAAGACTCATCGCCTTGTGAGGAATAGAGCCGCTGACCAACGTAGCAAGGAACTCGCCAATGAATTTCAAGGAAGTGTTCAAACGAGGCACTATCTCAGTCAACCTGCAGAGCACAACCAAGCCGGCCGTCATCGCCGAAATGGTGGACCTCATGGTCGCGGCCGGCCAGTTGCCGGCCGAGCTTAGGGACGCCGCCCGCCAAGCCGTTATGGACCGCGAAAAGCGAATGTCAACAGGCATGCAGTACGGTGTGGCCATCCCCCACGGCAAACTGGCCGAGTTCGACGATCTGGTTACCGCCTTCGCCATCAAGCGCGAAGGCATAGACTTCGGGTCTCAGGACGGACAACCCAGCCGCATTTTCATCATGACGCTCTCGTCCGCCCTGCGCACAGGCCCACATCTGCAGTACCTCGCCGAAATAAGCCGCCTGCTCAGCAACCCGCCGATCCGTGAACAGCTTCTTCAGGCCACCAGCGCCGAACAGGTCATGACCATCCTGATCGGGTCATGACAGCGCTTCATTCAGATCGGATGCGCCAATTCGAGCAGGCCGGCATCTACCTGGTCACTTCACAGACCTTCTCAGCGGGCCGCTCGACGCCTGAAGTTGTCCTCGCCGCCCTGCGGGGAGGAATCCGGCTCGTTCAACTGCGCGAGAAGGACATCGGCGACGGCGCGCTCTTCCGCCTGGCTGTCGAAGTCCGTGAACTGACGCACCGCTACGGCGCGCTGCTGCTTATCAACGACCGCCTCGACATCGCCCTGGCCGCCGGCGCCGACGGCGTGCACCTGGGAAGAACCGACCTGCCCGTTTCTGAAGCGCGCCGGCTGGCTCCGGACATGGTCATTGGCGCCTCTTCTCACTCACTCGGTGATGCCCGCGAGGCACAAGACGCCGGCGCTTCCTACGTGAACATAGGCCCGGTCTTTCCCACGAATACCAAGGAGAGGTTAAGCAACTTCCTCGGTATGGAGGGCGTGCGCGCCATCGCTTCCCACCTCAACATTCCATTCACCGTCATGGGCGGCATCAAAGCCGCACACATCCACGATCTGGTCGCGTGCGACGCACGAACGATCGCGGTCGTGACCGCTATTACGGCCGCCGCCGACCCCGAATCAGCCAGCCGCGAACTGCTGGAAGTCCATAACCGGTGCATACATCATGTGCATACATCCGGACGCACACAGACGGTCAACCAATAGCGTTCTTGCCCGCACGATCCTGTCTCCCCAGGTGCGCGACATCTCAGAAGGAAGACGCCGGCCAGTGCTTCTCCATCGGCGTCGTGAGGCAGAACGATTCGGCATTTCGGGATGGGCGGCATCGGGTCATCGAGTCACCGAGTCGCGGGAGACGCCGGCGACACGCCGGCTACTACAGGGAGGAAGCCGCTTCTTCTGTGGTAGCCGCCCTGTGGGCGGCATCTGCCTGACCCAATAACCTCAAGAATTTGCCTCATCGTTTGTTCGCGGCTGCCCCTTCTGTTGGCCCGGCATCTACCCTGAGCCTGAGCCGAAGGGTGTACTCTGCCCGGCGCAGCCTGCGGCATCTGTCGAAGGAACGTCAGTGCGAGCCAAACGAGGACTTGCGAAATACTCGGGCCTGTGCGAGATTGGCTCAGGACTTGCTATTGGGTGTGGACAAGAGGAGAACTGAAATGAAGTTTCGTATACTCACCTGCCTGGGGACAGTGGTCGCCACCACCCTTTTCGGTTTGCTGACCGCCTGCAATGATGAGGTAGACAGAGAGGCTGCGGAAAGTTACCGCATTTCGCCATCCGCCGCAACGCTTTCGGCCGACGATGCCACGCTTCTTCTGACGGTCGAAGGCGGTCATCCCCCCTTTAGGTGGAGCGTCTCCGACGGGACACTCGGAACCGTCACCGGCATTGCCGAAGTCGTGACCTACACACGGGCCGCAAAGAACGGCGCCAACATTGTTGAGGTCCGGGACAATCGCGATTGGCTGGCCAGCGTCCTGATCACGCAGACGGATCAGGAACAAGCGGACGTCGCAGTATCGCCGTCCTCGGCGAAACTGTCCGAGAACAGCGACACGCTTGTCCTCATCGGCACAGGCAAGGAACCTTTCACGTGGCAGGTCGCCGATAAAAACAGAGGCAGGTTGAACGCAACCTCGGGCCGGTCAACCATCTATACGCGGAAGGCATCCGGAGACAACTCGGTTGTCCTGCGCGACGCGGATGGCAACGTGGCTGTCGCCAAAATTGAGCAACCGCACCAGGAGACTGAATCGCCCGCAGCCCTCTCTGTATCCGCAACTCCGAACAACCTAGCAACCAACGGCGCCTTGAGCGCAGTCTCCGTATCCGGCGGCACCCCGCCTTACAGCTGGAGCCTCGTCGAAGACAGCATCGGCACGATCCTGTCGACGGCCAGTCAAGGAAGCAGCGGCATATACCGGCGCGATGCTGCAGGAGACAACGCCATCATCATCGAGGATGACCAGGGCATTCAGGTCGCCATCGTGATCCAGCAGCC
>CAZWPN010000003.1:0-64897 GCA_964635275.1 uncultured Victivallales bacterium | reverse complement strand
GTTGGGAATCCGTTGACTATGCCCTTTAGGCGTGGTAGATAGCCTCCTTCATTCGTCCCGAGCGGAGACCTATGGGAGGTTACTTGTGAAGCCCCTATTGTTGCAGGGAAGTTCGGCGTTCTCTCCATTCCGCCTGAGCACAATCCTGGACGGGCTCCAGCGTTTGCTTCCCGCCGCCGAGATTGGTCAGATGGATGCCTCCTTCGTCTACTGTCTCGAACTTCGCGGTGCGGACCTTGACCAGGCGGCCTTCGCAAAGACCGCCTCGCTGCTGGGAACAAGCCGCATGTTTTCAGCCGGACAGGGCTTCCTGGTAACGCCGCGTAAAGGCACCGTTTCCCCATGGTCATCAAAGGCGACGGACATCTTTCACAACTGCGGGCTGGCCGAGGTGCTCCGCGTCGAGCGCGGCATCTACTACGAAATCCGGAACGTCAGAAGCAGCGTCATCCCGATCGCCACGCTGCAACCGGCGCTATCGCTTCTTCATGATCGAATGACGGAGGGTGTATACACCGACATCTCGGACCTCTTCGCCCATCCCGAGGCCGGGCAATTGAAGGTGTTTGACATCCAGCGCG
Source organism: uncultured Victivallales bacterium (assembly GCA_964635275.1). Lineage (GTDB taxonomy): Bacteria > Verrucomicrobiota > Kiritimatiellia > UBA8416 > CAZWPN01 > CAZWPN01. Next base: position 64,316 of record CAZWPN010000003.1, on the reverse strand, counting down.
AGGGCATCCATGCCATCCACAAGGCCAATCAGGAACTGGGCCTGGCGCTGAGCGATGACGAAATAGCATACCTCTTCGAGGCATACAGCTCCGCCGGCCATAACCCCACCGACGTCGAACTGGTCATGTTCGGCCAGGTGAACTCCGAGCACTGCCGCCACAAGATCTTCAACGCCGAGTGGGTGATTGACGGCCAACCCCGCGACACAACGCTGTTCGGGATGATCCGCGAGACGCACAAGGCGCACCCCGCCGGCACGTTGGTAGCGTACGAAGATAATTCGGCCGTTGTCGAGGGATTCGACGACGAGTGGTTCGAAGTCAGCCGCGACGGCTCACGCCTTTACCGCCACCAGCCGGACCAGATTGACCTGATAATGAAGGTGGAGACACATAACCACCCGACGGCCATCTGCCCCTTCCCCGGCGCCGCCACCGGCGTAGGCGGCGAGATCCGTGATGAATGCGCCACCGGAATCGGAGGCAAGAGCCGCGCCGGCCTGAGCGCCTTCATGGTTTCGAATCTTCGCGTGCCAGGGTTCATAATGCCCTGGGAAAGGGATGCAACGTCTTTCCCCGCCCGCCTGGCCACTCCGCTCCAGATCATGCTGGAAGGTCCAATCGGCGGAGCAGGCTACGGCAATGAGTTCGGGCGCCCGCAGTTGTGCGGGCTTTTCAGAACTTACGAGGATATCCACAATGGACGCCACCGCGGTTACCACAAGCCAATCATGGTCGCCGGAGGAATGGGTGTCGTCAAGCGCCGCCATATCCGTAAACACGCGATCCCGCCCAGCGGGTTGATCGTGCAACTCGGCGGTCCGGCCATGCGTATCGGCCTGGGCGGTGGAGCGGCTTCGTCAATGGCCACAGGCAGCAACCGCATCGAACTCGATTTCGACTCAGTGCAGCGCGGCAATGCCGAAATGGAAAGGCGTTGTCAGGAAGTCATTGACGGTTGCATTGCACTGGGTGACGCGAATCCTATCCTTAGCATCCACGACATCGGGGCAGGCGGGCTTTCCAACGGATGCCCCGAACTCATAGCCGAAACCGGCGGGCACTTCTGGCTGCGCAAGGTGCCCAGCGAGGACCGCTCCCTGAGCCCCATGGAGATCTGGTGCTGCGAGGCCCAGGAGCGCTACGTCCTGTGCATCCGGCCCGAATCCCTGGCCATATTCGAGGCGCTGTGCCGCCGCGAGCGCTGCCCGCACGCCGTCATCGGCGAAGCCACCGGAAACCGGCGACTCTCGCTCGAAGATGCACACTCCGCCACCCGGCCGATCGACATTGATATCGGGGTGATCCTCGGGAAACCGCCGCGAATGAAGCGCGACGTCACCCACCTCCCGCCCCGTCACACGTCGCTGACCCTCCCTGAAATGCGGATTCGCGAAGCTGTTGAACGTGTGTTGCAGCTCCCGGCCGTGGCAAGCAAGACGTTTCTTATCACCATCGCCGATCGCAGCATCACCGGCCTCGTAGCCCGCGACCAGATGGTCGGACCATACCAGACCCCGATCGCCGATTGCGCGGTCGTACTGACCTCTTTCGCCGGGTTCACAGGTCAGGCAATGGCCATGGGCGAGCGCACCAGCCTGGCGCTCATTTCCGCGCCTGCCTCGGGCCGCATGGCCATCGGCGAAGCCATCACCAATCTGGTCGGCGTCAACATCGGGTCGATGGGCAACATCAAACTCTCGGCCAACTGGATGTGCGCCTGCGGCGAACCGGGTGAGGATGCCAACCTCTTCGATACCGTCCACACCGTAGCCCGCGACCTCTGCCCCAAACTCGGGATATCCATCCCCGTCGGCAAAGACTCGCTCTCCATGCGAACCGTATGGCAGGCGCCCGACGGCACGCCGGAGAAGATGGTCTCTCCGCTTAGCCTGATTGTCAGCAGTTTCGCGCCCGTACGAGACGCCCGCCTTACTGTCACGCCCGACATCAAGCCTGGCGAATCCGCGCTCATCCTCGTGGATCTCGGCGACAGCCGCCACCGACTGGGTGGCTCTGCTCTCGCCCAGGTCTTCAACCAGGTCGGCGATCAGGCTCCGGATATCGACGATCCCGCCCTGTTCGGACGCTTCTTCAAGGCAATGCAGGAGCTGGTCCAGAAGGGACTCCTCCTGGCCTGCCATGACCGTTCCGACGGCGGGCTGCTGGTGACGCTGGCCGAGATGGCCATCGGCGGAAGACGGGGTCTTAACATAGTGTTGCACGGACTCGGAAGAGACCCTCTCCCCATCCTGTTCTCCGAGGAACTCGGCGTCGTCCTGCAAGTTGCCCGGGAAAACCTGCAAGACGTGGACGTCGTGCTTAACGAGCACGGACTGGATACGATAAGCCACCGCATCGGCGCGCCTTCCGAAGACAGCCGCCTCACGATCACGGTGGGCACCCGACGCGTCTTCAGCGAGACCGTGACGTGGCTCAATCGCCAGTGGTCCGCGCTCACGCACCGCATGCAAGCGCTGCGGGACAACCCGGTCTGTGCGCGGCAGGAATTTGACAACCTTCTGGACGAGCGCGATCCGGGGATGACATTCCGGTTGCCCTACGATCCGGAGCCGGCGTTCAGCATCACAACCCGCCGTCCCCCCGTGGCCATTCTCAGGGAACAGGGCGTCAATGGTCAGGTCGAAATGGCTGCGGCGTTCGATCGGGCCGGTTTCGCCGCCATAGACGTACACATGACGGATCTGCTTTCCGGCCAGGTCAAACTGAAGGACTTTGCGGGCCTGGTGGCGTGCGGCGGATTCTCCTATGGCGACGTTCTGGGCGCAGGCGCCGGCTGGGCAAAGTCCATTCTGTTCAACGAGGGCATACGCGAACAGTTCCATAGGTTCTTCCAGAGGCCGGACACTTTTGCGCTGGGTGTCTGCAACGGGTGCCAGATGGTGTCTCAGCTCAAGGGCATTATCCCCGGTGCCGAGCACTGGCCTGCCTTCACACGCAATCGCTCCGAGCAGTTTGAGGCCCGCTACGTCACAGTGGCCATTGAACCCTCACCGTCCATATTCCTCACCGGGATGGAAGGCGCAATCATACCCGTTCCCACCGCCCACGGAGAGGGCTTCGCAGACTTCAGCATCACGGGATCACAGGATGAGGTGACAAAACGCGGTCTCGTTTGCGTGCGTTACGTAGACAACTACGGCAATCCTATCGAGCGCTACCCCTTCAACCCTAATGGATCGCCTCACGGCATCACGGGCCTGACCACGACGGATGGCCGGGTGACGATTCTGATGCCGCACCCGGAGCGGCTCTTCCGCGCGATCCAGATGTCATACCGCCCGCAGGGTTTCTTGACAGGCGAGGCAGGCCCCTGGTTCCGGATGTTCATCAACGCGCGCCGCTTTGCGGGGTAATCACCTCAGGACATCCGGCACATCGGCAAGGTCGCGCGCGATCCAGTCCGCCCCCTCCGCCAGGAGCGCCTCGGCTTTGAAACTGGTTGTCAGTCCAAGACACCGGCATCCGGCAGCCTTGCCCGCGCGAATCCCGTTTGTCGCGTCCTCCACCACCAGGCACTCCGCCGGCGGCAGGTTCAGACGGCGGCATGCCTCCAGAAAAATGTCCGGGAACGGCTTCTTGCGCGCCACCTCCAGGCCGTTCACGCAGGTGTCGAACAATTCTGGCGACAGCCCGATTTCCTTCAGGTTCCCGTCCATCTTGACGCGGTCCGCGCTGGTGGCGACCGCAAGGCGACGACCAAGTTGACGACATCGCTGTATGAACTCCCGCACACCCGGAAGGGGCTGCAGGCGGCCCCGGATGATTTCCAGGTAGATATCGTAGGTTGCCTTCTTGTCCCTCTCAAGGTCGAGCGCCAGTCCGTATTTCTCCGCCACCCCGCCCAGGTAACGGTTCTCACCCGCTCCGACGAAAGGCGCAAAGTCTTCCGCAACCACACGCGTGCCATGCTGCCTCAGGAACATCGTCATGGCCGCTTCACAGATGAAGGGCTCCGAGTCACAAAGAACCCCATCCATATCGAAGACAACGCCATGGATGGGCATAAGGGTCATGTCGGTACGTTTTGACATTGAAGAATCTGGTCCTTCCGGGTTTGGTGTGGGTAGCCCAACATGTTGTGTCGCTCCTCCTGCTGTCATGTCGATTAAGCGAGTCGGTTAAGGGTATCCGAGTAAGGGGCGCGGTTAAGGGTTCGGTTAAGGGTACGATGAAGTGTGTCAAGCATGTGCTGCCACCTTGGAGAGTGCAGTGAGCATGGCCGCAATCCGGCGGAGCAGTTCGCGGCCCGCTTCCACTCGCGCCACGTCAGCGACGCCGTCTGCGGTGGCAAGATCGACAAGCGATGCCGACTGGATGGTGGCCTTGTAGGCGGTTTCGTAGAACCCCGCCTGATCATGGCCCGTAAAGCGACCATTGCCCTCGGCGATGTTGAGAACGATCGAGGTCGTCGACTTGTCGAGCTTCGTTCGCAGATCGGCGCTGCAGGAAGCCACACCCCAAAACGTCTCAAGCCAGGCGACAACCTGGATGGCGGCCTGATAGACGTCCAGGTCCTCATGATCGAATAGTCGCCCCATTCTCGTCCGATAACCCGCATGGTCTTCACAAACCCTGCTGGCGGCCGTCTTGCGCATCGTGATGAGCATGCAGACGATCTCGGCCAGGATGCTCTTGCCAGGGCGGACTTCGTCCACGCCCAGCAGGTTCTTGGCGGCCAGTACATCCAGGCAGGCCGCGCACTCCAAGGCGGAACCGTTGGCATGTCCCAAGTATACGATCCGCTCGTTCGCAGACCATGTGCTACTGGCGTGAGCGATGTTGAGCAGGATGCTCTCCGCGCCACGCTCCAGATGATCGCATGCCGCCACTCGCCGAGGCAGTTGCTCCAGCAGCGCCCCCCGGAGGACAACGAAACGCATGCCCTTCTGGTAGACGATCAACTTCTCATGTCCAAATGGTTCCGTCATCGCCACAACATCCTTCTCTCGCCCTTAACCGACCCGCTTACACGCCCCCTTAACCGACCCACTTACTCGGATACCCTTAACCGACCCACTTTCACGATTTCGACTTCTTGGACCACAAGATATTGGGGCTACCCACTCTAAACCCGGAAGCGCCGACATTGAAGAACCTTTCCTGCTGCCCCGGCTCGTTTCTCTTCATGGCATGTGTACCAAAAGATACAACTATCAGCTACTGCCCAACGTAACATACGGCTTTCTGTTTTATACTGTCGGCGTGCAGCCGGATCCGTAATCCGCCGGGCACACCCCCGGTATCCACAACGTGCAGGACCGACGCCAGCGAGGCGGAATCCGGCAACAACTCGGCCAGACGGTTGGGAAGCGCCTCGATTCGCTCCGCGTTCAATACGTGCCCCGGTTGCTCCGGCGAAACCGCGAGGTAGAGCATGTTCATCTCCACCAGATCGTTGAAGAAGTGTGTCCCCAGGGACACATCCGGAACAAGCCCCTCGTGCATTGCCGCAATCTCGCAGACGACCGAGGCCGCGTTGATTTCCGCGAAACTCACCGGGACACCCAACGCGGGCGTCGTCGTCGCCCAGCGACCCGGGCCCGCCAACATCACAGTCGGCCGCGGATGCTCGGCCAGCGCCAGCCGGTTGAGTTTCCCGATGTTACGGGCGACCGCGTGCCTATCGCTCACGCTTAGTTTGCCGTAAACGCGCGGCACAACGTAGACGAGGCGATCCACCGACACCAACGTACTTTGCCCGATGATGGGACCGGCGCTCTCCATGAGCACGTCTTCCCGGCGCATCCTGCCCAACTCTCCCAAACGAACCCCGTCGCCGGCCACCCGGACCTGGAACGGTCGGCACTGGACGAGGTTGATGCGGTAGTCCCCCTTTAGAAGAAAGTTGACCGTGAACTCCACATCCACCGGATACTCGTACGCCGCCTGAAGGGTTCCCAGCATGGCGCGCATGTCTGCCACAAAACGCGTGTCCGAAATCAGGCGGTCAAATGTCAGAAACCAGGTACCTTCCGGGGTGTAGGCCGATGCCTCACGTACCGCAAAAAGCTCCATGGGCAAGTTGTTGCCAATCCCTTCGAGCACACCGGCGAAGGGTTTGGAAGTGAGCCGGTTGCTTTCGAGATCGAGCAGGTCCACCTGCCGCTGCGCGTAGCGCCGGGCGTCCTCGGCCGAAGCCTCCGGCCGGCGCTCCGGAGCATTGAGCGCGATCAGTCGCGTATAGTCGTCACTCGTCCTGTCCACCGCGCGGGTGCCGAGGCCGAAAACTATGCGGAGCATGCCGGCCTTCGGGTCAATCTCTTCGCTCCACACGAATGGATTGAAGGAGAACCCAACGCCACCGATCGCCGGAAAGTAGTGCTTACCATACAGCGCACCAGACACCCGCTGAATCAGCAGCGACATCTGCTCATCCTGATCCAGGAGTCCGCGTTGCGCACGGTAGGAAAGGGCATCGGGGCTCAGAGTACTGGCATAGACGGTGCGCACGGCGTCAAGCAGCGACTCCAGCCGTTGCTCAGGATTACCCTGGTTAGCGCAGAATACCGTATCGTACTTACCCGAGAACGCATTCCCGTAGCTATCCTCCAGCAGACTGCTGGACCGTACGATGATGGGAGACTGGCCGAAGTAGTCCAGCATTTCCATGAACTGCCGGCGGATGTAATCCGGGAACCCGCCGCTCAAGAGTCGTTTGTGCGACTCCTCGTTCCGCCCCAGAAGTTGCGGCAAATCACTGGCCTTTCGCCGTGGCTCCCAGCATCCGTTCTGCACGAGATATGTATAGAAGACGTCCGACCCAACGAAAAAGGAATCGTGCGGCTCCATCCGCTCATGCAGACCGGGTGCGTTCTTCCGGATCGCGGCCCGCGCCAGGAGCATGCCCAGCGACTTTCCGCCGATGAGCCCCGTGCCGATCATCCGCTGCGTCACCGTCATCAGATCGTTCAGGTCGAAGTACCTCTTTGCCAGGGGCATGAACTTCTCATCCCGCGTAATCGCGCTGCGCAACAGCCGCTGGAACGACTCCTGCACCTCGTGCAGCGAGCCGCGCCCGATACGGACAGCGTCAAGTGTCTTCTGCGCGCGGGTAATGGTCTTCAGCCATATTCCGGGCCTGTGTATCGCAAAATCCACCCACGGTTGCGGGGTGCCTGCCAGAATATCCGAGATCGTCGCACTCGACGTAACCGGCACGAACGAGTCGTCGTCTTCCCAGACGTGCAGCGTATACATTGTGGGCGAATAGCGCCGATCCACTTTCACCGGCTGCACGTAATGGCGGTCCCTGTTGCGGTAGACATCCAGAATCACCTGCGCGGTCTGGTGAATGCTCTCGGTAGCGTGGAAGGAGTGGTGTTTCTTGAAGAGAGCAAAGTATGTGATGGTGTCCAACTTGTAGAGGAAGGGACACGTAATCATGAAGAAATTACCAAGCATGCGGTCGCTATACCAGTCCACTGCGAGTTCAGACAACCCGTCAAAGACATACAGCGCACCACGCCCGTTCTGCTCGATTACATCGAGGATTTCACCGACAAACCGCTCGAACCCCGCTTCTGGTTCGACATTGTGGATGATGACCCCCGGTCGCTCGGGCACCAGTTGCCGGTGACTGGCAAAACGGAAGTAGACTAGTGGAACATCCGTCGTCACGCCGTAATCCACAAACCGATCCACAAACGGACGGTAGTCCTCGATGTCATCCACCTGCCAGACAACATTGTCGCCGGGAAGCAAGCCCTTGAGCACCTTGTCAAGCGAAGTGAATCCCGTGCTGAAGTTCGGAAGCTGTCCCTCATCTGCTTGGCGTTTCATATTCGTCCCCCGCATCATAACATTGTTGTCACTGGCTTCCGCCAGTGCCCGACCGCCCCTTACCACCCCTGCCCTGCCTGAGCAGCGCGATCTCGGGCCGGCAAAGGACAAGCGCCATGAGAACATAGGCAACCACGCCCCCACCCAGCCCGCCGATGGTGGCCAACAACCGAATCATGCTCCTGTCTTGCGCACCTTCTGGACCAAGCAGTGTGTGGTACAGGCCTAACACAACCGCGGCCATCACGACGGATGCTGCCAGCGTCCTGCCGGCCGTGGCCAGAACAGCCCGCCATGCCGGGAAGCCCACAGCACGATGGAAGGCGCTCACCAACATGACGCCGTTGACCATGCTGGCCAACACCGTGGCGCACGCAAGCCCCGCGTGCCCATAGCCCTCCGGCCAGGTGAGAACAAAAGCGATATTCATCACCAGGTTCAACCCCACGGCGAGCAAACCCAGACGTACCGGCGTGCGCATGTCCTTCAGCGCATAGAAAGCGGGTACCACAAGTTTGCCGACGCTGAACACCACCAACCCCGGCGCATAGAACCATAGAGCCCGCGTGGTGTAGTCAATCGACTCGGCGCGGAATGCGCCCCCCTTCCATACAAAGACCAGTTCGACAATCGGCCGCGCCAACGCCACCAGCCCAACAGCCGCAGGCATCATCACCAGCATGAGCACGCGAAGCGACTGGGCCATCGTGTCGGCAATCCTGTCATGCTGATTTTCCGCCGCTTGTCGGGAGTACGTCGGAAGAAGGACCGTTCCCAACGCCGTCGCGAAGACTCCGAGCGGCAGATAGACGAGCCGTTCCGCGTAAGTCAGCGCCGCCGGCGCCCAAGTGCCCACCCACATCGCAAGAATGCCGTCAATCATGACGTTGACCTGGTGCACCCCCATCCCGAGGGCTGCCGGCCCCATCAGGCTCATGATGCTCAAGATTCTCGGGTCTCGCCAGTCGGATCGCACACGCAGCCGGATACCAGCCCGGCAGACTGCGGCGATCAGAATCGCCAACTGCAGCGCACCGGCAACCACAATACCCCAAGCCACCACCGCAACCTGTCCGGCCGGATCAGCCGTCACCAGCGGACTGACCCCTACCAGCGTCACGATCCAAACGACGTTCAGAATGACGGGACACATCGCCGGCATCACAAATGAATGCAGCGAATTGAGCACGGCCATGCAACCGGCGACCAGACAGATGAACACCATGTACGGGAACAGGATTCGCAGCAGCGGCAACACCGCAGACGCTTTCACGCCAGGGTCCCCCCACCAGAGATAGATGCTGATTGCGCCGACCGTCAGGACGGCAATTGCGGAGAGAACAAAAGCCAGCGCAGTCAACACCCGACTGGCCAGAACGCCGGCTTCCTCACGGCCATCCTTGTGGAGCGTCTCCGTGAACACCGGAACAAGCGCTGCTGACAGAGCCCCCTCGCCAAAGAGACTCCGAAACAGGTTGGGTAACTTGAATGCCACGTCGAAGGCCGACTTGGCCAGCGACGTCCCGAAGAAGTACGCCATGGCCATTTCGCGCACAAACCCCAGCATGCGACTCAGGCCAGTGCAAGCACTGAGCGCTACGGTCGACCGAATAACCTGTTTGCCCGGCATAACTAGAGACACCTACCCGGTCAGACGAGTCTGGGACAAACACGCCTGCGCCGCGGCCGACACGTCTGCCGCACTCACAGCCAGCAACGCACGACTCGCCTCAACCGAGTCGCGCGCAACATCCCGCGATCGGCACACATCCTGCGCCTGCAGAACTTGATGTCCCTCGCCCAAGGGACCGGTCTTTTTGGGATCCGTCACTCCATACACGGCCACCACCCGCGACCCAACCGCGGAAGCGAGGTGCATCCCTCCGCTGTCGTTGGTCACCGATACGGCGCAAAGGCTTAACACCGCCGCCAGTTCCTTCAGGCTGGTCTTCCCTGCCAGGCATGGGCAGCCCACGCCACGCGCCACCTCCTCACAGAGCGCCACTTCTGATGGCGATCCAAGGACAAGGACGGATGAGCCTCGCGCCGCCAGGGACCGGCCGACCGCCACGAATCGCTCCGATGGCCACCGCTTGGAAGGCCCACGAGCCGCCCCAGGCATCAGCGCAACATATGGCACGCCTGATTCGAGTCCAAACCGCATCCTGACGCCCTGATCCAACTCCGGCGAAATATGCAGCTTGGGAGATTCAATCTCACCGATGCCATTGACACCAAGAATCGCATTGCACTCCACTGCCTGATGGGCACTGGCTTCTGCCGCGCCTTGCCGAATCCTACGCGTAAGCATCCAGGAACGCTGATGCCCGTCCACACCGATCCGTTCCGGCACACCGGCTAGAAAGGGAATCAACGTGGACCGAAACGAATTGGGAAGGATGTAAGCCGCCCGACATCCGATGCGCCGAACCGCAGCAGCGGCGCGAAAGGTCCCGGGAACACTGCTCACACAAACCAACACCCGATCAATCCCGGGATGCAGCTCCCAGAGCGGCGCCATGCCGGGCTTCACCAGAAGCACAACCACCACTCCGGGATTCAGGCGCCGGTACGACTGGATGGCCGGCATAGTCATGATGCTGTCGCCCAGCCAGTTCGCCCCGCAGATCAACACCGTATCGTGGTCCATGCCTCCCCACCCTTGCCTGCCATCTTTTGCGCTACCGGAAGCAAATACGCTCAATGCACTGCCTGAAGTCCTCAGCGCCGGCCAGCAGATCAATATCAACGCGCAAGAAGTAGATATCCACATCGCAACGCTCCAGTCGCGGAAATCGGACCGTGTCTTTCTCCGTAGTCAGAATCGCGTCGACATTCAAGCGTTGCGCAGTGTTGACAATATCAATCACTTCCTGCTGCGAATAGCGGTGATGGTCTGCGAAACGGAAGCGTTCAACCAGTACGGCCCCTCGCCGGACCAACTCATCCTCGAACCCAGCCGGCATGGCGATCCCGGACACCGCAACCACCTTCAACCCCTTGAGCGCGGCAAGGTCCTTGCGATCCCGCGTAAAGACATTTTGAAGGTAGCGCGGCGCATGCCGGCACTCGACAATCTCCGCCTTCGGGTTCAGCCGGCGAAGCCGTGCCTTGATTTCGTCGCTGCCGACCCCGTCAGACTTCGTAAGAAAGATGAAGTCCGCACGCCGTATGTTGCGGATCGGTTCGCGAAGAATCCCCCGGGGAAGCACATGCTCGTTTCCGAATGGATTGGTCCGGTCCACAAGCACAATCTCCACGCGGTGCTTGAGGTCAAGATACTGGAATCCGTCATCCAGAATCAGCGTATCACAACCCAATCGATCTATTGCGTACCGGCCGCTCTTGACGCGATTTTTATCAACAAGCACCGCCACATTCGGGAGGTTGGACGCAAGCATATACGGTTCATCCCCGCTCATCGCGGAGTTCAACAGGAGTTTATGCCCGTCCGAGACCACCCGTGGCGGCATTGATAGTTCACGGAAGGTGACCCTGTCCTTAAGCCGTTGCCAGAACGGCGGAGACTCCTTCTTGTACCCACGGCTGAGAATGGCAACTTTCCGGCCTTCCTTGGTCAACTCGCGGGCGAAAACCTCGACCACCGGCGTCTTTCCGGTTCCTCCCACGGTCAGGTTGCCGACACTGATGACCTGGCAACCCAACGTGTGGGGCCGCAGAAGGCGCTTGTTGTAAAGAAAAAGCCTGGTTTGAACAACGGTAAGGTATATTCTGGACAGCTGCTTGAGAGCCCAAAGGACGCCGCGAACGCCTCTCCCGTGGCCCTGATCGGCGCCGGGGCGTGACAGCACCGCCATGTATCGCTTCTCAATTCGCTCGGAGAGTTTGATGCTCATTGTCGAGAAATCTTCCGCCGCGCACGGTAAGCCATATGATGGGCGATGTCGAGCCTCCAATCTATTCACTTGCATAGGGACCATTCGATGGTCTATTTTGCGGGGCTATCGAAAAGGAAGAGGCTGACATTGAAGATCCCTCTGCACATCCTCACATCAGAATCCGTGCCTGTAGCCGCCGCCCAGGCGCGGGCTGTCGAGCGCGATGTTATGGCGATTAAGAAAGGTGACTTCAGCGCCCAGCAGAGTCTGATCCGGACATTTTTGCCCTTGATCCTGTCCGTGGCACAGAAGCGGTCTAGCGACGTCTCACAAGTCAATCGGTATGTCGAGACCGGCAAGGCGGGTTTACTCAAGGCTGCGCGTAAGTACAAGCAAAGCATGGGGGCCGAGAGATTCCAGTTCCTGGCTCTGGAATGCATCCAATCCGCCATGGACAGGGAAGAAGGCGGCGGTGGGTTCTTCAGTCGCCTCTTTGGACGGTAAGCCCGTGGATAGGTCTGTCCGGATCCCAATGACACAGGAATCCCTGATCATCGCCACGACCTCCGTCGCTGACGCACTCTCATCCCAGCGACTATTCGACCGGACAATCCCCCTGGAAATAGATGTCGGCTGCGGAAAGGGTCGATTCCTTCTTGCAAAGGCGACCGCAAACCCGGACACAGGCTTCCTTGGCATTGACAGACAGGCGTCCCGCCTGCTGAAGATCGAGAAAAGGGCGGCCAGAGCCGGATTGCGCAACATCCGCCTTCTTCGATTGGAGATATCCTATGTCCTGGACAATCTACTCCCCGATCAGTCAGTGGCTGCATTCTACATATTCTTCCCCGATCCGTGGCCGAAACGCCGACACCATGGCCGCCGTCTCTTCTCGCAACCATTCTTGACCTCGTTATTCCGAACGCTTCTCCCATCCGGCGCCGTCCATGTGGCCACCGATCACATGGACTATTTCTCCGGAATTGAGCGACTGTTTTCCGCCGACCCCCGCTTTGAGCGAGCCCCATCCCTGGCCCTGACCGAAGAAGAGAGAACAGACTTCGAACGCATCTTCCTTTCCATGGGAAAACCGATCGGCCGCTGCTCGTTTAGAAAGCTACAGATCAGGGCTTGACCGGCCGGAAGAAATGCCCCATCGTACAACAGGTATTTCATACATAAAGAGGGAGATTCTGACATGACACGCTATGCGGTAGCTTTCGGTCTTGTTCTCGCGCTTTCCGGTTCAGTCCTTCTGGCCTCACCAGCCCGCAAGGGCTGCACCGAGGGCAGCATCTCGGTGTTGGCTGATGTCAGGAGCACTCACGAGGAAGACGAGCTGATTCTCGGCGGATCACTGGGCTACTATATCACCGACAAGTTTCAGATCGGCGGCATGGTTCAGCGCGAGAGCGTCACGATCGAGAGCTTCTGGGGCTATGGCGCCGTCTGGAGCCTCGGCGTGTTTGGCGAGTACGAACTCATGAAGGGCACGTCGCCACTAACGCCCTTCTTAGCCGCATCCGTCCAGATGCTGAGCGAAACAGACAACGACAATGTGCTCGTTGGCAGCCTTTCACCAGGCTTGAAGATCTTTGTCACCGAAACCTGCGGATTCGCAGCACAGGCGAACTTCTGCGCCGCCACCGATGACATCTACGACTTCAAGCGCTTTGACGAAGCAAAGGGCAAGAACTACGATATGTCCGCCACCTTCTCCCTGCGATTCCTGTTCTTCTGACCAACAAAAAAGGACGGCCTGTACAGGCCGTCCTTTCCGTTTCAGCGTCGCTGCGTCAGGTGCCGCGTTCCACCACCGCCACCAACTACTTGTCCTCTGGCGGTATGGGCTTCGTCACTTTCACCGGCGTCTCTCTGGTCTCTGCAGGTGCCGACTCGTTGAACTCCCGCCGATCCTCCGCGACCAGACTGGCATCGGCGTTCCGGATGTAGACGTCCACCCTGCGATTGAGCGGATTGCCCGTCACCGGGTTGTTCGGTGCCTTGGGACGATCGAACCCGTAACCCACCGAACTCAAACGACCAGACGCGATCCCGCCCTTATCCGTCAGATAGCTCTCCACGGCATCGGCGCGCCTCTTCGACAGCCGCCGATTGTGAAACGCGCCCGACTTCCGTGTCTTGTCGGCATGCCCTTCGATCTTAGCCGTAGCGTCGGGATTCCGTTTCAACACCTTGGCCAACACGTTTAGCTGCCGGAAATACTCCGGCTTGATGATGGCCTTGTCGAGATCGAACTGGATGTAGAGTTCAAAGAGCTGCAAATCATCCTTCGGATCCAGGGGATCCGTCAAATCTTCAAGCACCTCATGCCCGTCGGCAACGCCGCCCTTGTCCGTGTCGCGCTCCAGCGGGTTCGTCTTCAGATCCAGCACCTCCTGCCCATCCTTGAGCATGTCCAGATCCGTGTCAGGGTCGAGGGGATTGGTCCGATACACCTTCACTTCCTGACCGTCGGTCAGACGGTCCCTGTCCGTGTCGGGATCATAAGGGTTGGTTCCCAACTCGTCCTCCTCCTGGTCCGTGAGCCCATCCCCATCGCTGTCATTCGTGCCCGATGTCGCCACAAGTTTCACGGGAACATTGGCGCCCCAGAACCACATGATTCCGACATCGCTTATCGAACTGGCGCTCGGACTGTCGCCGAACCCCTTGATCATGCCGCGGTAATCAGCCCTGATCGCCCACTCGTCATTGATGTGGTACATGACACCGCCGCCGCCCCGGAACATGCTTTCACTGCTGTTACCCCCGGACAAATGCTCCCCGAGGCTCAGCAAACCGATGCCTGCAGCCAAATAAGGGTCAACACGCTCCCATCGCGTGAAATGAAACAATCCGTCAACTGCAAGGCCAACCGCATGCGTACTGTCAAAAGCTGTGGTCTTCTTATCGTTCGCGTCGAGCGACGGCGCCACGGCTAGCACTCCTTCCAGCGTCCAGCGATCCGTCCAGTCGTACCCGAGCCGCAGGGTCCCGTGAAGACCGTCTTTCACCAACTCATCGCCTTCAAAATCCATCCAGCCCAGCGCCGGTGAAATATACCACCTGGCTTCGTTCCCTTTCTCTTCACCAGCCGCATTGCCAGCCAGCAAGACAAGGGCAAACAGGCCGCATAACGCAGACACCACCCCACCCCACACACCGGCGCGAATTCTACCGTTCATCTGCTCTCCTCCCAGTATCGTTCAACCAACGTCTCACCCCGCACTGGCGAAATCCACTCCACCTGCGCAACGCCGGAACAGTATCACAAACCGACCAAAACGCAAAGGCTATCAAGCGCGCAGCGGGACGGTGCCCGGCCTGCACACAGCAGTCCCGGCCCCGAGCAGCCATACATAGAGCAAAACGATCTCCGAATCGCCCATGTTGTATTCCACGATCCCGTTCAGAATAAGCGCCGATAGCATAAGAAGTGTCACCCACGGTCCCGCACGTTCCCCCACGCCGGGTAGCACGGCAGCACACGCAACACCTCGAGCAGCATTGCAAAGCGCCGTGACCATCCACGCCAGATAGATGGCCAACCCAGCCCAGCCCGCTTCAATCGTCACCTGCAGCACATTGCTGTGAACATGATCTCGTCTGGGCTCTACTTCCGGCGCAATGCGCCGCATCATATCGTTGGTCAGCACACGGTACCCTATCCCAAAAGGATGCTCCCTGATCAGGGCCGGCGCCACCTTCGTCCACATCGTCAGACGTCCCCCGCCTTCCGTGTCGAATTCGTGGCGCAGCTCACCTATCCGCATCTGCACAGGCGGCAGCAAAAGCAGAAGAAGGACCACGATGGTCCCGGCTGCCACCACACGCCGCCCGGCGTGTGCAGCCAGGAACACCCCGGCGCAAAGGGCGCCGACAAACCATGATCCCCGTTTAAAATTGACAACAAACGCAGCGCCCATCAGCACCACGGGAACCAGCCATGCCCAGAAACGCCGCCGCTCCCGAAAGGCTATCCACGCCAGGCCAACACCAGCGATGACACCAATCATCAGCCGTTCACCGTTGGTAATGGACCCATGTCCGATCAGCGCCTCGACGAAGGTGCCGTATTCCCCTGACGCAACCGATGCCATGGCGCGCATCGGATTGCAGACGCAAATCTGAACCGACAGCACCACCACTCCAAGAACATATGCAATCAAGGTATGCAGCAAGCGCGACGGTGAATTGATGAAGAATGAGGCAACAGGGATAAACAGAAACCAGACCAACTTGGGCAACTTCGGCATCCCCCTGGCCGGGTTGATTCCGAACAGGGTAACACCCGCCAGCCACACGACATAAAGCAGCGCCAGCCACACCACGGCGGGAATCCATGGTTTCAATTGATTCCGCACCAGCCAGACAACGGTCACCGCAGCGGCAGCCACCAGGAGAAACCGAGATACAGGCATCGAAAAACCGGCCGTGAAGATGGCTGCCAGAAACGCCAGCCACCCCCACTCGTCAAGCGCCTTTGGCCTCCAGCCAAGGGCCATTGCCCGAGGATTCACAACCTGGCTCTCAACGCATTCCATCCGTCCAGAAGCGCCGACAGGGGCAGATCGCTTAGGCATCGGTTCTCCCGGCACCGTTTGAAACGGTCGGTCCCGCCACAGAACTGGCAAGACGCTTTCCCCAACACAACCTCGACAGGACTGCTCCCGCGCATCCGGTAGGCACACGGGTCGGTGGGCCCGAAAACAGCAAGAACCGGACATCCAACAGAGGCCGCCATGTGAGCCGGCCCCGTATCCACCGAAAGCAGCGCCCTGTAACCGGACATCACATGCAGTAATTCATCAAGCGAAAACCGCCCGGTCCAGTCGTGGATCCGGCTCCGAAACCGCGCCGACGTCGCCCGAATGACCGACTCGGCAATCGCTCTCTCGCGCCCACTGCCCTGCAAGACGATCGCATCGGCGTCACCCGTGTCCAACAGAACCTCCATGAAGGCGGCCCACTGCTTCGCCGACAGCCCCTTGACGTCAGGCCTTGGCGGCCATCGAGTCACTGGACCCGATCCGGCTTGGACGCCGAGCACCCGTTTCCCAATCGTACGCAGGCGATCCTCCATCACGAGCCGCTGAGTCGCGTTGAGATCCATGCGCGGAACCGGCTCCATCTCCGCCGGGTCAATTCCCATAGACCGGGCGCCTGTGCTGACCCTGTCCGGATGCCCGTCGGGATAGTTCATGCGCCGAACCGTTGTGCGGCAAGGCCACGACGCAACCCACTCCTTGATGACGCTTCGCTCCTGATCGAAGTATATGACCTCGTCATAACCCCTTTCCGCGAGTACGGGCCCCAGTCGCACCCGCTCGCAGCCCAGGAATCGGCGCCCGAGTGCAGACCGCCCCCGGTTGGGGTGAGCCAGCGTCCATACGTTCGCTATGAACGACTGGCCTCTGAACAGGGATGCGCCATGCGGCCTGGTCAGGATATCCACCGGCCCTGTCTTCGACAGATGCCGCAAAAGAGGGGCCAGAATAACAAGATCCCCAATGCCCGCGAAATAGATGAACAACCGCCGCATGAACTCCTGCCCCGTCCGGCCGACGCCGGCCGTCAATTCACCCGAAAGCATAATCCCGTCGGTCCGCCGGGCAAGGTAAAAATCGGCTGATATGGCGATCACCGCAATGTCTGGGCCTTATCAGCCACTACGCCTGCGCCTTGCGGACACAAAGGACCCCTTGCAAAGGGCGGAGTTACACGGCGTGTCCTGCGTAGCCTCCTGGCGAAGCGGGACGCCGCATCCATCGGGAGCCACGAAGGGGGGCCAAGATCAGAGTGCATCTCGTAGGTTAGGATTTCGAATGCGCAGAACTCGCTTGTGCCGCTTCATGGGAGGCGCTAGAGTGGAGAGCGACAAGTGAATGTTGCGATTTGAGAGTCCGCTCTGCAGAACGCCATGAGCAGTTGCGAAGATTATAGTCAACGGGAGGCTCGAAATGGAAGAAGGCGTCAACAAGGAAACGAAGAAGGGTTCCTCATGGAAGATCTGGATTGCGGTGATCGCGATCCTTCTGGTCGGGGGATTCATCGCGCTGCGGCTGCTTAGGACCACGAAGCCATCCACGAAAGATACTCCACCCGCTATTCAGGAGGGAAAGCGACCCTCGACGTTGCCCAAGAGGAAGTTCCGTCTTGTGGAGAAGCCTGACTGGGTCTCGCCCTCGGCTGGCATGCAATTTGTGTGGGTGCCAATGCTGGACATGTGGGTCGGCAAATATGAGGTGACCAACGACGAGTACCATAAGAAAGATCCAAACCACGACAGCAGGGACCACAAAGGCCACCGTTTGAACACCGACCGGCAGCCGGTCGTTTATGTAAACTTCGACGACGCCAAGTCCTACGCCGACTGGCTGACGCAACAAGACCGGACAACAGGCAAACTGCCGTCTGGATACCGATACAGGTTGCCCTCCGAGGATGAGTGGCAGGCTTTTGCGCAGTGCGGGGACGATAGGGCGTTCCCGTGGGGCGAAGAATGGCCGCCTCTCACCGGACAAGCCGGAAACTATGACGACGAGACGGTTTTTGATTCGGCACGCGTGGACGGTGGCTTCGAAGATGGATCCGCTGTGGCGTGCGATGTGGAAAAGAGTTGGAAGAACCCATGGGGGCTGTACGGTGTTGGCGGCAACGTATGGGAACTGGTATCCGGGGATTCGACGGGCATGTCGTTCGGTTCGTGGTGCGGAGCCTCCTGGTTCGTCAGTTCTCCCGTCACTCAACGTTGCGACTACCGCCTCGGCGGTGTAGGATCGGAGCAGCACAACGACTATGGGTTTCGCCTGGTGCTGGCTCCGACAGCTTCCAAGTAGGTCTACTGCCGATGTTGCAGTCGCTGCATGTGAAGAACCTTGCCGTCGTGGATGACGTGCGGGTCGAATTTGCCACCGGCCTCAATGTTATCACCGGAGAGACCGGAACCGGCAAGTCGGTCATCCTTGGCGCGCTCAATCTCGTGCTGGGCGAGCGCGCGGACCGCAGTATGATACGTGCCGGCGAGGATCAATGCCAGGTAGAGGCCGAGTTTGTCCTCAAGGACACAGCCCTCGTTATGGAGGCCCTTGAAGCCTGCGGCCTGCCGGCATGTGAAGATGGACGCCTCATCATCCGCCGCTCGTGGTCAGCCGCCGGGTCCGGAAAGGCCTTCATCAATGACGGCGCAGCTACGATACAGGCCCTGAAGCGCATCGGAGACCTCCTGGTGGATACGCACGGCCCCCACGACCATCAGTCGCTCCTGAGGCAGGATTTTCAACTCGATATCCTCGACGCCTTCGGACACCTGAAAGGCGATCTATCGCAGTATGAGTCCATATACGGTCAACTGACCGATCTCCGTCGTCGCCGCGAGGAGTTGGTCGCCGCCGAAGGTGACGCCGCGGCGCAGTTGGACCTTCTGGCCTTCCAGGTGAAAGAAGTCGACGACGCACAGCTGGACGGTGTCGACGAAGACTCGATGATGCAGGAACACGCTGCGATCGCGAACGCGCACGAGATTCTCCAGACCGCGGAGGCCATCAGCCAGACGCTGATGGAAGGTGAGTCTGCGGCCTTCAACAGCATGGTCGTTGCCAACCAGCGGATCGAGAGCCTTGTCCAGTACATGGATGATGCGGCGGCGTGGAAGAAGGAGGCGTCGGCCATTATAGTGCAGATTCGCGAACTCGCGGCAGCGGTTGCAGACCGCACCCAACACATCCAGGCCGATCCCGAACGCCTGCAGTGGATCGAGGATCGCCTGGCCGTGCTGCACCGTTTGAAAAGAAAGTATGGCCATACAGTGGCCGACATCCTCGCCGTACGTGATCGCGCTAACAAGCGGATTCAGGACCTCTCAACGCGCGCCGAGCGCTTGACCGCCATCGACCGGGACATGGCAAAAGCCTCTCGCGAGGTAGACGCCGTGGCTTCCCGCCTGAGCGACAAACGCGCAGGCGCCGCCCGGTCCCTGGGCAAGGCTATCACGCGAGAGCTGGCGCCGTTGGGATTTCCGCATGGCGTTTTTCAGGTGGCCATCAGCCACACCACCCCTGGTCCGTCCGGCGCCGACAGCATCGACTTCGGCTTTGCTCCCAACGCCGGCGAACCCATGCGCCCACTGCGTCAGATCGCGTCGAGCGGCGAAATTTCCCGGGTCATGCTGGCCACGAAAGCGATCCTGGCCTCGCACGACCGGATCCCAGTGCTGGTCTTCGATGAGATTGATGCCAACGTGGGCGGCGAGATGGCCACCGCCGTAGGCGCCAAGCTGTCCACAGTGGCCCAGTCGCGCCAGGTCTTGTGTATAACGCACCTTCCGCAGGTGGCGGTGCAGGGCACCACCCATTTTGCGGTATCCAAGACCGTTCGCAGCGGACGAACGTTCACCGAAATGCGCCGCTTGACAGGAGAGGAACGTGTGGAAGAAATCGCGCGGATGCTCGGGGGCAAGGATCTTACCAGCGTCACTTTGCGCCATGCCCGCGAAATGCTTCGCTCAAGGCAATGACACGAGGGTTCCACACATAGCATCCTGACGCGGAAGCAGAGTTGTCCGATGCAAGAAGAGAATGACTCATGCCAGGCGAATAGCCAATGCCGGACGGAAGCATCATCCCTGTTCGGCCTCGTATGCGCGTGGTTTGAACGGGTTCTGATCGTCGCCGGGCTGGTTCTCCTTTTTACCAACGTGAAACATGAAATTAGCGGCTGTGACGCCGTCGACCGCTACCGCGCCATAGCAGATTTCATTGAGAAGGGGCGCGTCTCTACTACTCCCTACTCCTTGCTCATGCCGCTGTGCGCCGCGCCATTGCACTTGATCGGGCACGGTGACATGAGCTTCCAATGGTGGTGCGAGCGTTTCAACGTGATCGTCCTCGGGTTGGGGCTCCTGGGCTTCTGGTTGATCCTTCGACGCAAAGTGGATCCATCTGTGATACGTCGTTTCATTCTGCTGCTCCTTGCCGGCTCTATGTTCCCGGCCCAGACACGGAACTTCTATGCCGACCTGTTCACCGCTGTTCTGGTTTCGTTGGGACTGCTGGCCCTGGCAACTCGCGGCGGGATGGCCGGGTGGATCGCAATCGGCGCAGGCGCCGTCAACCTTCCCGGACATCTCGTGGCCGTCACGGTTGTTGCGGCCAACCGTGTATGGCACTCCAAGCGGCTCCGTCACATTCTTGTGGTCGCCTCTGTTGTTCTGCTCGTCGCAGCAGAGAACTGGTGGCGGCGCGGACACCCGCTAGCGACCCACTACGAGGGCAACCACGGTGTCCGGACTCTTCTGCCTTACTCCGGTCTGGAGGGTTTCAGTTTCCCCTTCTTTTTCGGGGTATTGTCACTCCTGTTCTCGTTCGGCAAGGGAGTGGTGTTTTTCGCCCCTGGCCTGCTTCTCATTCCATTCCTATGGAACCATCGTTCAGTACCTGACTGTGTTCGAAAGTTCATGTCCCTGGCTCTGTTCTACGCTGCCGGGCTTCTCATGGTCTATGGGTGTTGGTGGGCCTGGTACGGAGGCTTTTCCTGGGGGCCGCGTTTCCTGCTCATAGCCTCGGTGCCTGCATCGCTTGCGCTCGCGATAGCATTGGGCACCTGCGAAACCGCCAGCCAGCGCGCCGCGGTCCTTGCCTGCCTTTTGCTGTCCGTGTGGGTCGGCATGGGAGGAGCGGTGTTCTACCTTGATAACCTGGAGGTCTGCAACGAGAACAACTACGCCTACGAGCACCTCATGTGGTTTGTCCCGGAGTTCAGCGTTCTCTGGCGTCCTTTCGTGACGGCGCATAAGCTACGGTCCCCTGCGATCGGCCTGCTCTGTTACGGTGCGCTCGTGGCAGCCTGCATGAGTGCACCTGTTGTACGCTCACTGGTATTCGACATCGCCGAGTCTTTGCGACGCCTGCGTCGCGGCGTTTCCCAATCTTCCTGGCGATTCTGAGTCACATGAGGGCACAATAATGAGAATTGCCAACCAGAAGGCAATGGGCCTACACTCCGGCCCCATGGAAAACCATACCGCCATGAAAGCTTGCTTGGCCGGTCTCTGGGTCTTGGCGTTGCTGACGGCAGCGCCCCTGCACGGCGCCACGCCCGCTCTGGTGAAAGAAATCACGGCCGACGTCCAGTTCGAGGACGCACTTCGCATCGTCAACTTGGCAGACCAAGCCACCCGCGAGGGTCACTACGAGGATGCCCGTGAACTTTATCGCGAGGCATATCACGCGCATTCCATTCTCTGCGAGCAGTACCCCCGCTGGAACCCCGAGGCTGTCCGTAAGCGCATCGAACATTGTACGGAGCGGATGAACGCATTGGGCGACATCCTCGACAGCGACGAACGTGGCGCGCCACATCCCAACGCAGGCGGCAAACCGGCAGATTCCGGGCTGGGCGGAGCGGCCAACCGCGGCGACCCTGCCTCCGTTCCAGCGACTCCGCCGGTCAATATGGTCCAGAGGCAGGAAAATCGGCCTCCTGCGGTGCCCAGCCGCCAACCGGCTCATTCCACCGCCGCCCCGGCAAAGCCACCAATCCGTACCGATCCCGATATCGTTGCCTCACTCGCCCTGATCAAGGCTACGGCGCGACAGCGTCTGGATGCCGGTTCATCCGCTGGGGCGCGCGAAATCCTCATGGAGGGTCTTCGCATGGACCCGGATGACCACACTATACGCTTGCTTCTTGGGTTGGCCCAGTGCCATTCCGGCCGCTTCGAGGATGGAGCAATGCTCCTGCGCACTCTGCTGGAGGAGGACCCGACCGACGCTTATGCACATCTCTATTTGGCCAGTGCACTGACCGGACTGGGCCGTCTTGACGAGGCTGCAACCGAATTGCGACTGGCAATTGGCAACAAACCCCAGCTACACCAGGCGCATTTCAATCTCGCCCAGATTCTGCTGCGAATGGATGCCCCAGACATCGCCGGCGCACGCGAACATTATCGGACTTCTCTGCGGTATGGCGGGACGGCCGATCGGGAACTGGCTAAACAACTCTCGACAGAGCCCTAGCAGCGTGTCGGGTTTACCGATAGAGTTGCCCCAACCTCACTGGCCAACACGTTGCTAGTGCCGGCGAGAAGCCCCAGGCATACAACCACTACGGCTATCGCGAGTCCTATACCGGCGGCCACTCGCGTCCGGCCCCGACTGGCCAGCATCCATTCAACAGCACGTCGAAACTGGTACGGGCTCAGTACCAGCATCATTCCTTTGACAACCATGATGTAGCAGAACACGACCAGAACCAACCTGACCCAAGATGCCTCCCACCGGATCGAAGTTAGGATAGGAGTTGGCACAAGTAGAAGCAGGCCGCCAAGCGACCGCGCCGCCAGGAGTTCCGGCATGGCCCACACGACCAGTACATACGCCAGAGGCACAAGCACAAAGATGAACGGCTTGTACTCGTTGTAGGTCCCCAGTTCCGCATGGTAGACGATCCATCCGGCCCACAGGAGGTCCACAGCCGTAAGCACTAACGCCGCCAGCCGGTTCCTCGGAAAACGACGCAATCCATCCGTCGTCCACGCGGGCGCCACGAGCAGCATCGCCGGAACGAAGCCACACAACAGACCAAGAACCAGAGCCGCGACAGCAATTGGACTCATTCCGCCCCCTCCACATTTCCCCCTCGACCACACACCACACACCCGTGAAGCGTTTGAGGCATAGCCCGTTCAACCAGAATCCGGACATGCTCGCCGACCCGCACGGACGGATCGGGTTCAAAGACCGCAATCTTGTTGTCCCGCGTACGCCCGGACCATCGGTCAGCCCTTCTCCGGCTCACCCCCTCGACCAGAACTTCGACCTCCCGCCCGATCCAAGCTGTGTTACGCGCCAGTCCGCGCCGATCCTGATCAGCCAGCAACACCTGGTTCCGCCTCACCTTCTCTTCATCGGAAACATCGTCGTCCCATCCGGCCGCCGGCGTGCCTTCGCGCGGAGAGTACTTAAAGATGTATGCGTTGTCGAAACCCATTTCTTCCATGAACTGGCGCGTATCCTCGAAATCGGCAGCGGTTTCGGTAGGAAACCCCACAATGACATCCGTTGTGAGCCCGGCATCCGGCATCGCCTTCCGCAAGCATGCCACCGAACGCCGGTACTCGTTAGCGGAATATCCACGACGCATGAGCCCCAAAATGCGGTCCGACCCCGACTGCAGCGGCATGTGCAGATGCTCGCAAACCGGACCAAGGTCGCGCATGGCGCGTGCCAGCTCGGGAGTGCAGCCGTTGGGATGCCCAGACGTAAACCGCACGCGCCGGATACCAGGCACTGCACTGACAGCCTCAAGAAGACGCGGAAGCGGTTCCACGAACCCCATGGACGAGCGGTAGTCCGGCGCCCACACCTGTTGCCCGCTTCCGTACGACATGACGCTCTGCCCCAAAAGCGTTACCTCGCGCGTGCCACCCTCAGCCAGTCGCTTCACCTCATCCACGATGTCACTGGGCGGTCGGCTCCAGGCGGGACCGCGGACCCGCGGGACAATGCAATAAGCGCAATGGCGATCACAACCCAGCAGAATCGTGACAAATGCCGAAAGGCCCGCCTCCGCATGGTCGGCGACGACCGGATGGTCGTCGGATGCCTCTGGGGCATCCAGAACAGGCCCTTCGCCAGTGAGGACGCGGGCGATTACATCGGGCAGGCGGTGAATCGCATGCGTACCAACACCGAAGTCAAGGCCGGGCACGCGGGTCAGAAGTTCATTCTGAAGGCGCTGCACCATGCACCCGACAGCGCCGACCAATTGCAGTGGCCCCGATTCGGAACGCCGTGCGGCAACCATCAATCGCAACTTACCCAGCGCCTTATCCTCCGCCTTGCCCCTTACGCTGCAGGTGTTGACGAGCACCACATCCGCCTCGGATTCCCCGTTTACACGGACATAGCCATGCCGTACCAGAAGCGCTGCGATGGCATCGCTGTCGCGTTCATTCATCTGGCAGCCGTAGGTATGGATGTGAAATCGCACTATGGCTCGCCGCCGTTTCTTGACTTCCGGCCCAAGACGCCGATGCGCTCCAGCAGATCTGACGAGAAGTTGATTGGGTACCATTGCGGTTCATCTACAGAACCCTTCAACTTGAACTCGAAGAGCTTGCTGATGGGGTAGGTAAGGGTTCGCAGGATCCGCGAGACCCAGTCGTTCTCCTTCATCAGCGTCAACTGCACGTTGAAGTCCAGATTCCCGTCGAGCGCTATTTGTCCATTCCCCCTCAGGCTGAGCACATCACCTTCAACCTCAATCTGGTCAGACCGGATCTGCCCATCGCGAACAACGAATGCCAGGCGCGCATTATTCTGGCGCAGCACAAAATCAAGACCGGGAATGATGCGCGCCATCATGGCCGACAGCCCACCGAACACCGGCAGAGAGAATATGCGTCCGTCACGAATGCGAACAGTGCCCCTGCCTTTTGCCGTCTGCCCCTTACCCACACCGACATCCCCCTGCAAATCAACCTCCGCGGAAACCCTTCCACGGGACTCCAATCGGGAAGAGGGACTCAGTCGCGCTACCAGCTTTTCAAAATCCACATTGGAGACGGTGCCGCGCACATGATACGACGGATCGCCATCCGGCTTCGGCGATAAGACGATCTTCGCCGACCCTTCGAACTCGCCCCCGACAACTTTCCCGCGAATGTCGGACGCCGTGTTGGTCCGGTCCTGCACCCACAGGTTGAAGGCGCAATCCTCAACGGCAAAGTTCCTCCACGCGACCCCGCGCGCGTCCACATTCAACCGGCAGTCGGTTCGCCCCCGCTCCACATAGTCCACCACACCCGTCCCTGTTACGCGTACCGGCCCATCAAAGACAAGGGTCCGGAAAAACTCGTTGGTGAGAATGTGAAGCATCCGCAACGCAGCTCGCGGGTGAATCGTTGATGTTCCGCCAAAACCGATCAAACCTGCCGACAAATCAAGGGACAGGCTGCCTTCCACCACGCCGTCCTGGCGGAAGACCCTGAGCGGCGCCACTTCTACGAGCCGGTTGGTCTCGGAGTACATGACACGCAGACCGGCGTCTGCGCGCATGAACGGAACCCCGCGATACGTTCCGTCCTGTATCGAAACGCGGCCATCCATGTTCAGTGCAAACCCCTTCCCGCGAGGACACCCCAAGTCCAACTCCACACGCGGCGGCGCACCGGCATATTCGAAACGCTGCAGAATCGGCGAGAGTTCCTCCAAGCCCATGTGTTTATAAAACGGGCTCATCAACAGGGGATTGAATGCCGTCTCGACCCGCGACTTCCAATCGCCCGTGTGAAGGTCGTAGACGAACCAGCCTTTGGCCGGTCCACGCCAGTCGCCCTGCGCCAGCCCCGCGTCAATCCCGTCCAACCGGATCTTGCCACGCGTTGCCATGACGTGACACGACATGGACTCGATTCTTATCCCGTAGACCTCGCAACCCGAGAGATCAAGACGAAACTCCCCGTTTCCGCCGTCCCCGCCCGACACCACTCCACGCCCCGAACCAACGGAAAACGCCTGCTCCGGAAGGACCACCCCCCCAAACACCTCGACGCGTTGCACACAAAACTGCTTGTGCAGCAGAGCCTCAAGGTCAATTTGCAGCCTGACCTCTTGCGCCTCGACAGCTGGAGGGCCGACCACACGCTTGCGATAGATGCGAACGCGCCTGCAGACGAGCTGATCCCACCCGTTGAGACGCACGCTGTCGGTCTCGATGGCATAGGACCCCGCATCCAACCTGCCTAACATCGCATGTACAAGGCGGTCTGGAAAGCCAACTAAGACAACCCACAGAACAAACAGGAGGGCAATAATAACGGCAAGCCCAAGCGTTCGCAGCAGGAACGCCATCATCGAAAGAATGGGGTGTGTCTTCTTCATTCCAGCACGCCTTGCCGGACCGCTACCGTGGCTCGTTAGC
Organism: uncultured Victivallales bacterium; assembly: GCA_964635275.1. GTDB lineage: Bacteria > Verrucomicrobiota > Kiritimatiellia > UBA8416 > CAZWPN01 > CAZWPN01. The sequence continues at coordinate 37,746 of CAZWPN010000003.1, read as the reverse complement.
CGGCCGCGGCGGCCTGACCAGATCTGCGTTCAGCCGTTCAACTTGCCCCTTGTCCAGGACGAACACCAAGTCCTGCCCCTGCACCATGGCATACACCCCGTCGGTGCGCGACCGAAAACCCATGTAGAGTGATTTCTGAATGCCCTCGCCTCCAGAGAGCGATACGACCAGCACGGTGGCATCCTTGTCCAGCCCGTACGCCTCGAGGTTTTCCGCACCGTGGTACTCAATGCGCAAAGCGCGCAGGTTCGCCAGCAGACAAAGGATATCCCGAATTGCCGCCTGATCCGGTATTCCAGTCGCTGGCGACTCGGCGACCCAGACATTTCCAGTGGAGAGCAGCGCTACACGCTGCTCTCCTTTCTCGCGCCGCAACGAAAGACTCGACACCGACTCCGGAGGGATCGCCATCATCAGTCGGTCACGGTAAACCAGCGGCTCCGCTGGCGTCGGAGCCAGACGGGAGATGGATTCGGCAGAAACCCAGAAGTAGGTTTCAGTCCCGTCATAGCGCGCCAAGACCGTTCCATTGGTCTGAATGACGTTGGACAACCATATCCGATCCAAGTCCTTGTTTCGCTTGCGACCATCGCCCTCTGGTTCCCGAGCCGACGGCGGAACCTGCACAACATCGGGTGGCGCCACTGTTCCCAAGTGCACCATGCACCAAGGCGGGTCCATCCCAAGCTCCTTCAGGCCACGGGGCACACCGTCCTCAAAGGACAACGCCGCCATCCCCGCAACCGAATCGACAATCGCCGACACTGTCGGTTCGTCGGCCCGCCACTGGATCGGCTCTACGATCATCCACCCGGCCCCGTTCTGTCTACGCAACACGACGCGCCGATCGCCCTGACGGCACACGAAATAGCGTGAATCCGCGGCCGACAACGCGAAAATCCTCCGGTCCCTCAGATCGCCGACGCCGACGCGAAAGGCCGCCTGTACCTGCGCGCCGACGGCCACCACAGACTCGCTGTCCCGAAGCTTTGCATAGACCAGATTCCGTCCGTCGGTCAGCGGCTTGCCGAACACCACTTCCTGCCCAACCTCGTCGCCGGCCACCCATACACGAATGCGCAGGGCAGCGTCATCCGGAGAAAGTCCGAAGGCCTCGACGCGTTCTCGCGCACGACCCTTGTCGACCGCTGGTCCGGCTGCAGGGTCCCACACAAACTCCGACACCGGAGTCGAGAAGAGGACGTCCAGCATCCGGTTCACCTGCGCAGCGTCGGCCCGGAAGCTGACAGGTTGCTGAATGATCCAGCCGCCTGCGGCCCGGGCCAGTTGAATGAATCCATCTGGCCGTGTGATCTCAAGTCGCACGGTCCGGTATGCATCACCCCGCAGCAACGCGCGATCCCTCATCTCATCCACACCGGATGGCAGGGCCAAGACCATCTCACGCGAGGTGGCAATGACGTCCATGCTGTCACCCACCCGCACATAAACCATATCGCTGAGCGCAGAAACGTTTCCAACGCGGATGTCGTCCCGCCGCTGGCCTGCGGAAATCGTAAGGCGAATGGCGGTATCCGCGAGACCATAGTCGGCCAGCTCAAGATCCCGCAACCGACGCTGCTCCGCCGTGATACGCTCGCGGACGGGCAGGGATTCCATCACGCTGAGGATGCGCTCGATCTTCTCGGGGTTTACCTGCGCTTGAATCGGCCGCTCCAAGACCCAGATGCCTTTCGGGCGCGTGAGAACCATCTCCGTCTGACCGCGCGTCAAAACGATAGATTCCACATCATTGGCATACGGAGGAAACAACTTGGACTCCTCGCGACGTGGCTCCTCCACTGCCAGCCAGTGCCGGTCTAGAACCCAGATGATGCCGGCCAGCAGGGCAACCAGGACCAGAAGACGGAAGGTCGTCAGCGACGTCACTTCCGCCTCCTCGCCCATACCATCAACCCCAGGAGCGCCATAACTCCAGGAACCGCTCCCACAATAACAAGGTACGCGGTCCGACTCACCCTGCGATCCATATTCAAGCTCCAGACGCCGGGCTTCTTCGGCCCGATGGCCAGAAGCGTCTCCCTCTCAATCAACCAGTTCATAGAGCTCAGGAAGAGATCCTTGTTCCCACCGGCGCCCTTGGAGAGTGCACCGTTGGCAACGAAGAAGGAATCACCGATCACAACAAGCCGCGCCGGCTTCAGTCCTGTCCGGATCGCTGAAGAAGGCCCTTTCTCCACGGCAACGGCAACGGAAACGGGGCCGCGACGGTCCACCGCCGCGTCAAACTTCGGCGGATGCTGCTTCAAATCGGCCTCGGCCCATCCCTCGGCGGTGTTCATCGCCAACGGCGTCACTCGCGGTCGGTCAACGGCGCCCTCACGGTCAGACCCGGGATCCCGCTGTTCAACCGAGCGCGGACTGTAGAACAGGGTTGCTGTACGCATCAGGCCCTTCGTAATCGGGTGCTCACCATAGTCGGATACCACAAGTTCCCGCCCGGTAAGGGTCAGACCAACTACAACGTCCGTGGATAACTTGACCCCCCACTCCTCCAGAAGCGGCTCGATTCCCGTCCGGACTCCCGGATCCAGAAGCACCATAAGTCGCCCGTTGCGGCTCAGATAGCCGGCAATCAGCTCGACTTCCGCCGCAGGCAATTTCTGTTCAGGACCAGCGATAACCAGCACCGAACAGTCGGCAGGGACGCCGCCATGCTCGGCAAGAAGCAATGCCCGCACTTCCATATTGTCTCTCCGGAGCGCACGACCGACTCCAGAATACCCGAACTGATCGGTAAAATCCTGCACGTCACGCTCCCCATGGCCCCGAAGAAAGTAGACAATCGGACTGGCTGACTGGCTGACACAAAGAATGGCGGAAGAGAACGCCTCCTCGGCGCGGAAGCCTACCATGCGCTTCTCCAACCCGCCCGACGCCTTGAGAGTGTATTCCGTGTCGGCAATGGACTGAGCCTCCACCACCTTGCGACGGCCCTGACACTCGAAGACCACCACATTGGCGCCATGGACGTCATACCGTGCCGCCATATCTCTCGCCAGCGCCAATTCCCGATCCGGATCAATGAACCGGACTTCGAGCCGTGGCGTGGTAAGTCGGCGCCCTGCATACTCGTACTCCTGCAGCAAGGTCTGTATTTCGTCGTGTATCCAGAAGCTCTTCTGAACAAACGCTACGACCTTCACGTCGTCGCTCAGATGACGAATCATGCTTAGCGTCTTGTTAGAAAGCTGGTAGTAATCCGACCGCCCCACGTCCCACCGAGCGTAGTACTTCCACCCGATGTAGTTGACCATGCCGAAAGCCAGCAGCGCAAGAGCCACCGAAAGGCACACGTTCAACCCAGTGGCAACCCGCCAGCCACGGTGCCGCCAGATACTCCGCCGCCCTTGTGAACGATCGTGGACCATGCTTCTTTCTTCTGGTTCTACCGCCATCGCCGCGACTCCAAAACCCGCACCGATATAAACAGCAGCAGGGCGGTCAATGAAAGGTAGAGGACAACCGGACGGGTATCTATGGACCCCCGGGCAAACGACAGAACGTGGCCGTCGGCCGACACGTACGCAGCAAGCCCGACCGGCATCAGCGACGTTAACGCCAGCATCTGACCGACAACCAGCGGGAACAGAATCGCCGCGAAACAAGTCACCGCCGCCACGATCTGGTTGCGCGTCAGCAGTGAGGCAAGCAACCCCACTGCCGTGCAGGCCGCCGCCATCAGAACAAGAATCAGCACACCGCCAGCGATCGCCCCGCCGTCCAACTGCCTGACCGAAAGGCCGGGGCTGAGGTAGGCAAGGATGAACAGGCTGCTGAGCGCCGGCAAGGATACCGCCAGCGCGAACGTGAGCGCGCCGGCATACTTGCCCAGGACAACCTCCGCCTCGCTAACCGGCGCGGTCATCAACGCCTCGATGGTACCCACTTGTCTTTCTTCGGCAAAAAGCCGCATAGTTATTACTGTGCTCAGTACCGGAAGCCATAGGAACACAACCACGCGGAAAAGAAGTCCCGGCAGGGACTCCGAAGTCCCCGAGTATCCCTCTGCCAGCTGGAGAAACACCCATCCGCTGAGCGCCAGAAAGAGCACCATAATTACATACGCTACGGGTGAGAGGAAACAACTCCCCAACTCCCGCCGCCACACGACAAATCCCGCTCTCACGGCGTTTCACCCTCCTCAATAACTATCCCGCCAGGATCGCCGCTGCCACCACCGTCAGGCTCCTGCCCCAAACCCATGGTGACCGAGACAAACACATCCTCGAGATTGCGGCGCTCCTCGCGAAGCTCACGCAAAATCCAGCCGTTCAGGCTGGCCATATGAAACAAATCGATCCTGACATCCCTCCCCTTCCGGCACTCGATACGAAAACGCGACCATCCCCGCTCAAGAGTCTCGGTGGTAACCCGGGCCACGGACGTCAGAGTCTGGAGACGCTTCTCCATTTCCTCGGCAGGCCCGTGCAGTTCAACCGTCACGACCGAGTGCCCCTTGATGACCGCCATAAGGCTCTCCGTTGTGTCGGATGTCACGATCCGGCCATGGTTCATGATCAGGACGCGCTCACAGACGCTCTCGATCTCATGAAGAATGTGACTCGAAAGCAGAACGGTATATCGCCGCGCCAGCCCCTTGATCAACTGCCTGACATGCCGGATCTGGTTGGGATCGAGCCCAAGTGTCGGTTCGTCAAGAATCAGGACAGCCGGTTCATGCACCAGACTATCGGCCAACCCCACACGCTGACGGAACCCCTTGGACAATGTTCCAATAACGGACCGGTACACATCCTTCAAATCGCACTGCACGACCACATCGTCCACGCGTGCCCGCAATCTCCCCCCATGAAGACCTTTCAGGCGGGCGCGATAAGTCAGGTACTCTCCCACCCTCATATCCACATAAAGCGGCACACTCTCAGGGAGATAGCCTATCAGGCGGCGCACGTCCAACGAGTCGCGAAACGCGTCCCGGTCGCCAATGATGACCTTGCCGCCCGTCGCGGATAGGAAACACGAAAGAATGCGCATCGTCGTGGTCTTGCCAGCACCGTTCGGCCCGAGAAACCCGACGACTTCGCCTCTCCGGACGTGGAACGAAATGTCGTCAACCGCTACGACGTCTCCGAAACACTTGGTCAGATGTTCCACCCGGATCATGCCAGACAACCCCAGCGTTTGACTTCACGAAAAACATTGCTATTATCCCGTCCCGCCAGCCCGAGTCAAGGACGGGTTAACGCAATCGTTTTCCCATTCAGGAACGGATAACAGCGGCTCACACGATGGAAATCGATTATTTGACGGGATCTTCCAGTTTTCGCATGGCGCACCGCTATGCGAACCTCACAGCCGTTCCTTCACTTGTGGCCCATGAATCCGGCATACGGGATAGGAACGACCCCCCTTCGGAGCGGCATCTGCGATGTGTCTGGGCAGATCCCTCGCTTCGCCCTCAGGCACTGCACACCCTCGAAGGCGAGCCGGTGCGGGTCGAAGACCCCGGACGCTGGAATCTCGAAGCCGGCCCTGATTTCCTTGACGCCATCCTCGCCATAGGCCACAAGGCCCGGCGCGTGGTCGGCGACGTGGAGGTCCACCTTCGTCCCGCGGATTGGCAGCACCACGGCCATTCAAGCGATCCCGCGTATGCGAAAGTGGTCTGCCACCTAACCTACTGGTCCGGCCGCCTCCCCGACGGCGTTCTCCCGCCGGGAGCCACGCACATTGCCCTGCGCGGCGCACTCGCCGCCATGCCAGGATTCTCCTTCGAGTCGATCGACGTTGACGCATTCCCTTACGCGACTCTGACGGCAGAACGCCCGCCATGCGCCGAGGCGCTTGCCGCCATGCCCGGCGGCGCCAGAATGGCCCTCCTCGATGCCGCCGGACAAGAACGGCTTCGAGCAAAGGCCGCTCGGATGGCGACTGCAATCAGCGAAGTCGGCCCCGATCAGGCCCTGTACGAGGAGTGGATGGTAGCTCTCGGGTTTAAGAACAACCGGTCGGCATTCCGTCATCTGGCGCATGCCATCCCAGTCCAGGAACTCAGGGACATATCCGAGGGTGACGTCCTCACAGCGTACGCCATCCTCCTCGGTGTTGCCGGCTTGATACCACGACAGTGCACTCCGGATCGTGAGGATGAGTCTGTCGGCTTCATTCGGCGGATGTGGACGGCGTGGTGGAAGCGCGAATCGCGCTTCGAAAAGAGAATGCTGCCGCGAAACCTGTGGCGGCTTTCCGGGTGCCGCCCGCTAAACCACCCGACTCGCCGGCTGGCCGGCGCCGCCGATCTCTTTGTTCGACAGTTGTCACTGACCGACCAGATCCTTTCGATCGACACCAGAAATCCCATCGTCTGGCGCGATGCGCTCCACGACATTATGGAAGCCTCGGTGGCCATGGAGTTTGTTCTTCACCGCCAGGGCCTTGCGAGTCGCCGTCGGCCTCAGGCCATCGCCTTGATCGGGGCCGAGCGCGAAGCGGCGATTGCCGCCAACGTCGTCCTTCCGTTCCTGGCCGCCTGCGGAAAGTCCGTCGAGCCGCTATTCGCCGCGCTGGCAATCGAGGCCAACAACGCCGTAATCCGCGAGACGGCCCACGCGCTCTTCGGACGCGATCACTCGCCGTCGCTCTATCGGACCGGACTGCGCCAGCAGGGCTTGATCCAGATTGCCCAGGACTTCTGCCTTGACCGCCGGACCGGCTGCGCCGGCTGCCGGTTGCCCGCCGCAATTGGACGATGGCCGGGCACCTTGAACTTCACGCCAGTGTGATGCTGCACCCGATTCCGATCTGGTTTGATCCGATCTTCGCGCCAAGTCGCAGAACATGCCTGAAAGGTCGCGGGGTGCACCATGATGGGAATTCCTGCTCATAGTCCTTGACGCGCATCCGGAATTAGGATGATCATGCCGACACTATGAAACTGTCACATATCCTGCGTCCGCGGCTCACTGTCTTTCTGCTTTTCGTCCTGCTGGCAATCGCGCCAGGATGCACCACGTCCGGCTACCGCTTTGCGAATGTACGGGATGAATCCCGCGTGCTTCCAGGCGCCAAGGCGGCGGATCCTCTTCCTGACGAGTCCCATTCACTGTTTGTGGATGAGCTGCGCTTGCGCCGCATCGGCCATGAACTCGACTTGCTGGCCGAGGAACTCAGCGTCATGCAGCGATCCATCAACCGCAAGGGCAAGGAGTATTTCACCAGCGAAGACCATGATCGAATCGAACTGGCCCTTTTCCGCTACCTCATGCTACGGGAGACACTGCTGGATATCAGCGAGAGGTATGGCCGGAAGAGCGTCGTCTTCCGCTTCGGCGAATCACGTGCAATGGGACAGACAATCGGGTTCAACGCATTTTTGCGAGTGGCCTACCACGATGCCCGTCTGATAGGAACATTCATGGAAGAGGAAGTCGTTATCGCAAAGCTCAACGAAGGATACACCAGATCGGACATCCCACCAGGAACATACAACAAGATATTTCTTTCGGTGACTTCCATCGACAATATCCGGGCCGTCCGCGCCGCCTCACTGTTGCATGCCGAAGCCCTGACGGACCCCAAGTCCGCCCTCACTGCACTTTGCAGGAAGAACCAGACCTGCCGCGAACTGTGCGAACAGAACACGAACCTTGCCGAGTACTATGACGTGCAGGTCCAGCGGATCCTCAGCAAGAAGTCGCTCCTCCTGCCAGGTGTGGAGAACCGGATACGCCACTCGGCACTTGGCGAAATCACCCGCCAGGCAAAGGAAACATCCAAGGACGCCATGATGGCCGCCATATCCTTCACATTGACCAGCGTCGGCCGCATCCGGAGTCCCATAGCCTACAGCGTGAAGTTCTCCAGCGAACAGGTGAAGCAGGTCGAGACACTGATGCAGCCCGGCGACATTGCCCTGACCGCCAGCAGCGGATACATGTCGAACCTCTTTCTTCCGGGCACATTCAAACATGGGGTCGCCTACATCGGCCCGGTCAACAAGCGCAACGCGGTAGGGCTGACCGTCCTCACACCATCCGGCCTGCCCGAACACCGGCGCGAGAAGTACCGCCGCGCCACGGAGGTCAGTCCAGTCCACGGCAACAAGGCAGATCTCATCGAGGCCGTATCCGAAGGCGTGGTGTTCAACACGATAGGCCACTACCTGCTGGACAATGCTCTGCGTGTGGTTGTCTTGCGACCGGTTCTCAAGCCGGCCGAGCGTCTGGACTTCATCAACCGTGTATACTCGTATCTCGGCGACGAATACGACTTCAAGTTCGACTTCAGTGACGCCTCCGAGCTTTGCTGCACCGAGCTGGTCTACCGGACATTGAACGGCTGCGGCCCGGTTCGCTTTAAACTGACGCCTCAGTTCGGCAGGATGATCTTGCAGGCCGATGACATCGTTCACGAATTCCTGGACTCGTCAGAAGGCGCGTTCGAACTCGTGCTTCTGGCGGAGGAAGACCCCGCAGGAAAGAACCATGAGGGCCGTATCCTGACCGGCGACCCTGGAATTCAGCGACTCCGCGAACTGGTCCCTTGACACGAGAGGCGAAGAAGTTCGACTTGTCGGCAACACTGTCTTCGCCTATCCTGCCAGCAGCGCTCAGAAAGAAACGAAACGGGGTATTCTATGACACTGTACCGCAATGGAATCGTTGCCATGCTCGTCCTGCTAACGTTCTCCCTGTCATCTCCATCCGCTTCCCTTGCCGAGGATGATGAAAAGGGGGGTAAGCAACACAAGATCAACTGGACCAAGGGCCCGGCGACCGGCAGCCTGGAGGGATGGGCTGAGATCAATGTTCCGGACGGCTACATTCTGGCCAACGGCAAGGACACGCGCGCACTTATGGTTGCCATGGGCAACATCGTATCCGGCAACGAGGTCGGATTCCTTGCACCTACGAACATTGCCTGGTTTATCGTTTTCGAGTTCGACGAGGTCGGATACATCAAGGACGACGAGAAGAAGGACCTCCAGGCGGAAAGCATGCTGAAAAACATCCAGGCGTCCACGGAAGAGAGCAACAAGATCCGCCGCGGTAACGGTCACCCTGGTATCACCATCATCGGATGGGAGAAGGAACCGCACTACAACGAGCAGACGCACAACTTGGAGTGGTCGATCCGTGCAAAGGACGACAACAACGAAATGATCCTCAACCACAACACACGGCTGCTCGGCCGCAAGGGTGTCATGAAGGCCACCCTGGTGGTAGCCCCGGACAAACTGCCGGAAGTACTGCCCGACTTTAACAGCCGCATCGCGGAGTTTCAGTTCAAGTCCGGGCAGAAGTACAGTGAGTTCCGGCAGGGCGACAAGATCGCCAAGTACGGGTTGGCCGCCCTGGTGGCCGGCGGCGCCGCCGCTGTGGCCGTCAAGACCGGCCTGCTTCAGAAACTGCTCAAGCCCCTGATCATCGCCGCTGCCGCTGCAGGCATCTGGATTAAGAAGCTATTCAGCCGCAAGAAATCTGAGTAGCCATGTCGGATGCTGGCAAGTTGCTGCTGGTCCTGATCCTGCTCTACCTGAGCGACTGCATGGTATTCGTTCACCGCCATGCCATCATGCTGCAAGCATTCTTCCGGCGCTACCACGTAAGGTCGGCCGACGGAGCACTGGGTAGCGCCAGGGGCGCGCTAATGTGGCTTAATCCACTCCCGCCATTCGGCACGGTCTTACTGTCGCGCCCTTGGCCGCTGTCGTTCTCGCCGGACGCCGTAGCCGCCTACTCCGCTCAGACTCTGTCGCCGCTGGGGCGACCGCCACAGACCGGGCTCCGTTTCCGGTTTGATGACATCAGCGATGTTGCCGTCTCCGGGCGGGACTTGTGCATCAACGGAAATGTATTCGCCGAGTGCGAGAGCGAGCCGGCGGCAGCCCGTTTCGCCGAACTGATCCGCTTGTTGTGTACGCTTCAGGCCGGCGATCGCGAAGCGGCGCTGCAGAAGGCATGGTCCGCCACGCTTGACCCGACCGGACTGGATCAGCGCCTCGCAGATTTCCGACGCGGCACTCGCGCACTTCGTATCCTCTGCGCGGGCCTCTGGGTATACCTTTTCGTAGTCAGCCCCGCGCTGATAACCATTCTCGGCTCTCTCATGCTCCTCCTTCCGCTCATTGGCGGTGTCATCCTGCTCCACGTGCCGGTCGTCCTGCTATACCGTCGGGCCCACCGCCGGTTCCTCCCGGGACACGTTGCAGACCGGTTCGATCACACGCTCAAGATGGCCCCATGCCCGCCGATGGCCATCCGCGCCGTCGATGCCGTTTCAAGACACATCGCCGAACCGACACACCCTGTTGCCGCTGCCGCGCTTCTCGCGAAACGAGCCGAGTTTGAGGCCTTTGCAGCAGGTCTGATACGCGACATGAGACACCCCATTCATCCGTTGCCTGACGATCCGCTGACGCGCGCAACCGACGCGTGGTTCAGGGAACGTCAGATACTCTGGTTGACGCCGTTTCTCAGCGCACGCGGCATGACATTGGATGCGATACTCGCGCCTCCGCCAGGATGCTCGGATTCCCACTCTTATTGCCCCCGCTGCCATGGACTGTTTACACTGTCGGCCGGCGATTGTCCGGACTGTTCCGGAGTGCCACTGTCAACGATAGCGCCCGCGCAAAGGAGTTCTGCATAATGACATCCATCCCCTGGTGGTTCATGGTGTTCGTCCTCGTGTGTTTCGTGGTTGGCTACTGGTTGCTGTCGAAGATTATTGACTGGTCCAAGAAGCAAGTGGAAGGCACCGCGCCGAAGATTCATAGACCGGCGGATGAACCTGCAAAGGGCGATCTTCCGCCCAACAGCGACATGGTCGAGCCCCGGGCGGCAGCCAACCCGGAGTTGGACAGCCTCTTTCACTTATTCTCGATGATGGGCAAACTCGCCCTGTGCGACGGCCCGCTCCGTCCGGAGGAAACAGCCGTCGTGGATCTGTACCTCTCCGAGCGCCGTTCATTGGACCAGGCAGCCCGCGGGCGTTTGTTCGAAATGCTCCGCAGCGCCTACAACAGTCCCACACCGTTTGATGCTCACGCCAAGGCCTATTGCGCCATCCATGCCGGCAATGTCACCGTACTGCGGCAAACCGTGAACCTGCTGACTGACCTGGCCAACGCCGACGGCCCAATCAAACCGCAGGAGCAGGACTTTCTGGTCAGGGCAACCACCGCCTTCGGATTGAGCTAGACCCCGACCAAAAGGCTTTCCAAGGCATTCACAATCTTCCGGCTTTCAACGCTGCCGATCTTCCGTGTCCCCGCAGTGCCGCAGGTGTATGCGGTGGGGCTGATCTTGCGTCTGCACACAGGCAGCGACAAGCGCTGCCCCCTGAGTGAAGTCGGGTTGTGATCTTCCGCAGTTTCCGGTGGACGCCTCACCGATGTTAGGCTAGGATCGGCCCGCGTTAAGGCAAAAGGAGGCGCGATATGCACGAGATCCTGAACCGAAACCTGTTTCTAGTCAAAGAGCACGTAGGTTTCTTCAAGGCCGCCAACAACTTTGACATCCTTAACCCCGAGACCGGCGCCATAATGCTGGAGTGCCGTGAGGACCGTCTGGGCTTTTTCACAAAACTCTTCCGCTTCTCCGATTACAGACGGTCCACGCCCTTTGACATTCAAGTCCGCACGCCGGAAGGTCAGCAGGTGGTTCGCGTCACGCGAGGCGTCTCGTTCTTTCTTTCAAAGGTCACGGTTCTGGACGAGAACGATCGCCCAATAGGAGGGTTCAAGCAGAAAATGTTCTCCTTCGGCGGCGCGTTTGACGTCCACGACGCCAACGGCCAGACAGTTTGCTCCCTCAAGGGCAAGTGGAGCGGCTGGGATTTCCGGTTCGTGAAGGACAACGTCGAATTCGCACACGTCACGAAAAAATGGGCGGGACTCGGTCGCGAACTCTTCACCAGCGCCGACAACTATGTGATTGAGATCTCGGACAAGGTCCCGCCTGACAATCCGATCCGCCAGTTGATCATGGCGTCCGTCCTGTGCATTGACATGGTGCTCAAGGAGTAGCGGAACCGGGCAGCGCATTCGTCGCGGCCTTGGCTTTGACTATCTGCGCCTCAATCATTCCGGCCATCTGCTCTACCGTCAGTGTCATCGTGGCGCAGACGGTCGCCCCATCCAGACTCACCGTCATCCCTTGCACGAGTCTGGCAAGGTCCGGATTCTGGGCCTTGGTCATCTGTGCCACTGCAATGAACCCCTGCGCAACCGCGCACAGGTTCGTCGCAACGGAGGCATCCTGCGCAGTCAACGCCAGTTCACCCCTGAGCTTTGCTCCCGCTTCCTGGACCGAAAACTGAACGTACTGCGCCAGATTGAGAAAATCAGCCATATCGGTCTGCATCACATCTTCTGAGGGCACAGCCGCCGCAAAAACCATAGCATCACCCGCTCCCTGCACCTTTAGCGCCGAACCCGGCATCACCGAGGCCCGCTTGCCATCCAATACGTCCAGCGCCTTCTTGATAGCCGGCAGTCCACGCCCAATGACAACCCGCCCGGAGGGGTACATGCATCCGTACTGCCTTGCGGAGGTTCCCTTGCTATCGTCGACCCAACTGTGGATAACCCACGTCCCATATGCCTCCTGCTTGTATGTGTCCAGCGCCTTTAGCAGTGTTACCAGACGCTGGGTATCGAATGTCCCCGCAAAAATAGCCGCCGCCTGATCCGGGAGATTGGATGCGCCATAGGCAGTGATCCCGGAAAGGTCCTTACGCGGATCAAAATTGAAAACCGCCATAAAAGCCGCAAACTTATTGTTGGCGTCCTCCGTTGTGAGCTTGCCCAACAGGTAACGGCCCATATCGCTTTGGCGCAGTCGTTCCATGTCAATGTGGACGACCCACTTCGCGTCGCCAGCCACGTCCGCGTTCTTCAACGGTCCAGCCCCAGCAGTACCGACCACTGTCGCCGCCATCACCACTGCCATCATGATTCGCATTGCCTACTCCTCTCTCGCCTCTCGCCGTCGCCACAATTACAACCGCTGTTTTATACCCAGAGTTGGCGGTCCAGTGTACGGTACTGGATGGCCTCCGTAACATGTTCCGGACGAATGCTTTCCATGTGCGCCATGTCCGCGATGGTTCGGGCAACACGCAGGATGCGGTCGTACGCCCGAGCGCTCAGGTTGAGTTCGCCGATCGCCGTCTTGAGCAGACTCTGCGTATCGGCATCCAGCGTACAGAACCGCTGCAGCGCCTTGGGATTCATCACCGCGTTGCAGTGCACCTTGCGCAACCCCTTGAAGCGCGCCAACTGTATGCCTCTTGCCTTGGTGATGCGTTCCCGCATTATGGCCGAGGTTTCACCTTTGGCGAGGGCGGTCAGTTCCTGGTAACGCATTGCAGGAACTTCCACATGGATATCAATACGGTCCAACAGCGGTCCCGATATCTTGTTGCGATAGACCATAATCTGCCGCTGGGAACACCGGCACTCGCGTTTGGGATCGCCATAGAATCCGCACGGACAGGGATTCATGGCGGCGACGAGCATGAATCGGCAGGGAAAAGTCACGCTAGCGGCGGCACGTGCAATCGTGACCACTCCGTCTTCCAGCGGCTGCCGCAACACTTCCAGCACATTTCTATGAAACTCAGGAAGTTCGTCGAGAAAGAGCACACCGTGATGGGCCAGGCTTACCTCGCCCGGCACCGGATGTGCGCCGCCACCAAGCAGTCCTGCGTCGGAAATCGTGTGGTGCGGCGATCGGAATGGCCTCCTGGTGAGCAACGCCCGGTGGGCATCGAGTGTTCCAGCGATACTGTGTATCTTGGTTGCCTCCAAAGCCTCCGCCAGCGAAAGCGCCGGCAGAATCGAGGGTATCCGCTTGGCGAGCATGGTCTTGCCAGTCCCTGGAGGCCCAATCATCAGGATGTTGTGGCCGCCTGCCACAGCAACCTCGACCGCCCGCCGGGCCTGCTCCTGCCCCTTGACGTCGGCGTAGTCGTCATCATGTTCGCTCACCGCATCAAACTCCGCGGCGATGTCCACCTCGCAAGGTGTCTGCGGAAGGATCCCGTTCAGAAAATCCACGGCCTGGCGAAGTGTCCGAACCGGATAGACCTCCAGTCCCTCAACAACCGCAGCCTCCTCGGCGTTGCCGGCCGGCACAAGAATACCCCGCCGCCCCTCATCTTTCGCGCACATCGCTATCGGCAGAATGCCCTTCACCCTGCGAACCTCGCCACTCAATGCCAGTTCTCCTATCAACGAGAACTGGCTAAGTAGATCGGGGCGAATTTCCCCCTTAGCCGCCAGCAAACCCACCGCAATCGGCAGGTCAAAGCTGGGCCCTTCCTTCCTTACATCGGCAGGGGCTAGATTGATCGTCGTGCGGCCGATGTGCGTCTTGAATCCGGAGTTGAGGACGGCGGTATGAACCCGGTCCTTGCTCTCCTTCACCGCCGCGTCAGGCAACCCGACTATCACGGTCTGAGGTTCGCCACGACCGGCATTGACCTCAATCTCCACGGGATAGGCGTCCACGCCATACACAGCGCCCGAATTGATCGTGGCCAGCACCTCTGCCTCCCCGGTTGTGGAAATGTGTTCGCCTTCCTCGTACCCGCATCGTCGACGCCCGACGCACTGCGCGCATGGACGACCATGTAGATACTTGAAGCGAGAGATTGCCATGGCGCGAATTGCATAGCAAGGATGAAGACAGGATCAGTCAGGTTGACTTGTTAGCAATTGACAGACGTGTCCGCAACGGCGATAGTTTGTGGGCGAACTTCCGGAACGCTTGGCGCCGGAAGCTTGCCGCCGGAAGGGCGGTTTTATCTGCTGGTCGGCATTAACAGAAGGTGTGGTGAGTATGACATTGCGCGTTAAGTCCGTTGTAGGGTTGGCTGTATTTACATTCGTGAGCTCCATTTCACACTATGCTGCGGCGGATTCTCCATGGGTTCTCTCCTCCAGCCTTTCGGTGAAAGAGACATACGACGATAACGTCCTTCTTCAGGGGAAGAGCGACCTCGCCGATAAGAGTTCGATGGTCTCTTCCTTCACGCCTTCTCTCGCGCTCGAATATAAGAAGGCCGCGACCCTTAAAGCCACCCTCTCATACGCTCCCGAATTCAGCTACTACCACTCCGCCTCATCTGAGAACAACATCGCCCATCGCGGAGCTTTCAACATCGGCGGCAAGGTTGGCCAGACCGCGTGGGAGGTGAACAATTCGATCGTCGGCATTGACGGGGACGGTCAAGGCGTGACATTCCTTACCGAGCAGGGCGGCGACATTCCCGCCATTGGCGGCGTTCCGCTGCGAGACCGACGCGACGCGACCATCTTTCGCAACAGCGCGAAGATCACCAAGACCGCCGGATCCTGGCTCATCCGGCCCGTCATCACGTCCTACGCTCATGATTTCAGAACCCTCCAGAGCAGCAACAAAAGTTACGAGAACTACATTGACCGTTCCGATGTCAACGGCGGCCTCGATGTCGGCGCCGAAGTCCTTAGCAAGACATGGATGGTGCTCGGCTATCGTTACGGTCAACAACACCAAGGCGACCGACTTGGTGTAGCCAGCCCCTACAGCAGCCACTACCACCGCATCCTTGCCGGCGTGGAAGGAACACCCACCGACTGGCTCAAGTTGAATGTGCAAGCCGGTCCAGACCTCCGGAGTTTCGACGAAGCCAGCATCCCGACTGCGTTCGAAAAAGCTGAACTTCTGTGGTACGTAGATGCTTCGGCGACGCTCGCGCTCGGCAAGCGTGATTCCGTCACCTTGCTGATCACCCGTTACGAGCAGCCCGCCTTTGCAAGTCACAGCATCTATGAGGATGTCGTTTACAGCGCCAACTGGAAGCATCAGGTCACCGACGAACTGAACGCCGCACTCGGCATGAAGTGCTACCAGGGCGAATGGCAGGCTCCTGTCATGAGGGATGACTGGATCTACACACCCAGTGCTGGCTTGGTCTACACCTTCAACAAGCATTTCATCGCCGACATCTCCTACTCCCATGATGAGGCAAAGAGCGGAATTCCCGGCAAATCGGGACGTGAGTTTGCTCGCAACCTGATCGCGTTGGGCACAAAGTACACATTCTGATAACGACGAAAAGGAGTCAATCATGGCAGGACTAGACTTCAAGGCACCTGTGGCCAAGGAACAGGAAGACGCGGCTGTTGTGGCCTACAATAGCCGTAAGGGCGTCATACTCTTTCTCGTTTACGTCATCTTCTACGGTGGCTTCATGGCTCTGAGCGCATTCTCTCCCGAGACTATGAGTCGACCGTTTCTTGGAGGAGCCAACCTCGCCGTGGTGTACGGTTTCGCCCTTATCTTGGCGGCACTCGTCCTGGCGCTCCTCTATATGAAACTCTGCCGAAAATCGTCCAAATAGGAGATTCTTTCCATGATTCACGCAACCTCGCTAATGGCCATCCTGATCTTCATGTTCTTCGCCGGTAGTGTCATCGCCATCAGTTTCTACCTGGGCCGCAGGGCAAAATCCGCCTCCGGCTATTTCGCCGCCGGCGGCGGCATCCACTGGGCTGTCAACGGCGTCGCATTTGCGGGTGACTATCTCTCGGCGGCGTCATTTCTGGGCATCTGCGGCATGATCGCCTTCTACGGGTACGACGGCTTCCTCTACTCCATCGGTTACCTGGCCGGCTGGATCGTGGCTTTGTTCATCATAGCAGAACCGCTAAAACGTCTGGGACGATATACCTTTGCCGACGCACTCGACAACAAGTTCAATTCCCGCGGCATCAAGCTGGCCGCTGCTGTCAGCACACTAGTCGTCAGTTGTTTCTACCTTATTCCCCAGATGGTCGGTGCCGGCGCGCTGGTTCAACCGTTGCTCGGATTCCCCCACTACGTCGGGGTGATTGTCGTCGGCTGCATCGTGACTCTGATCGTCACTACAGCCGGCATGGTCTCCACCACCTGGGTCCAGTTTATCAAGGGCAGCCTGCTCGTTGTGCTTTGCGCCGTCATCACCGTCCTGCTGCTCCACCGCGGCATCACTACCAAGCCCACTGACTCCGCCGGCAACCTCCGCCACATCGCTGCGCGCAATGTCACCGCACTGTCAGGTGTCGTGTTGCCTGAGGAGGGTGCATGGATCGGCAAGCCGTACGTCCACATTCAGGCTGCTGACGGCGTCGTAACGGTCTGGCGCAAGGAGGCTGACGGCACTTTCTCCGAGACCCAGACCGTCGACATCCAAAAAGATGGAAAGAAGCGCATAAACGGTAAGCCGCGAGGCAAGAACCCTGGGGAAGCTGATTTGCATCCTGTCGGCTATGCCTCCAAACTTCCTGGCGGTGTGGAGAAGACCGGCGGACTCGGGCCGCTCGGGTTTATACAGACCATGCAGGATAGCGAAGTCATCCTCTGGTCCAGCGACAAGTTAGCGAACGCCGATGGCAGCACCACGACGGTGTACTACCAAAAGCCGACCTCCGGAAAGGACTTCATGGCGCCCGGCTCCAGTCCGACCTTCAAGAAAGTGCGCAGCAAGAAGTGGATCGACAAACTCGACTTTCTCTCACTGATGCTCGCATTGTTCTGCGGCACCGCGTCACTGCCCCACATCCTGATCCGATACTACACCGTCAAGGATCAGGTCAGCGCCCGCAAGAGCACGGTGGTAGGCATTGCGGTCATCGGATTCTTCTACGTCCTGACGTTGTTCCTCGGCCTCGGGGCCATGACCAGTGGCGCTCTCGACGTGACGGATTCCAACATGAGCGCCCCGCTTCTTGCCCGCAGCATCAACGAATTCCTGTTTGCCGTGATTTCCGCTGTGGCGTTCACAACGGTGCTTGGCACGGTTAGCGGATTGATAATGGCCGCCAGTGGCGCTGTTGCGCACGACTTGATGACCAATTTCCTCAAGATTCCCATGGATGATTTCGCCAAGGTTCGTGCGGCGAAAATTGCCGCTCTATGCGTAGGCGTCATCGCGATCATCATGGGAATACTGTTCTCAAAGATGAACGTTAATTTCCTTGTGGGCTGGGCCTTCAACATCGCCGCTTCTGCAAATCTGCCGGCGTTACTGATGCTGCTGTTCTGGAAACGCACCACCAAGGAGGGCATCACCGCCGCCATTATCGTCGGAATGCTTGCCTCGCTTGCGTGGATACTGCTGAGCGCTCAGGCGTACAAGGATGTGTACGGCCTAGACCCGGCCAGGGCCATTGTACCGTTCAGCCAGCCGGCCATCGTCACGATCCCGCTCGGGTTCATAGTGCTTGTCGTCGTGTCGCTCCTGACGCAGCGCGGTCATAACAAGGCAGGCGTGGCATCCTGAGCTGAGCCGATCATGTCCGACGGAACGGTGGCGCGGGCGGGCTCCCGCAGCAACGGAGCCGGCACGCCTCAGCGCCGCACGGTGAGCACCTTCTTTTCTTCCGTATCCCACAGCACGAGCGTGTGCTGCATGGCGGCCAGATTGTCTCCCACGCACACAAAGCGGGTACCGTTCACTCTGGCATCATGAATGCGATGGAAATGGCCGAACACCCAACCACTTGGCCGGCGCTTCAATTCATGCCAGAGAAGCGCCAATTGCGCATCACCGCAGTCTTCGGGCGGCCCTGCGTCGAACCCGGCATGCATGACGTGCTCGGCCACACCATGCGCTAACTCCGGCGAGCCACGTATTCCGATTCCTATTGCGGCTGGACACGAGTGAGTTACCACAAGGTCCGGAGGATCCCGGTTGAACAGGGCCACGGCCTGCTGGCACTGCCGACGGAGGATGTAGTTCGGGAAGAGACTGAGCAGGTTGTGCTGCTGGGGGCGGTCCACATGCAGCGCTCCGCCCAGGAACCCCACAGTGGATGCGCCAAGACGAGCCACCGAAGGGCGCGGTTGATAGACCAGATTGGCCTCTTCTTTCCAGCGACGTGATGCCCCGCTGCATACCGCACGCCGCAACCATGCATGATCCTCATGATTACCGTCGATAACATGAAGTGGCACCGGAAAGCGGATACTGTCACTGAGAAGCCGCATCATCTCCCCCTTGTAGAATCCGAAGTCGCCAACCTGAATGGCAGCGCCAATGCCGAAATCCGTCTGGACTCGCCGCAGTACATCGGCCAGTTCACGGTGTTGTCCATGCACATCACCGACAATCAGCACGCGCACAAGCTCCCCCCCCTGATTGCCCGCATCCGCCATAGCGTCGTCAAAGGCTCATGCAGTGCGGGAAAAATCGGTTTCCAGCCTGGCCTGAAAGACGGCGATGTCGGCAAACACTTTTCGAAGGACGGCCCGTTCGAGATGGGTCAGCTCCGAAAAGGCTATGCTGCTGTCCGGCGGCACGCGGCGGGCCATTTGTCCGGCTTGATGAGCCAGCCGCATTTGCATCAATGCGGCATAGGCTTGCACCAATTCGCCGTGGCTGGAAGGCATAAGCACCCCTTGATTCCGGAGACGCGCCAGTCGGTCGAGCGTGTTGGTCTCTGCAATGTGATGACGCAGCGCATACACCCGGGCGAAGTTCACCAGAGGGATGATGGCGCTCTTAATGTTGAGTGTCGACGGTCGTTCGCCGTCCGACTCGAGCTGAATGTTGCCTAAGATACCCCGCGGCGGCTTGAACTGCAAAGCGCTCTGGCCAAGGTGAAAAAAGAAAACCGGCCGATCATCCCCCAATACTTCATCCATGTGCCGCCTCAGGTCCGTCACATATCCGGCTTCGCCGTAAAGACACCGGAAGTCGAGAAAAGTGTTCACGTCCAGCAGATCCTGCGGGTCCGCAGCGGCAATGCACGCGTAGACATACTCCTTCCACCGGTCCATCGGCTTACACCATTTAGGGTTGCATGCCATGACCTCGCCTTTGCATCGCCGATAGCCAACATGATCCAGCCAGCCACACACCATTTCCCCGAGCCGCAAGAAGTACGCTTGGACTGCTTCGGATCGCTCCGCAGGGATATTTGCATAGAGGATCGCGTTGTCCTGGTCGGTGTCCAGGGTTTGCTCGCCCCGCGCCGAGCTGCCAAGCGTAATGAAAGCGTAGGGAGCGGGAGGAGGCCCCAGTTCGGCTTCGGCCATGCCGATCAGACGAACCGTGATGGCGTCCGCCACACTCGACAGGACGCGAGTGACATGTTCCACACGGGTCCCGGCATCAAGCAGCGATTGAACGAGATATGGCAGCTTTTGATTGCAGTCCCGGAGATCATCGGGCGAACGGGCATGATCGACCTCGCCCAGCAGAAGGCCGACCGCGTGGCGCTGCGCGTGAAGAATGGCGCTGCCCGCCAGCACGCCCAGGGTACCACCGCATTCATCGGTGACCACAAGGTGTTGAATGCCGCGCTCCTGCATCACCCTGGCGGCCTCGAACAAAAGGGCGTGCTCCGGTATCCGAATAAGCGGCGCGCTCATGACGGTGGAAACGGGCTGCGCTGTGTCACGAGCCACGGCCAGTACGCGATCGCGCAGGTCACGGTCGGTTACAATACCCACTGGATCGCCTGACGGGGCAGCCACAAGGATCGCACTGGCATTGCCGCGCACCATTGCCGCCGCCGCATGGCGAATGGGAGTATCCAGCCCGCAGGATACAGTCAGAAGTGGCAGCGCCTTCACCGGCTGAGTGGTCTGCGGCAACGAGGTCTGCATTTCGGACAGCAGGCGCTGAAGCGTTTCCTCGGTTTTCTTGTGGTCGGTAACATCTCTCAGGGAAAGCACCTGCCCGGTCTGATCACCGATTTGCACAGGCGCGGCGGCGAGTTGCACATCTGTCATCTGGCCGTTTTTACCGATAAGCCGCGCCTGCCTGCTGGTCACGGGCTCAATGATCCTTTGCAGCGGCAGATCGAGCAGCTCCTGCTCGGTATAACCCAGAAGGTTGAGCAGCGTCTTGTTGGCGTAGACTGGCCGATCCTGCAGGATCATCAGGATGCCTTCGGTGGTGCCTTCGATCAGTAGTCGGTACTTTTCCTCTGAAGCACGCAGGGCATTCTCGGCTTGTTGCCTCTTGCGCTCCATGCTCAGCCCCTGGTGGGCGATGTACACCAACAACCCTCCGATGATCAGCGAAATGCCCACCGAAACCTTCAACACACGCCGAGTAACCTGAGCGATTTCGACCTGAACGTCTTCAAGGTAGACACCCGTTCCGATGATCCACCCCCACGGTTTGAAGCCTTTGACATAAGATAGTTTCGGGGCAACGCGGTGCTCGTCGTCCTTCCACTGCCAGAGATAGTCACTGTAGCCGTCGCCCCGATAACGCACGAGTTCGGCGAAGGCAACGAACAGTTTTTTGCCTGCCTGGTCGGCGTAATTGGACAAGTCACGTCCGTTCAATTCCGGCCGGTAGGGATGCATGACCATGCGCGGATGTTCATCGGTGATCCAGAAGTAGTCTTTGGCATCATCTCCGTACCGGAGTCGCTGAATGCGGGCTGCGGCCGCCTCCTGTGCAGCCGCTCGGGTCAAAACCCCGCGGCGTTCCTGCTCGTACAAACCGTCCAATTCGCTCCAGGCGGCCTGGGTGAGTTCGCGAATCATCTCCTTCTTGCGCTCGACGATGTTCTGCCTCATCGATGGCATCACCACCGCAAAGATCAGCCCGAGACAAAGCGCAAGCGTCAGAACCACAGGCGACATGATGTGTAATACAAAATGACGCCATTGCATGCGCGATTGCCGGCCCGATTCAATGGGTACCATTGCCGTCACCCACCCTTCGCCGCTGTTCCCTGTCTGCGAGGAGCTATCCACGACGGAAGATCATGGTTCCAGTAGCCACTTTGCGCTGATCTATCTCGTCGCCGTTCTTGAATGTTCCATCGGTCATCCGGTAGATAGTTGAGGCATCATTCCAACGCTTGCCGCAAATCGCGTAGATGTTGCGCAGTGGCGTGACGGTCCCTGCGTGAAGGTATCCGACAAGCACACGCGTACCAGCGGGCAACGCCCAGTCACGGATACTGTTGCCAAACTGCACATCCCCGTTGGGAAGGAAGTATACCGTGCCCTCGCTGTTATACTCGACGCCGGCGACTTCCGACGGCGTCATTCCGTCCACACCCAACTCACGAACGCCCTCCGTGGCATTCGCATGTGCGCAATCCGAGACCAGGACCTTGGTCCCTGCCGGAACAGACTTCCAGTCACGGACACGATTCCCGGGAATGCTCTGGCCGCCAGGCAGAACATAGATGGTTTCATCGTCGTCGTAGGCATCGCCGGCTATATCCCAGGCCGAACGCCGCGAAGAGATCACATTCGCGAATTGGCCGACGAAATTGCTGAGAGCCTGCTCCTGCTCGGATGCCGTCCCATACAGCACACGGGCGAGGTAAATGTCGGCGTTCACCAGCCGCCCGGCCTGCACATCCGGATCGAACACCGGCGAGGCGTCCAGGCCCAGCTTCTTGCGCACCTCTTTCTTTGCGAAGATCATCCCGCAGCGCTTGCGCCCGCGGTGCGACTGTTTATGCCAGCGGTTCGGCGCCCCGTAGGCGACCATGGAGTGCGTGAGTACCCGTTCGTCCGGAACATTGTACTTGCCCTGCAGGTACTCTATCAGTTCGCGAATCGCAGCGTACTGGAAAGACGTGATATCACGGTTGTGGTAGCCGACCACTTCGATGCCTACAGACACCGTATCGATATCCGTCTGGCGACTCCACATGCTTCGCCCGGCGTGGTAGGCGACCCGATCCCTATCGATGATGCGGTGTACATTCCCGCCGGGATCCACGACGTAATGGGCTTCGCCGTACGCACGGATGCTGTTGATCGAGCTGCGCGTCGGCGCCTCCGTTGTGTGCAGAATAATCAAGTCAGTCCGCTGGCGGCGTGGTCGCTCTCCGTTGCGGGGGCTGATTGCACTGACTACGTCCAGCGCCAACGCGGGAAGCGCCAGCACACACAGCGCCAGCGACGCCAGTTTCAGACTGTCACCGCACGAACGCATGGCTGCAAACCGCCCTTCCTTCCCAGCGCTTCGCCTGCCCCGCCTCACCTTCACACAAGAATCAAATCCTGCGCCGTCATCTCCTTCGGAATCGGCAGTCCCAGAAGGTGGAGAACAGTCGGTGCGATGTCGGCCAGTTTTCCGCGCGGAACCAGCCTGCATCGGGGCGCCTCCCTCGCGACGTAAATGCACTCCACCGGATTCAGGGTATGACTGGTCTTCACCATGCCAGTCTCGTAGTCAATCATCTCTTCGGCATTGCCATGATCCGCCGTGATCAGGATATGCGCGTCAAGTTCCATCAATCGCGCCACAAGCCGGCCAACGCACTCGTCCACCACTTCGATCGCACGACGGGCCGACTCGAAGTTCCCGGTGTGGCCAACCATATCGCCGTTCGCATAGTTCACACCGATGAAGGCGTACGGATTGTCCTTCAGCCGCATAAGAAGGTCGTCCGTTACACCGTAAGCTTCCATCTCTGGATGGCTGGCGAACGTGGCCGGGTCGAAGCGGCTGGGAATCTCCACCTGGTCTTCGCCCGAATACGGCGTGGTTGACTTACCGTTGAAGAAACTCGTCACATGACGGAACTTCTGCGTTTCCGCAATGCGCAACTGCCTCAAACCGGCGTGCGAGATGACCTGTCCGAGCAGGTTCTCCATTCCGCCCCCCTCGTCCATAGGCCCCATCAGGTAGTTCTTGAACTCGTCATAGTAGCGAGTCAGGCCAAGGTAATTGACCTTCGGCCGGACCTTGAGCGTGCCGGGATAGGCGGAATCGACGAACGCACGCGAGAGTTGATACGCGCGATCCTGCCGATAGTTCGTATGAACCACGCAGTCGCCATCCTTGATTCCTGCAAAGCCGCCTATGCAGTATGGCGGAATGTACTCGTCGGCCATGTCTGTGCCATCGGGCGTCTTGTCTTGCGCATATGACTCCTCAACCGCCGCTATCGCCGTCTCCGCCCGCCGCCCCTCTGCGCAGACCAGGCAACCGTACGCCTGATCGGTCAGCCGCCAGTTCTTCGAACGGTCCATCGCATAGTACCGGCCCATGACCGTTCCAATGCGGCAACCGCCCACTTCCTTCATCACAAGGTTCAGTTTCGCGATATACTCCAGCGTGCTTCGTGGAGGGGTATCGCGCCCGTCAAGGAACGGATGGATAACGATCTCGCCGGCGGGGAACTCCAGCCGGGCGCGCCGCATGATCTTGAACAGGTGTTCCTGGTGGGCATGAACGCCTTCATCCTGCAGGAGACCCATCAGGTGGAGTCGTCCCACGGACTGACGCCATGCGGCGATCAACTCCCCCCACTTTGGTTGCTTGAAGAGGGTGCCGGTGCGAAGGCCGTCGTCAATGCGCTTGAGTTCCTGGATCACCACCCGGCCGGCACCCATGTTCAGGTGCCCTACCTCACTCGATCCCTGATACCCGTCGGGCAACCCCACTGGCTCCCCCGAACAATCCAGAATGGTCCACGGGTACTTCGCCTTGTACGCCGCGATGTTGGGCGTACGCGCCGCCGCCACAGCATTGCCATCCGTTCTCTCGTTAAGCCCCCAACCGTCTCGAATAATCAGCGCCACAGGTCTTGCCATCGTTCATCCCTTCCTGTCTCGACTCGTTCTATAAACTCCTGGACACACACCAAACCGCATGGTTGATGATTAACGCATACAGGCTCGACATGACGTCGTCGGCGACAATCCCCCACCCGCCCCGCAAAGCCTGCAATTGCCGCGCCGGAGCCGGCTTGATAATGTCCATCACACGGTTGACCACAAAAGCCACCGGCAGCAGCCAGAGGTGTTCCATCCACGGCAACCCGATCACGCATATCGGGAACGTCAGATACTCGTCGGCCACAATGCGGTGATCGTCCTTGGTGCCGAACTGCCGCTCCGCGGAATCGCAGGCGGGAACAGCCGCCAACGCCAGACACGCCGCCCAAACCACCTGCGCGCCCCAACCCAACCCGCCGATCGACAGCGCCGCCGCAATCGGTATGCCCAGAACAGTTCCGACAGTTCCCGGCGCGAACGGCGACAACCCCAACCCAAAACCGGTGGCAATCCAACGCGATACTCTCTGCAATTCCATGGACTAGACAAACCTGTATTTCAGTATGCACCAGATTGCGCGAAACCCGTCTTTCCAGGTGATCTTCTTTCCTTCGGCATAGCTTCGCCCATAGTAGGACACCGGCACTTCGTATACGCGCCAGTTTCCGCGTGCCACCTTGGCAGTAATTTCCACCTCAAAGCCGAACCGGTTCTCCTGGATCTCGATCTGGCTTAGAACCTCACGTCGGAAGAGCTTGTAGCACACCTCCATATCGGTAAGGTTGAGGTTAGTCATCATGTTTGACAAGAGGGTCAGGAACCGGTTCCCCAGATAATGCCAGAAGAAGCACACACGGTGCGGTCCGCCGCCCAGAAAGCGTGACCCGTAAACAACATCGGCATGGCCGTCCAGCAAGGGCCCCAGCAGCAGTTTGTATTCCTTCGGGTCGTATTCAAGATCAGCGTCCTGAATGATGATCGCATCGCCAGTCGCCGCTTTGAACCCCGTTCGCAGTGCCGCTCCCTTCCCCATGTTGGTCCTGTGCATCAGGAGAATCAGGTTGGGCGGCATGGGAGCCATGCTCTGAAGCACAGCACCAGTGCCATCGGTGGAGGCATCGTCCACCACTACGATCTCCTTCTCCACGCCGGCATCAGCCGCCTGCACCTGCCGAAGGAGCTCCAGAATAGTATCCTTTTCGTTGTAGACGGGTATGACAACCGAGAGCTTCATAGGCGGCTAGAGTAGCCGAGTTTCAGCCCGACCTGCAAGCACCTTGTTCCTCGCCAGCACCTTGCGGATGACCCTGCCAAGGTCGCGCGTGAGCACCGGCTTGAAAAGGAATTCCCGTATACCGCAAGCCTTGGCTTGGTCGCCATTCAACCGGTCGCTGTAACCTGTGCACAGGATGATCGGCACATCGCCGCGGACGTCGAGAATACACCGTGCCAGTTCAACACCGCTAAGTTCAGGCATCAGTTGATCGGTGATCACCACATCGTAGTACTCCGGGCGCAAAAGAAACGCCTGCAAGGCCGCCGGGCTGTGGGTAAACACGTCCACGCGGTAACCCAGGCGTTCCAGGCCAATCTTGGCCAGATGCGCGGCGGACAGCAGATCATCTACGAAAAGGACCCGTTCCGTGCCCTCAGGGGCAGTACCAGGCTCCAAAACGGATTCCTGTCCCACCACGGGTTCATTGGTGACCGGCAGGTAGACCTTGAAAGTGCTTCCTTTGCCAGGCACGCTCTCCGCCACGATGGCGCCATGATGACTGCGCACAACGCCCAGCACTGTCGCCAGTCCCAACCCTGTCCCGATACCCGACCGCTTGGTGCTGAAGTACGGCTCGAAAATCCTATCCAAGTGATCCGCCTCAATTCCACAACCGGAGTCGCGAACCGTAATGAGCGCGTGCCGCCCCGGAAGCAGGTCTGGCAGCGCTGACACATGCTCCTGGCCCAAAGTCACTTCATCCAGGCGGATTTCAACCAGCCCGGAACGTCCATCAATAGCGTCGCGTGCATTGGCCCCCAGATTCATGACCACCTGCTGGATCTGCGTTGCATCCGCCATCACTGCGCCGCATTGTTCATTCAGAAGCGTGCGCACTTCTACTGTTGGCGGGAATCCGCCATGCAGCAGAAGGACGGCGTCACGAATCACCGCATCCAACCGGATCGGCCGACACTCCCGAGCCCCCTGCCGGCTGAACGCCATGATGCGCGACACAAGCTCGGCCGCCCGCTTCCCCTGCGCCATGATCTCTGTCAGATGCCCGCGAACCTCGTCGTCAAGTCGGTCAGACATCAGGGCAAGTTCCGTGTACCCAAGTATCCCGGTCAGTATGTTGTTGAAATCATGCGCGACGCCTCCAGCAAGCCCCCAGAGACTTTCCATTCGCTGCACACCATGCCGCCGCGTCTCCACCAGACGATGCTCCGCCTCGGCACGTTTTGCATCGGTAACATCCTCCACCATTGCCAGATAGTAGAGAAGAGCCCCATGTTCACTGCGCACGGCCGAGACCGTCACTCGTCCATCCACCCAACGGCCGCCCTTCCTGCAATAGCTCTTCTCCGTCCGGTATACCTCCATCTCGTTCCTGGCGAGGTGTTGGAGCATGGGGGCATCGCGAACCATCTCTTCCGGCCGTGAAATCCCCGCAACGCCGATACGAATCATCTCTTCGCGGGAGTAGCCCAGAAGACGACACATCGCCGGGTTGGCATCGATGATGGTGAAATCCGGGGAAGCAACAACGATCCCCAGAGGGGAGTGATTGAAAACGTTCCGGAACCGCCCCTCGCTTTGCCGCAGTTCCTCGCCGGTCTGACGGTGCTGTTCCTCCGCCTGCTGCAGATGCTGGTTGGCCTGTCGCAACTCCCGCGTCCGCCACAGCACCATCTCCTCCAGATGCTGCTGGTACTGCTGAAGCGCCATCTCCGCGCGCTTGCGCTCGATCGCATACCGAATCGCCCTGGTCAGCACCCGGGGATCCGACATACCCTTCACCAGATAGTCTTGAACCCCCTCGCTCAGCGCCTGGGCAGCCAGCGCCTCGTCGTTCATATGGGTCAGTAGGATGATCGGCATGTGAACAGCGTGCCGCCTAAACGCCCGGAACGTTTCCATCCCAGTGCTGTCCGAGAGATTCAAGTCAAGGAGAACGACATCGGGAACCCGATTCAGTTCCCTGATCCCGACATCCAGCCGATCCGCATGGGTGACATTGAAGACACCCTTCCCGCCATCCCTGAGCAACTCCAGAATTATCAAGGCATCCGCCGGGTTGTCTTCTACCAGCAGCACTCGCACCGATGTCTCTGGCTCATGCATATATCCGTACCTGATTGATTTTAGTCAGCCAGTCGCAATGCCACAAGCGCAAAAAGTATCGCAAAAAGTATCGCGCCCCAACTTAGTGGTGTTCCCCGAATTACCGGCTGAGGTATGATAGAGGCTTATGCGTATCAAGCCGACACAGGAGGAATGCATTCGGATCGTCGGCGCAAGCCAGAATAACCTCAAGGGACTGGATGTAGACATCCCGCTGGGCAAGATCACGGTCCTGACCGGCGTCAGCGGTTCCGGCAAGTCCTCCCTTGCCTTTGACATCCTGTACGCCGAGGGCCAGCGGCGGTACGTGGAAACATTTTCGCCTTATGCCCGGCAGTTCCTGGACCGCATGGACAAGCCGCGGGTGGATCGCATCGAAGGCATCCCGCCGGCAATCGCCATTGACCAGACCAACACCGTCAGGGCGTCGCGCTCCACGGTCGGCACAATGACGGAACTGTCTGACCATTTGAAATTGCTGTTTGCCCGCGCCGCTCGCCTGCACTGCCGGCAGTGTGCCAAGCCAGTGCAGGGCGACACCCCACTCACCGTCTTCCAGCGCATCATGGACTTGCAGGCTGCGTCATCCCTTCCCACCGAGTGGACTATCACATTCCCTGTTTCCGTGCCGCACAACTTCAGCGATGCCGAGGCGGAATCGCTGCTCTCGCGCCAAGGATACTCGCGGCTCTTTTCCCGCCGGGCCGGCTGCCTGGAGGTAATTCAGGATCGCCTGCCGTTCTCCGTGTCCCGACGGTCACGCATCCTGGATGACCTCGAGAAGGCATTCCGGCATGGTCAGGGCAGAGTCAACCTCCATGCCGAGTCGGCCCCCGATCCCATGCGTTTCTCGATTGGACTGCATTGCCCCGACTGCGACATCGCCTACCGCAACCCCACTCAAAGCCTGTTCTCGTTCAATTCACCAATCGGGGCGTGCGAGAAGTGCCGCGGATTCGGACGCACCATCAGCATCGACTACGGTCTCGTCATCCCGGACAACACGCGCACTCTCAAGGACGGCGCCATCCGTCCGTGGCAAAGCGAGAGTTACCGCGAATGCCAGGACGACATGATGTCCTTCGCCCGCCAGAGGGGCATCCCGACCGGCGTGGCGTGGCGGGACCTTACCCAGGCGCAGCAACGCTGGGTCCTTGACGGAGAAGGACGGTGGGAGGATGGCGTGTGGTACGGAGTCTCCCGCTTCTTCGGATGGCTTGAATCCAAGAGCTACCGGATGCATATCCGTGTCCTGCTGTCCAAATATCGCGCATATCAGGTCTGCCCTGAGTGCGGCGGGAGCCGTCTGAAACCAGATGCCCTGCTCTGGCGCATCGGCCCAGGCAACGGGCTTACCCTCCAGGATATTGCGCTGCTTCCAATCGGGGAGTGCCATCGCTTCTTCCGTAAGTTGGCTCTGCCGGCGCCGCTGGACGAGGCATCGAAACTGCTGCTCGATGGCATCCGGACCCGCCTCGGGTACCTGGTGGAAGTGGGACTGGACTACCTCACACTGGACCGTCAGTCCCGCACCCTGAGCGGTGGCGAAGTTCAGCGAATCAACCTCACCACAGCCTTGGGAACATCACTGGTTAACACCCTTTTCGTTCTCGATGAGCCGAGCATCGGGTTGCACCCGCGCAACATTCACCGCCTGATCGGCATTCTTCACCGGCTTCGCGATGCAGGCAACACGCTGGTCATCGTGGAACACGATCCCGACGTAATTGCTGCGGCAGATAGGGTTCTCGACCTGGGCCCGGGTCCAGGAGAGCGCGGCGGCCAGATCGTTTTCTCCGGGCCACTGCCGGAACTCCTGGCATGCCGGTCCTCGCTGACCGCGGACTACCTGTCCGGCCGCCGAACGGTGGGGCGTCCGGAAATGCCGGTCCCGCCAACCCGCTGGCTGGAAATCACCGGCGCCGCCGAACATAACCTGAAGAACATCGACGTGCGCATCCCGCTTAACCGCCTCGTTTGCATCACAGGCGTCAGCGGCTCAGGCAAGTCCACCTTGATCCAGGATGTCTGCTACCCCGCCATCCGCAGGGCCATGCGGCTGCCGACTGAGGCTCCCGGACGCCACAGCGGCCTTCGCGGTTGGGATCAGATGGATGAGGTCATCCTGGTTGACCAGTCACCAATCGGCAAAACCACACGGTCAAACCCAGCCAGTTACGTCGGCGTCTTCGATCGCATCCGCCGCCTTTTCGCCGGCGAGTCCACGGCCCGGCGACGCGGATACACCGCCGGCACATTCAGCTTCAACTCGGGAAACGGACGGTGTCCCGCCTGCGGAGGCAACGGATTCCAGCATGTGGAAATGCAGTTCCTGAGCGATGTCTACCTGCGGTGCCCCGACTGCGCCGGACGCCGTTACCGTCATGAGATCCTCGATGTAAAACTTTTTGGCCGGCACTCAGTGGCGGATGTTCTTGACCTGACGGTCGCTGAAGCCTGCGTCGTCTTTGCCGCGTATGAAGCCATACTGCAGGCGCTTCGACCCCTCATGAGCGTGGGTTTGGACTATCTGCACCTCGGCCAACCCGTGCCAACCCTCAGCGGCGGCGAAGCCCAGCGCCTGAAACTCGCCGGACACCTCTCGGAGCACCGTTCGCGATCCATGAAGGGCGGGCGGGGAACTCTATTTCTCTTTGACGAGCCCACCACGGGACTTCATTCCGATGACATCGGCAAGCTCCTCCGGGCACTGCGCGAACTCCTCAACGAGGGGCACTCGGTGGTTGTCATCGAACACAATCTGGATCTGATCCGTACGGCGGACTGGATCATTGACCTGGGGCCGGAAGGTGGCGATGCGGGTGGATATCTTGTTTGCGAGGGTACTCCTATCGACGTGGCAGCCTGCGCGCAAAGCCACACCGGCACGGCTCTGCGTGGTATGCACACCCCGCCCTGTTCCGTCGGAGACGGAAGCAATACAGCAGAGAAGAAGGCCCGGCAAACGCATCCGGTCATCCGTGTCCATAACGCCCGCGAGCACAACCTGAAGAACATCAATGTCACCTTGCCCCTCAACGCACTGTCCGTTATTACCGGAATCAGCGGCAGCGGGAAAAGCACACTGGCATTCGACATACTCTTCGCCGAGGGCCAACGCCGATACCTGGAATCGATCAACGCTTACGCCCGGCAGTTTGTCCAGCCGGCGAGCCGGCCAGACGTAGACGCCATATTCGGTATCCCCCCAACCGTGGCAATCGAACAACGAACCAGCCGGGGCGGACGTAAGAGCACCGTCGCTACGACCACCGAAATATACCATTTCCTTCGCCTTCTGTTCGTTAAACTCGGCATCCAGCACTGCCCCGACTGCCGGATAGCCATCCGCCCGCAGACGCCAGACGCCATTCTAGCGAGTCTGATGAAAACATGGCTCAACCGCCCCGTCGCATTGCTGGCGCCGCTTGTCGTCGCACGAAAGGGCCTCTACACGGACCTTGCCGCCTGGGCATTGTCCAAGGGCTACCGGCACTTGCGAGTGGATGGCGCCATGATTCCGACCGGGAAATGGCCTCGGCTGGACCGCTTCCGCGAGCACAATATCGAGCTGCCGGTAGGCCGCGTCCGCGCCGCGCCCGAATACGAGGCTGAGTTGCGCGTACTATTGGGATCTGCGTTGCAATTCGGCCGCGGTGCGATAATGGCCGTGCCCGATGGCGGCGCAGGCAGCGCGGGCAGCCGCCTGAGCCCGGCCCCGGCATTCTACTCCATCCACCGGTCGTGCCCTGGATGCCACCGCAACTTCCCCGAAATGGATCCGCGCCTCTTCTCGTTCAACTCCCGGCACGGATGGTGCCAGAAGTGCTTCGGAACCGGCCTCCATTTGCCGGGGTTTGACGAGGAACAGACAGGCGAGGAAATCGCCTGGAACGCTTGGTGGGAGGGTGCCGAAACAGCGTGCCCGTCATGCCATGGCCGACGCCTGCGCGAAGAAGCACTTTCCGTCACCTTCCGGACGGCATCCATAGCCGACATCACGGCCCTGTCGGTTGACGCCGCGCGGAAATACTTCGACCGGCTCGCCCTTGAACCAGGGGAATCCGAAATCGGACGCGACATCGTCCGGGAGATTCACTCGCGCCTCGAGTTTCTCTCCAGGGTCGGACTGCCCTACCTGACGCTGGATCGTGCGGCACCGACCCTAAGCGGCGGCGAAGCGCAACGAATCCGTCTGGCATCGCAACTGGGATCCAATCTTCGCGGCGTATGCTACATCCTCGATGAGCCCACCATCGGACTCCACCCAAGGGATAACCGTCTGCTGCTGGATACCCTGCACGAACTCCAGACCCATGGGAACACCGTGATACTCGTCGAGCACGACGAGGAAACAATACGACGAGCCGACCATATCGTTGACCTCGGGCCCGGCGCAGGCGTCGACGGCGGCCGGGTGGTCTGCCAGGGATCGCTTCAAACCCTGCTCCGGCATCCCGAGTCGCTCACGGGCCGCTGCCTCAGGAATCCCATGAAGCACCCGCTCACGGGCGGACGCCGTCCCGTCCAACGGACTCCGGAGGGTCATGTTACGGGGCCATGCCTGACCGTTGTGAATGCCCGGATGCATAACCTAAAGGCACTGCGCATCCCCGTCCCGCTGAACCGCCTGGTTTGTGTCACCGGGGTCAGCGGTAGCGGAAAAAGCACACTGGTCCGTAACGTCCTGCATGGATCACTGTCAGCCCTGCACAGGCAGGCGCGTAGCGCAGGCCGCAGAACCAGACGGGCCTGCGTACAAGTCGTCGGATGCGACGCGTTGCTCGGACACGAAGGCGTCGACCGTGTCATGGAGGTCGACCAGACTCCGATCGGCAAGACGCCACGGTCCTGTCCCGCAACTTATGTCGGGTTCTGGGATGACATCCGCAGACTGTTCGCGGAAACGCCCGAGGCCCGCCTGCGCGGCTACGGCCCGGCACGGTTCTCCTTCAATGTGCCCGGCGGACGTTGCGACGCATGCGAAGGCCAGGGCGTCCGCCGCATAGAAATGAGTTTCCTTCCGGATGTTACCGTTCCCTGTGAGGTCTGCGAAGGACGGCGATTCACGCCCGACACGCTAGGCGCTCTTTTCAAGGAACGCTCAATAGCCGAGGTTCTGGCGATGAGCGTGGACGAGGCATCCGTCTTCTTTGCCTCACAGCCCCCGATCCACAGTTCGCTTCGCCTGCTACAAGAGGTTGGTCTGGGCTACATGAAACTGGGGCAACAAAGTCCAACTCTGAGCGGAGGCGAGGCGCAGCGTATCAAACTCGTGACCGAACTGGCCCGTTGCCGATCTGGCCGTTCCGCCGTTCCAGAGCACCAGAGCCTCCAGAGCCCGCCATCCCGGGAACGGTCACAAAAGAGCGTCTCCCTGTCAAAAGCCGGAAGAGCAAATCGTTCCGGCAACGGAGGGACGCTGTACGTTCTGGACGAACCGACCATCGGTCTGCACATGGCGGATGTCGAGAAACTCGTCCGCGTTCTCCATCGCTTGGTGGACGCCGGCAATTCAGTTGTCGTGATCGAGCACAACCTCGACATGATGGCAGAGGCGGACTGGATCATTGACATGGGTCCCGACGGCGGCGAGAGCGGCGGCGAGGTTGTTGCCGCCGGAACCCCTGAAGATCTGACCAGCGCCCCACCCAGCCGCTCGTGGACGGCAGGAATCCTGGCCAAGTACCTCTCGTCGCCGCGTCGAAGGAAGTGAGATAATACGCTTTACTGTCGGAGCGCAAGCTAATACTCTCAGTGACGGGCGCCGCGACGGACTATCGCAAGCAACACCATACGGAGGAACCTGAATGAAGACCGCGCATGTTATTCTCTGCATCGCCGCTATGACCCCCACCCTGCTTCTGGCCCAACAGCCCGTGGATCCAACCGTACCAGCCCCGAATAGCGCCGTAGTTGCCGCGCCGGTTGTCCCGCAACAAACTGTTCCCCCGCCGACACCCACAACCACTCCACGGCTGTCGGCACTGCCGGGATACCCGGGAACACTGAAGGTTGAGAGGGACACCGGCAACAAGATCGTAAAGATGGACCTGGTCGTCAACGAGAAGCTGTCTCACGCCATCAAACTGGATGAACAGTCCCTTAAAATGGCCGAGATTGCGACCGACAAACGGGTCCGGATCATCGGCAAGATTGTCGAAGAGATCGAAGGCAGCGCCACCAACAAGCTCCTCAAGGTGGACGGTTACCGTATCGCCCCGCCCCATAGCGTTCGTCCGCGCGTGGTTGATATGTCCGGCATGAAGAAGGAGAATGCCCCGCCGTCGCAACCCGTCGTGCCACCGGCCGGTGCCGATACCGATAAGAAGTAGGGCCGTGTCCCGAAAGTTGGCTCGGGCTTGAGCAAAGGCTATGAGCACGATTTCCGCCGCTCGTTCCTCACCAGCACGATGTTGCGGACATACACGAACAACCCCACCGTCTGCGCCACCGTGAAGATGGGATCACGCCGCCAAATGGCGTAGACCAGCGTCAGCAGCCCTCCACACAGGGAGAGGTACCAGAAGGAGTCCGGGATCACCGAACGCTCCGCCTTCTCAGACGCCAGCCACTGCACCAGAAACCGCGAGAAGAACACCGACTGGCCTGCAACCCCGACAATGGCCATTGGATGGGCCATGACAGCAAAGAAATCCCCGATCCAGTGCATGCGTTTGATCCCCGATCCACACCTAAGCGCGATACTCCAGACACAACTAATGGCGGAGGCTATTGCGGCAGCGCACCCGCCTGAGTCGTAGACCACCCTTCGCAACTAACAAACTGTAGAGGTTCCCCGTGCAGGGCGAGATCTCTTGGCAAGCCGCGATCACAGTACAACTCACAAGTGCCCGCCAAAGAGTTCCGGGTTGCGCTCCAAGGGGCGTAACTATCCCACGAAGCAAATCCTCTGTAAAGCACCTTCAGCCGGTCGTTGCTACTCTCTGCGCAAAACAACGTACCTGGAGTTCTTGCCGGCCCTGGTCAGCAGCAGAATCGTTTTGGATTTGCCGACCTTCGCCATGGCCGTACGCAGCTCCTTCAGAGTCTTCACGGACGCCTGGTTAACGCCGAGAATCAGGTGCCCCGGCTGAATGCCAGACCGCCATGCGACACTGCCGTCGGCCACCTCCGATACCAGGACCCCATCACCCATCTCGACACCCAGTTGCCCGGCGGTTTCAGGCGTCAGATCTATGGCCGTAAACCCCCAATCCGATTCGCCGCTCACACCCGTATCTGCCGACCCCGTTTCCTCACCCGGGAGCGCCTCGGTCGTCGCCACAATTTCCATCGCCTTGCCCTTGCGTAGAATGCCTAGACTGACTTTCGATCCTGGCTGGCACGAAGACACTTCATTCCTGAATGCACTTGTGCTCTCCACATTGCCGCCGTTCATCTTCATGATCACGTCGCCTTGATTGATTCCCGCCCTTTCCGCCGGTGATCCCTTCATGACATCGCTGACCAGGATGCCCGATGCCTTGTCAAGACCGAGTGACTCCGCAATGTCCGCATTGACATCCTGGATGCTGATCCCGAGGAATCCGCGAGAAACCTTGCCTGACTTCACCAACTGGTCTTTGATTTCCTTGGCCATATTGATCGGAATCGCGAAGCCGATGCCCATGTATCCACCGTTCTGACTGTAAATCGCGGTATTTATCCCCACCACCTCGCCGTCAACATTGATAAGCGGCCCGCCAGAATTGCCGGGGTTGATCGCCGCATCGGTCTGAATGAAATTCTCATAGTCGGCGATTCCCATGCCGCTCCTGCCCTTGGCACTGACTATCCCAGCCGTCACCGTCTCGCTCAGTCCAAATGGGTTCCCAACCGCCACAACCCACTCTCCGACTTCCAGCCGCGCTGAATCCCCCAGTTCAACAAAGGGAAACTCGGCCCCATCTATCTTGATGACGGCCACCTCGGACTTTGGGTCCGTCCCGACTCGCTTGGCCAGAAACTCACGCCCGTCCTTCATCTTTACCGTTATCCTGTCCGCATCGCCCACCACATGGTTGTTGGTCAGTATATACCCATCCTTGCTGATTAAGAATCCGGACCCCTGACCCATCTGCCGAAACTGGCGCTCTTTCGGTCTCGCAGAGCGCCCATGAAAGAACCTCTCCATGAACTCATCCCCGAAGAAGTTGTACGGATCGTTGTACTGGTACTGCGGATGAGTCATCCTCGCGTTAATTGTCTTCTCGACCTGAATGAATACAACGGCCGGCGTCGTCTTTCTAGCCACGGCAGAAAAAGCGGCGCTCTGCCGCCTCAACGCAGCGGTCTCATCCCGCAACATATCCTTGTCGCCACCAGCCGCCATGGCTTCAAACGCAACCACGCTGACCACAAGAGCACAACTCAATACACCAGTCATGATTCTATTCATTCCCATTCTCCATCTTTTTGGATTATCCCGCTATTGACAATCAAAGCATTCACCATGCCATCGCTGGATGGAGTCCTCCAGCAGTTCACATTATGGTCCCCTCTTCATTCGGCCACAACAGAGTGTGGACCTGCCATTTGCCGAGAACGCTGGTTCCGATACCGGAAACCCGCGCCGACCTGAAGACAAGGCGAGAACAGATGGGAATCTTCTGGTCTCTTTTGCCATCAGCCCACCAGCCTCCCGTGTGTTATTGTGACACATCTCATAGCGACAGAATGTTACCATTAAAGCATTCTCGTCTAAGGCGGCGTACTTGCAAGGGCTCGTTCATGCACGCGCGCTGCTGGCACGGCTCGGCAGGAGCCTCCCCCCATAACGGGCATATCCAACGTTTACGGGACGACGGAAGAGTGAACCTCCCGATGAGCCTGTGGACAACGAGCCGCGCATGGCTTGACCGTATCAAGGCCGACCGTTAGCCGGGGATCAGCGCATTCCGTCGCCTATTTTCTGTCCGTCGCTTATTTTCTGGATGTGTAGGCAGCGTTAATCTAACGTTTGGCATGCTTTTGAAGCCGCGAACCAAAGTCAAGGTACTGGTCAACCGGAAATCGGGAAGGCCCTGGTCATTCGATGCTCTGGAGCGTGCAATGGGAGAGCATTGGGACCGGGCTGGCATCGAGCTGACGTACCAGTTTACTCAGAACCGTGAAGATGGGCGCTCAAAGGCGACGGAATGCCGGACAGACGGCACGGACGTTCTCATCGTGGTCGGCGGCGATGGCACGGTCAGCACAGTGGGCGCCGCCTTATTGGGGAGCCGGGTAACCATGGGGGTTGTCCCCGCCGGCAGCGGCAATGGTTTTGCGCGGCACTTCGGAATCCCCCTTTCTCCACCCCGGGCCGTGCAGGCCCTCGCCGAGGCGGAAGTCCGGCAGATTGATGTCGGCGTAGTGCATGAGCGGCCATTTCTCGTCACATGCAGCATGGCGTGGGACGCCGCAATCGTCCGGACATTCGAGCGTTCCCCCGTTCGTGGCATCATCCCCTACGTCTTCGCCGGTGTATACGAATTCATCGAATACCAGCCTCAGCCCATTGAGGTGCTGCTGGATTCAGGGGAGCGGCTTCAGTTCGACGATCCAATTGTTTTCACCGTGGCCAACCTCACCCAGTACGGCGGTGGTGCGGTCATAGCGCCACAGGCGGAGCCTGACGACGGCCTTCTCGAACTGATCGTCGTCCGCCAACGCGACATTCCGATGCTGCTCCCGAATCTTCCAAAGGTCATCCGCGGCGTGTTCGCCGAGGTGCCGCAGATCACATGCCGGCGTTTCCGCGAAATGACGGTCCGACGCCTGCATCCGGCCCCGATCCAAGTGGATGGCGAACTCATGGAGGCGCCTGCCGAACTTCGGGTCTCCCTGCACACGCGTTCGCTTAACATCCTCGCCCCGCGCTCATCGCGCTGACCGATGCAGCACCGACGCGGTAGCCTC
>CAZWPN010000002.1:63472-71732 GCA_964635275.1 uncultured Victivallales bacterium | reverse complement strand
CGAGCGTGCTCCAGAGTTGGCGGGCCACCGGGCCCACGCGGCGCGCCCGCGGTCCTGAGGCCAGCGGGGCATTCCACTCCGCCTCCACCAGGAACGGAATCATGGGGCCGCCCCTCCAGGCGCCGTCCGTCAGGTGAGACCAGCTCGGTGCCGTATCCCACTGCAGATACGGCCCCCCATCTTTGCTGGTGGTCGTCTCAATGATCTTGCGCAGCCCCTCTGGAATATGCGTGAAACTTTGTTCTCCATCATACCTCGTAATCGGCACGTCCGGGCCATCCGCAAACGGCGAGTAACCCGATTTATGCGCCGTCCCGACCTTGAACGGACCCTCCGGAACATAGACCATGGCGAGCGGATGCACCCGGATCGCGGCCTTGGCGGGATCCACCTTATCGGATCCATGCATCCAGCGCAGCTTGATGCCCTTCCAGTCGTTGACGCCGTGGCCAACGGCATCGCGGTAGATGAACACGCCCATACCGCGCGCGCCATCGTCGGACAGCTTCACCGTGTTCGTCGCCCCGGCGGACATGACGTGGTCGGCAGCCGCACTCGCCAATGTCGCATGGAGCCAATGGTTACGCTCGGCCGCCTCCCCGGAATCCTGCTCCGGCAGGAACTTCACGAACACCCAAGCGGCGTCCCAATTCTCAATTTCAATGTCTTTTCCGGTCGAGCTGGTTTTGGCAGGCTCGACCCATTTAACGCGCCAGGAATAGGACCACGACAGGTCGAAGGTCACAAAGCTGTACTCTTCCGTACCAGCCTCCCACTTGACATTCGTCACCCCGAAATCATACGACGGCGGACCGCGGAAACGTGCTTCCGGGAGATTCTCCGCACGGGCGGCCGGGAGTCCTGCCAATAGCGCCAAGGTGACCAAAAAGTGGGCCAATCCGTTTACTGCCTGCTTCATCGCGTTGTTCTCCTGTGCCAGATCCGTCGGATCTGGTAGATCATGTTTCACTACTCACTTCGCCGCCGTGCGCACAGCGCGCGCACCATAGCGTCCGGTCCGGTCAAAGATCAACCCCTCCCCGATGGCGATGGATCTGTCCATATCGTCCGGTGAGACCCATGTGGCGGTGTCGCCGGAGTTCGCATCGCCATAGTTTCCGCCAATCGAGCACGCCACGGGCCAATCCGGTGGCGCAACCGGGCGGCCATCGCCGTGAGTGCCCTTGAACCCCCGCCCGTAATTGTTTTCAAAAATGATGCCGGGCCATTCATGGACACACCCACTGAGGCTGAGCCCCCGGATGCCCCAGAAGGAAGCGCCTGCCTCCGCCAAGGCTTCGGCGGCCAAGCCGGTCGCGGGTGCACAGGCGTCCTGAGCCCACGCATCCTCGCTCCGCGCCACGACGCGCGGCCCACGGCAGGCCTTTTCATACTCCAGATCCGTGAGCGGCCGCAATCCCGCCCAGGCCTCGTAGCCAAGGATTTGCTTCCACGTCAGGAAATTGCAGCCGCGGCCCGGCACATCGGCCGCATAGACACCCGTGTTCGTATCGCAGCGAATAGTGAACCGATTAATGGTGTAAAGGTTCGGATAGCTGGCGCGGGCCTGACCGGGCGCCAGGGAGTTGAGAAAGTCAGCGTACTGACCCTGGCTGATTGCATATTTCGCGCTGTAGAATGCGGTGTAGCCGTTGGGACATTCTGCATAGACCGGCTTGTTGGTGGCGACCCGGCAGCCGCCCTCCTTTGTCGCGTCACCGGTGCTAATAGTCGTTAGTGACTTCTCCCAGGGAACTCTCGATTGGAACGTCCCCGCCGGAACATACACCATTCCGATGGCATGCGCGGACAGGACTGCCTTGCCCGGATCCGCCTGATCCGCGCCATGTAACCAGCGCAGCTTTATATTTTTGAAATCGTTCGCACCGCTTCCGACCGCGCTCCGGTAAATGAACACCCCGACGCCCTTCGTGCTGTCGTCGTTCAGCCCGACGTCCAGTGTTGCGCCGGCCGGAACCTGGTGATCGGCCGCCGCGGACGAAAGCGTAGCGTGCGAAAAGGCTTTGGTTCCATCGGTCCGGAACTTGAGGAACACCCAGGCGGCATCCCAGTTCTCCAGACGCAGCGGCTGGCCCGTGACGTTCTTATCCGCAGGCTCGGTCCACGTCGCCCGCCATGAGTTGTCCCAGGCCAGATCGAACGAAATCGTGCTGTAGTCTTTGTTGCCGGCTTCCCACTTGACGTTGGCGATCTGGATCGCGTCGGCGTGTCGATCACCGGTGTTTGCAGCCATGGACGCAGCCGGTTGTGTGGATGGTGATTGAGAGGCAGCTTTCGGGAGCCGGTTTCCAGCCGACGCCACAAGCCGGCAACGGTTCCAGACAAAACGTCCGTTGATATACTCAGAGTTGATCCAACCCCGGTCGCCGAGCCCCCGGCCGCCCATCCTCTTGGGCCAGTCCTCAGGCCCTGCGAAAGGGGCCAGATGGCGCGCCCAAGAACCATCCGGCTTGCCGGCAGACGTCGTTCCGTCCCCGTGCGTTCCCCGAAAGTCGCGTCTCAGCACCGACACCATCTGTCCGCCCAGTTCGAGAATCCCCCAGTAGGTGGCCCCGGCAGAAACCCGGTCGCTCGTGGGGGTGGCGAAACAACCGACCCGGAACACCGTCAGCGGAGAGCCGTATCCTCCCGCGCTGTTCCCCCTGGAAAAACGCTCGGTCGGCAGGCCTGCGTCCACAAGGTCTTTCCGCACATCGGCCGCCATCCCGTCGGTTGTTCCCGTATTGTTCTCGAACGGCACCGGATTCCGCGCGCCCCGGCACGCCTTCTCGAACTCCAATTCCGTCATCGGCCGCAATCCTGCCCAGACCGCGTACGCGTACATATCGGCCCGGTTGATTCCGGAACACGAGCGGAACGGCAATCGCGCCGAGTAGAGCGGCGGTATTTTCGTCTTCAGCTTTTCCTTGGCCTCTTCTTCCTTGCGGTCCAACTCGCCGAGCAGATTGTCGCCGGCGGAGGGCGACACGCTGCCCTGGATATCGGCGTCGCCTCCCTCTTCCAGGTTTCGCGGGTTCAGCAACCCCCTGCTCCGCCGATCGTCGGCCAAGGTCGATACGTTGATGGTGAGGCCCGCCTTCTCGCGCACGAGGAGAGGCTGGTACGCGGGTCCGAGGTCCACCTTGAATTCGACATCTTTCCCCAGAGGATAGTCGCAGCCGATTTCATCGGCGACAAAGGCTCTGCCCGCTGCCACATCCGGCGGCAGTGAATTAAGGAAGTCCACGTACTGCCCCTGCGTCACATCGTACTTCATGCAATAGAACGCTTCGTATCCGGTCGGGTACTCGTCATTCAGGACCCCGGTGGACCCGAGGTAGTTCAATCCAACCCCCACCTCCGGATATGTCAGCGTGCTCCACAGTTGGCCGGAAGCCACGCCGATGCGGCGGGCACGGCTGCCTGCCGCGGCCGGACCGTTCCACTCCGCGTCCACCAGGAACGGAACAACCGGGCCGCCCCGCCAGGAACCATCCGTGAGGCTGCCTTCGTCGTGTGGAACGACTATTCTATCCGAGCGCGCAAGCGGAAAGGTGGGCCCGTCCGGAAATCGCGCATAGCCCGAGGCGGCGCCGGTACCGACCTTGAACGGCCCCTCGGGAACATAGACCATGGCGATTGGATATACACGAACAGCGGCCTTGGCTGGATCGATCCTGAGCCCGGTCGAAGGGCCATGCAGCCAGCGCAATTTGATCCCCTTGAAGTTGTTCGGCCCATACCCCACCGCATCGCGGTAGATAGAGACACCGATGCCACGATTCCCGCCTGCTCCGAGCCCAGTCGAGGGGCCATCGAACAGCCGCACGGTGTTCATGGCCCCGGCGGGCATGACGTGATGGGCGGGGGCCGGATCGAGCGCCGCGTGCTGCCAATGGTTACGCTCGACGCTCTGCTTGCTGTCCCTGTCGGGCAGAAACTTCACGAACACCCAGGCGGCATCCCAGCTTTCGACCTCCATGTCCTTTCCCGTGACGCTGGTAGCGGCGGGTTCCACCCACTTCGCCCGCCAGGAATGGCCCCAGGAGAGATCGAACGTCACATAGCTGTAGTCGTCCGCACCGGCTTCCCACTTGACGTTGGTGACCATCAGGTCATACGTCGGCGTACCCCGGAATCGAGCGGCCGTATCGTTGCCCTCCGGCGCAGCTGCAAGGACTCCCTCAAGCAAGATGCACAGCGCTCCGATCCATACACCGCTCCGCCGTGTTCTCTTAAGAAAGGTCTCCATCAAAGTGCTCCCGTAAGTGTGAAGGAAACGTTCCGTGCGCCCGGCACCAAGTGCCCGATAACATACACATGAGACGGCCACTTCACCAGTACGAACCGGCGCAACTATTCGCATTTGGATTTGGCCCGACGTTCCGATACCCTTTCCTCCATGCGAAGGTCTGGATTTCGTCCGACGGAAATCATGTTTGCCGACGCCACGCGGTGCAACCTGCGATGCGCTCACTGTGATGTCCGGCACTACCCGCAAAAGCTTTCCGCCAGGGCCGCAATCCCCTTTCTTGAAGCATGTCAGAGTGTTGGCATAAACCGGGTAAGCTTCACCGGAGGTGAGCCGTTTCTGACTCCCGAGTTTCTTTGCCAGATATCAAGAGCCGCCGTGCGACGGGGCTTGCTTTTCGGCCGAATTATGACAAACGGGGCATGGCACTCCAACCGCCGCCAACTGGCTAGAACACTTCAGTCCCTGTGCGACGCCGGCTATGATGGGGACTTGTGCGTGAGCGTGGATGCCTTCCACCGGCAGGATTTGAGGAAGGTCGCCTCTTTCATCCGCACGGCGGCACGAATATGGAACCGACCCGACATAGTTACCATTGCCTCCGTGCAAGGCGCGTCCGTCCTCATGACGCGTCGACGGTTGGCGACCCTTTCGCATCTGCTGGGGGGCCGTCGGATTCGCCCTCTGTCCTCTCATTCCCTCATCAAAAGCCCGCAGCTCCTGATCAAGATCATTCCCATAGACCTTTCCCCCATTGGCAAAGCCGCCCGCCTGAAGGAGCCGTGGGATGGAAAATGGTTCCGGGATGACTTCTGCCGCGGCCCCGGGAATGTCTTCTTGATTAATCCCGATGGCTCCGTCAAACCATGTTGCGGCTACGCCAGCGACGTGGATGCCCTCACCATCGGATCATTGAAGGACGATACGCCGGAGGCAATCCTTCTTAACACGGGCGGGAATTCCCTCGTATCGGTAATCTTCCAACTTGGTCTTCACCCGATACGCCGCAAGTTGGAATCGGCAGGCTGGTCGTTTCCCGGCAGAACCAGCAATCAATGCTTCTTCTGCCATTATCTGCTGACCCAAGTTCCGCCCGCCATGCTTCGGGAGAGCGTAGAATCTCTGATGGAGAATCGCAAGAAGACATCGTTCCCGCGTAGAAGGGGAACGAGCGAGCGCCATATTGGAAGCGCACCCTTATGATGGGGCTAGATGTCGACCTGTACCTTAACCTCGTTCTTGTTGACGGCGGCAGGCGCGTCGTTAGCCTGGTCGCCAACATCCTCGGGCTTCTGGAAGGTCGGAAGATACCGGTAGTAGACCTCCAGCATCAGCGTGCAGAGACAGGTGGTCATCACGCGCTTCCCCTCGCCTCCGTCTGAATGTCCACTGGATGCAGAGTCCCAGTATCCGATGTCTTGCATCTTCCCATTTGCATCGGCTATGGCTTTCGGTTCCACCGTCTGATTCTTCACCAAGGCAGGTGAGAACTGCAGGTTCCACTTCTTCCACGTATCGCCACCCTCGTGAAATTTCGCCTGGGTGCCGTAGTATGCATGGTAGATGACGGAACCGTTGCCCTGGCCTGCCCACTCAAAGGTCCAGGGGTCCATGCCTCGCAGCCCCCCCCTTGCCTCTTTATCGCGGCCGGCTCCCAGAAGTTGCATGCACAGTGTTCCTGCTGCCGTCAAACCACTCTTGCCGGGTCCCGTGTATCCGAATCCGCCCGCGTCGTACTCGGCGTCACCCCCGCCGCCACCCTGATAGTTCTGCTTGAACCCGTCGATAGCCTTGCGCATTACCTTGTCGAGTTCCATGGTCTCCTCGGTGTCGAATACACCGGCCATCTTGGCAGCCTTCAGCGCCTGAGCGCACCAAGCCATGTACGACGTATCGTTACGCTCGGAGGCACTCTCGAGTTTGTAGTTGAACCCACCGCTGCCATGTTGCCCCTTCATGATCCGCCTAATGGCAATGGCGGCGGATTCGCGCAGCGCAGGATTCTTTGTAAGTCCATACGCCTCGCTAAGCGCGTATGCCGCAATGGGATGCGTATAATCATTCCCGTCGGCTCCTGTGAAATGGTTTCCGCCGGTACGGAGGCTGTCCATCAGAAAGTACAGGGCCCTCTCCACCGTTGCGCCGAATTCCACCGAGGACGGGGTCTCGCCATGCGCGAGATACGCCAGCAAGGCAAAACCGGTCATCGCCGGCTTGGTGGTCGGCCAGGAACCGTCGGGAAGCTGGTTCTTCTTCAGCCACCGCAGCGCCTTCAGCACTGCGTCTTCACCGGCTCCGCTGCCGCCGTACTTGCCCAGGGCACTGCCGCGGGAACCAGGGTTTCGGCTTGAGTACATGCCCTTGAAGGATATCGGGCTCTTGATGATAGCCACCGTGTCGAACGCAGCCGGCTTGGGGCTGAAGGGCGTATTGGGCCCCGGGGGCCCTGGGACTGCGTTGTCTGACAGGGAGGGATTATCCACCTGAACATCAACAGGTTCCGGAGGCTCCGGTGGCGGCTCCAGCGGTTCAGGCTTGATATCGTCCAGCTTCTCTTCGAACTTCTCGGGGTCCTTGACGGAGACCTCGTAAGTACGGTTGTTTTCCTGAGCCATCCCGCTGATAAGGAACAAGATGAGCACCGTAAACAACGGCAGGAGAACCGCTGTAATCGGCGCCGAAAGACGCAGAATCTGCAAACGGGCAAAT
The DNA here is from genome assembly GCA_964635275.1 of uncultured Victivallales bacterium. Taxonomy (GTDB): domain Bacteria; phylum Verrucomicrobiota; class Kiritimatiellia; order UBA8416; family CAZWPN01; genus CAZWPN01. The sequence continues at coordinate 64,771 of CAZWPN010000002.1, read as the reverse complement.
TTGTACTCGCCCGTATCATGCGGCTGCTTTAAACCATCGGCGACCTTTTCCCACTTCTCTCGGAAGGTCAGCTCCTCGAACAGGTCCAGCAACTCATGGTGCAGGATCCCTTCAAACTCTCTATGGTGTTTTTCGCTCATCGTCGGCTCCCAAAAACAAACCCACGCTCTCCGCAGGGATATACGCACCGCCCGAACCGTCTATTAGTCGGAACTTTCAGCCTCTCGCATTAAACAGTCGCAGGCCGGAAGAAGAAACCTCATATACTGAAGAGATTCAAGTTCTTGAGCCCGGCTTTGCTGCATGCGTCAAGTAGTTGAACCAGATAGGCATGCGGAGAGTCGCCTGTGCACTTTATGACCACGGAAACGCTCTTGCTATAGCCGGATATCTTCGTCAATTGGCGGTCCAGTTCCCTAAGGTTTATCGGGCGTCCCTGTAGAACAAACCCCTGTTTGTAGACGGTTATCTGCAGGAGGTCCTGCTCAGGTTGTTTCTCTTCCTGAGGCGCGGAGGGGCGCGTAACGTCCAGATGGGAAAGAAGGTCCTCCTGCTTGATGGTAACCACAAAGAAGATCAGCAGTTGAAAGACGACGTCAATCATGGGCGTCATTTCGAGCTGGGCCTTCTCCCCCAACCCCTTTCTTTCTCTCTTCTTCATGCGCCCTCCTCCCCCATTTGCAGCTTAAGCTCCGGCCCCTGTGGCCGGCGGTTTCTTCTTCCCTTTAGGCTCCTTCACCGCCGCAAACTGAATGCGATATAGTCCAATCTCGGTGCACATATCCATGACTTGCCGTATATGTTGATGCGACGTGCGGTAGTCGCCGCGGATCAGGAGCGGAAACTCACCCATCTTGTTGTACCGATTCCTGATAATCTGCCGGAACTGCTGGTGGCTCATTGGAATGCTGTGGACCGAGATATACCCTTTCTTGTCCACCTCCACCACGATTGTCGTCTTGTCCTGCTTATTGTCTATGAGCGGCCCGTTCCGGCCATTCTCCAGAACGATTTCCGGATTGATGTTCTCCGAAAGGTTGATGGTCACGATGAAGAAGATGATCAATTGAAAGACGACGTCGATCATCGGCGTCATGTCTATCGCACAACCTTCAGGCTTCTTTCGTGCCATTGCGGCTCCTCCGGACTGTCAACATTGAGCGGTGGACGACTGCACCACGTTCCGTACACTCAGAGCATCCGGCTGCGATGCATCTACTCTGACACCACTTCGACGTTTCTCAGGTCCTTGATCATCTCCATCGTCAAGGCTTCCATCTTCAGAATGCTCGTGTTGGC
>CAZWPN010000002.1:59980-63372 GCA_964635275.1 uncultured Victivallales bacterium | reverse complement strand
GCCCTGCGCGAAGACTTGCATCACTAGTATACCCATCAAACCAGCCGTCAATCCCCCAACCACCCAGAGTTTCTTCATATTTCTTCCTGCTCCTCTTTCCTTCTCCTGCACACTACACGCGCATTACGTCTATTTCCCGCCGCGAAGCATTTCCGCATACTCGCTTTGCGGATATGCCTTGTTCAGGCGTTGCCGCATCCGTTCCGCCTGCGACGCCATGGCCAACTCATCGAAACACTTGGCCGCCTTGAACAGCGCTTCGGGCTGCACACTCTTCACCGCCCCGAACATCTCCGTTGTTCTGAGGTAGCCATCCCACAAGGCTTCCTTGAAGTTCCCGCCCTTGCTCAAAATGTCGCCACGCTTGATATGCGCCATGGCGGCCAGCGGCCGGGTTCCCTTCCGAATGGCATCCGTGATGCTCGACATAACCTTGGTATCCCGGCCATCGGCCAGCAACGCATCCCAGTAGGCTCCCAGGAATCCTTCATCCAAGGCAATGCCGGGGTCTTCGCGTTGGAGATCCTCGCCCACCTTGATGGCTTTCTTCGGGTCCTTGATCCTCAGATATGCCGTCAGCAGCCCGCGCGCCGCCACCATATCCCACCCCATCATCTTGTAGTCGTCCACAATCTGCGTCAGCACAGGAATAGCCGCCGCCGGCTGCGCAGCCGCCTGCTTCAGCGCGGCGTCCAAGCCGGCTGGCTTCGCGACCGTGACGCTCTTTACCTGGTGCGCAGCAATGGTGTACGAGGCTGAGGCAGTCCGGATCACAAATTCGCGGCTGGCCGGCAATGCCCTGATGGAACCCTGCAGCGGACGCGGATCATCCTTCTTGTAAAGCGTACCTGGCACCTCTGCTCCAGCCCAGAGTTGCATAGGAGCCAAGGCCAGACACAGAAAGGCGACCGCCCGGACGGCTGGACCAGCCAGTCTCCATTCCATTGTTTGTTTCATGGCGTCTTCTCCGTACTTCATTTCCCTGCCGCATTTGTCGACACGTTGTCCGCGGCCGGCGCGTTCGTTTCAACCACAGTCCCCATTAGCGGAGCCACAATAGCGGCCTCCGGTGCCGGGGCAACCGCCCCGGGCGATTCCGAGGACAACTTGAGCCTGGCATCGTTGCGCCACCGCCGGACTTCGTTGATGTACTTGCTGGACGGGAAACGGGTGATGTGTTGCTCCGTGTTCTCCAGCGCGTCTATCGGGCGGTCGGTGGCTAGAAGCAGCGGGATGCAGTAGTAGTCCGCCTCTATAATCTGTCTGGCCACGTCAGGGTTTGTAAAGTCGGCTAAAAGGATCAAGGACTGATAACTGGCAATGGCGTTGTTCTTGTACTCCAAGGCCTTGGCCTTGTCTCCGAACTGCTCCTCGGCGCGTGCCTTGTGTTCAAGCAACCGGCCGATCTCATACGTGATCCGCGCCCGCCCGCCCGGTGTCTTCTCAAACTTGTTGGCGCGGTTCAGGCCATCAACGCCCTTGTTAAACGTGGCGATCCGCTTTTCACGATCCCGTTCCGCAGAGCCCAGTTCACCGTAGGCCTTGCTGAGGCACAGCGACGCGTCAATCGTGAACCCCGAGTTCTTGAACTCGGCAAACATCGCTTCAACAGCCTTGATCCCTTCCTCGTACCTCTTGAGTTCGAGCAATGTCCGGCCTTTGCCCACCAAAGCCGGCTCGCGAAGCCCGCGTTCCTTGGATGAGGCTATAACGCGCTCGAACGCGCTCAAGGCGATCTCGTACTCGCCTGTCTTGAGCAGTTCGTTTGCCGCCACCAGGATCTGGTTGTCGCTGTATTTGCCTGCTCCGCCGGCTCCCTCGAACATCTCTTTGAACACTCGGGTCGCCTGCTGTTTCTGGTTCAGTTCGAGCAAATTCATACCCAGCATGAACAGCGCGTTCTTGGCTTCCGGCGAGTCCGGGTATTCCTTCTGCAAACGCCGAAGGGTATTGGCCGCCTCTTCCGGCTTCTCTTCCATCGTGAGCAGGGTGGCCATCTGGCTCAGTGCCGCCGGGGCAAAGCGCGATTTCGGGAAACGTTTGAGCAGATCCTCCAGCGCGACAATGGCGGCCTGCCGGAAATCTTTGACCCTGTCCGCCGGCTCCTTCATGGCGAGGAACATGTTAGCCTTGAAGTAGATGCAGCCTTCCAACACACCGCTGGCCCGCTGCCGGTCTTCCTGTGAGGCGTTACGGAATGGATCGGGATCCGCGCTCAGGACCTTGATTATTGCGTTGAACTGTTGAAGAGCCAGCGCCGTGCCGGCCGCGCCCATACGACGCTGCGCGCACGCCAGCCGATACTTCGCGTCGATCGTTGTCAGCGTGCCACCCTTGCCGCGTTTGTCCAAGATTTCGATGTGTTTCTCGATTGCGGCGATCTCGTTCGTGGTATCGTTTAGTTTCCCGTAACACGCGGCGATCCGGTACTGCGCATCCACCGCAAGACTGTGGTCTGGATACGCTTCCGCCACATTTCGAAAATAGTGCAGCGCCCCTTCGTAGTTCTCGTCCTTGAACCGCGTCTCGCCAAACCGGAACTGCATGGCAGGCGCCAGAGCGTGGCCCGGGAAACATTCGAAGAACAGGCTGTACAGGGACTCCCGCTTAGCCTCCTCTTTACGCTCGCCGTACAGCTCGGCAATCCGGATGACCTGATCGCCGGCCTTCATCGAAAGCGCAGCATTCTGGCAGAAGCGTTCCGCGACGTACCGCGCAACCATAGTGCTGTACAACTCGGTGTCGCTGTTGCCTAGCTCAACGTAGCAGCGCACTATTTCTCCGAGCGCCTCGACCGAGGTTTCGGTCTCCGGAAAGAGGTTTACCACATTGAAATACGTCTCAATGGCCTTCTCCTGCTGGCCTTGCGCCATCTGGGCGCGCGCTTCCTGGATCTGTACACCCACCACCTTATTCCACTGGTCGTCCGTTACGCTCGTCTGGATCTTGGCCCCGTACGACTTGAGGATTTCCTCGATCCGGGTCACCCGCTTGCCTGCGTCCGGCGCCCAGGACGTGTTCGGATACTGGATGAAGACGTTCAGGAAATGCTCCAATGCGCCGCCGGAACGCCCGCCCTTGGCGTCGCGCTGGCCAGCAAGCAACGTCACGACCTTGTCCCGGTTGCCCGCCCCATCCGCCGAGAACAGCTTCTCAGCCTCATCGTGCAGTATCGAGGCAATCAGGTAACGGCATTGCGCCATCGGACTTAGCTTCGTCAAATCCTCGCCTGTCTTGTCTGACTCTTCACGCAGCGCCCGGTCGATGTCCTCCAGTTGCGAGCGGTGCTCGTCAATCAGCTTCATTGCGTCTTCGATCTTGCCTTCCATCATCTTAAGGTGGGCCATAATGACGACGCCCTTGCCAAACCATACATCCTGCTCCCACATGAG
>CAZWPN010000002.1:49375-59880 GCA_964635275.1 uncultured Victivallales bacterium | reverse complement strand
TTCCTTTGCGATAAGCGCTTTGACCTCGTCGAACTTACCGCTGGTCAATTTGGTCTGAAGGTCCAGAACCTTGATCAGGTTCTTAACCTCGGGATTGGCGGATTCTATGCGCCTTCGGACCGCCTCGGAAAATTCAGGCAAGCCCATGCCCAAGAGGTGCTTGGCGTACTCTATCTCCTGAACCACTGCCTGATCGGCGCCGCCGGTGAGCGACGGCTCCTGCGCGCGCAACATCGCCGACATCATCGGCAAGGTGACCGCCAGAAGCATCACTTTAACGATCCTGTGCTCCAACTGAGCCATAACGCTCCCCTTTAACCGAAAGACACGATATCCGTCAAACTCTTTTTGCGTGCAGTTCGCGCTTGACGCCGCCGCACCCCTCGCTACTGTGGGGGAAACACATACGATTACCTTGCGGAGCCAATACCATGGTTGTCTTTCTATACCTTCTCATCATCATCGTCGTCGTCATCGTCGTCGTTCAACTGCTACGCCACGCTTTCGCGGATTCCACCCGATCGGGCCGGGAGGATGTATCCATCTCCATGCTCCAGAATCAGATCAATGCTTCCTCCGAGCAGACCAGGCAACAGATGGAGACACTCCGCCAGTCCGTCACCGATTCGATTCAGAACCTAGCCAGCCAGGTCAATCAGTCGCTCTCCTCCTCTCATGAGACGGTAGGCAATCGTCTTGACGCCACCAACCGCGTGATCGGCGATGTCCGGCAACAACTGGGCCAGCTGGAGCAGTCATCCAAACAACTGGTGGAACTCAGCCAGGATATCGTTCGCCTCGAGGACATTCTACAGCCTCCAAAAGCCAGGGGAATACTCGGAGAACTTATTCTTGGGGAAATGCTTGCGGAGATGCTTCCGGCTCATAACTTCCGGCTCCAACATGTGTTCAAAGGTGGCGAGATCGTGGATGCCGTCATCATTCTGCGAGCTGGATTGGTCCCGATCGACGCCAAGTTTCCACTCGATAACTTTCGCCGGGTGCTGGAGGCGCCCTCCGAAGACGATCGCCGCGCCATGCGCAAGGCCTTTCTCAAGGATGTTAAGATCCACGTGGATGCCATCGCCAGGAAATACATCCGGACGGATGAGAGCACCTTCGACTTCGCTCTCATGTATATCCCCGCGGAGAATGTCTATTACGAGACCATCATCCGGGATCCGGAAGAACCGGTCGAACTGGCCCTCTTCCACTATGCCATTCAAAAACACGTGATCCCCGTCTCTCCCAACAGTTTCTATGTCTATCTCCAGACGATCGTTCTCGGCCTCAGAGGCCTGCAGGTCGAAGAACGTTCCCGCGAGATCCTCGACAACCTGTCCCGCCTCCAGAAAGAGTTCGACCTTTTTGCCGAATCTTTCCGTCTCCTCGGGCAGCATCTTGACAACTCTATGAAGAAGTACGTCGATGCACAGACGCGTCTTAGCCGCGTCGAAGTGAAAGTGGAAGCGACCGTCGGACTCGCCAGAGGCCTGGAATCCGCCACGGATGACTCCGCCCTTCCGCCTCAGGCATAAGAAGGCCAGATGAGGAGGCCTATTTCTTTCTGATGCCTATTTCTTTCTGATTGCATCCTTGGCGCGTTTTCACCATATTCCCGATTGCATACGGTAAGGGTTTTGCTTCCCTGCACCGGGAAAGGAAGTGTTTTCATGGGCACACTGCTTCGGATTATGGTTGTTTTCTTCCTACTGCTGGCAATCGCCGGACTGACGCTGGGCATTCTTCTATTCAACCGGCGCGAGATTCTCAAGGGTCGAACCCAGAAACTCGAGAAGACTCTCGTCAAACTGGGAACACTAACCGAGGCTGAGCCGGCCAAGGTGGAGGAGAAGCCCGTGTACGTGGCCCGGGATACTTCGCCATGCACCAGCACCATCATCGAGGAGCCGGAGCGCTCCAGTTTCTGGGAAACCTACAAGCATGAGATGGAAATTACCGATCAGCCGACCATGGAACTGAACAAGAAGCATGCCGAGTTGATGACCTATTTCAAGGTAGACCCGGTAACCCTCGAGGTTAAGCGTGACGAGTACAACCGAAAAGTCACCGACGGAGAGGGCACCATGCAGGCAGTCCTCGACGACATGGTGAGCCGCTCGAAGGCCCAACTCAATCGCCTGAACGAGACACGGCAGCAGCTCAAGGCGCTTCGCGAGGAGTTGATCGGAACGATAGAAGACCTCAATAAGACAAAGAAAGACTTGCGCTCAGCGCTCAACACCATCGTCCAGCGTGAGGAGAAGATCGCCGAGCTCGAAGACAAGATCGTCCAACTCAAACAGCAAATCACGAATCTGGAGGGCGAGAAGCGCGACCTCCAAAATCAGATCGCCGACCTGAACAAGCAGATCACCGACCTCAAACAGGAAATCGACAACAAGAATACCACCATCGCCGCATTGAAAAAAGAGATCGAGATACTCCGGAATCCTGGCGGGCCCGGCGGCAAGGCGCAGGGATCCGGCATCGAGTTCACCCTGCCCGGGCGAGTGACGCCGGGTGACAAGGGTAAGATCATCTCAATTAATGCGGAATACCGGTTCGCGATAATGGACGTCACAGACCAGTTTATGAAGGAAGTGCTGGGGGACGATCTCAACCAGGTGCTCCCCCCGCTCAACTTGCTGATCCGTCGCCCCGGAGAAGGCGGGAAATTCGTCACCAAGGTTCGTCTGGTCCAGATGAAGCCCAGCCAGAAACTTGCCATAGTCGATATCTTGGGTGACTGGCAACAGCAGCCGGTTGCAGTTGGCGATATCGTGTTCTATTGATAGCCAGCACCAACTACTCCAGTCTATGAAAACTCCCTGGATCCGAGTCGCTGGGATTATCTGTATTTACGCTGTGTGCCTGCTGATGGCCGGCTGCGCGACGACGGACGGCGATATACCCTGGAACAGCCCTCAGCCGTGGGAGGGTGCGCCTTCCATACCGGGCATGAACATGCAGTAAGAGCCTGGTGACCTTCGCTCGCTCAGCCGGGGGGTGCGAGCGCTATGCGCGAATCAACACTTCAGCAATCTGGATCGCATTCTGCGCAGCGCCCTTCCAGATGTTGTCACCAGCACACCACAAGACAAGGCCGTTATCCGCACTCTGGTCCTTGCGAATGCGGCCGACCTCGACATCGTAGCAGCCCGAGGCGTTGATCGGCATCGGGTAAAGCGCCTTGGCCGTATCGTCCACGAGCTTGACGCCGAGTGCGGTCCTGAGAATTTCGCGCGCTTGATCGGCTGTCATCGGGCGCTCCAACTCCACGTTGATCGCAATGCTGTGCCCGTTGAGAACCGGCACGCGCACGCAAGTGTTCCCGATGCGGATGGAGGAGTCGCCAAGTATCTTGTGCGTCTCCTTGCGCATCTTGATTTCCTCTGTGGTCTCCCCTGAGGCGTCCTTGAACGAGCCAACCGCCGGAATCACGTTGAAAAGGATCTGGTGTGGATATACCTCGCGTGTCAAAGGCTGTCCAGCGGCCCAGGCCCGGGCCTGGGCTTCAAGTTCGCGCACGGCCGGTGCGCCTGTTCCCGAGACGGCTTGATATGTGCTCGCCACGATTCTCTTGATCTTTGCCACCCGGTGCAGCGGCGCCAGCGGCATCAGCGCGATGATCGTGCTGCAGTTGGGATTCGCGATGAAGCCCTGATGATTCTTCAAGGCTTCCGGATTAATCTCCGGCACAACAAGCGGAACCCGCGGGTCCATCCGGAAGTCGTCGCCGTTGTCAATCACCACGCACCCGCGCTTTACAGCCTCCCATCCCAGGGTCTGCGAGGCACCCTTGGCGCCTTCCGTCCCCGCAAAAAAGGCAAAATCCATGCCGTCAAATGCATCCGGCTGCGCCACCTTCACAGGATAACCGACGCCGTCAATGATCTCGGTCCGTTCGCTCCGCGCCAGAATCGTCAGCGACTTGTAGGGGAACTTGCGCTGCCGCAGCAACCTAACCATCTCTGTGCCAACCGCCCCGATTCCCACCACACAGACATTATACTGTTTCATTTCTCGTAAACCCGCCCGGGCGTTTCCCGCCCTATCCTTGTACGTATTCCGCCACCATATCCCCGACCTGCGTCGTACTGTAACCCATCTTGCCAGCGGCGAGTGACTTCACCTTGGTGCTCGTCACCTTTGACACAGCTTCATCGATCGCCTGAGCCGCCGCGCTCTCCCCTAGCGTGTCGAGCATCATCCCGCCAGCGCAGATCGCTGCCAGCGGATTGATTATGTTCTTGCCCGTGTACTTGGGCGCGGAGCCGCCCATAGGCTCAAACATGGAGACGCCCTCCGGATTGATATTCCCGCCCGCGGCAATGCCGAGCCCGCCCTGAATGATCGCGGCCAGATCGGTGATGATGTCGCCGAAGAGATTCTCCGTGACCACCACGTCATACCATTCCGGCTGCTTCACGAACCACATGGTACAGGCGTCCACATGGTTGTAGTCCTGCTGAATGTCGCGGTAGTGTGCGTCGCCCATTTCCTTGTGAACGCGGACCCAGAGATCCCCGCAGTGCGTCAGCACATTGCACTTGTGCACCAGAGTCAGTCGGTTCTTCTTGTTGCGCCGGCGGGTGAACTCGTAGGCGTACTTCATGCACCGCTCCACAACGGGCCGGGAATAGAGCATCACCTGCGTGGCGACTTCCATCGCGGATCCCTTCTGAACCACGCCACCGATCCCGGTGTAGATGCCGCCTGTATTCTCGCGTATCACAACAAAATCAATGTGCTCCGGCCCCTTGTCCTTGAGCGGCGTTTCCACGCCCGGGTAGAGTTTTACCGGCCGCAGGTTGATGTACTGGTCCAGTGCGAACCGCATCTTGAGCAGGATACCAAGTTCCAGAATGCCGGGCTTAACATCCGGATGCCCGATCGCGCCCAGGTAGATCGCATCGAACTTCCGCATTTCCTCAATCGCGGAGTCCGGCACGGTCTCGCCGGTGCGCAGGTAGCGCTCCCCGCCGAAGTCGTAAGGGGTCAGATCCAGTTTGAACCCGAACTTGGCGGCGGCCACCTTCATTACCTTGAGCCCTTCCCGCGCCACTTCAGGGCCTGTGCCGTCGCCGCCGATCACTGCGATCTTGTATGTCTTGCTCATTCTGAAACCTTTCGTCAAAAAACGCACTGGCACGGTGCCGAGAAGCGTTAGCCACCACCATGCTACACCAGCCAAATGGTTGCCGGACTAGGATTTGAACCTAGACAAACAGATCCAGAGTCTGTTGTGCTACCATTACACTATCCGGCAGTCTCTTCGGTAACGAACAACCGAATCAATAGGCTACAAAGGCTTTATGCACATGACAAGCCGAAACTCACCACCGACGCATTAGCGACGTGCCCCTTTCAAACCGAAAAGGATGCTGCAACTTAGTCTTCCGCGATGAACTGCCAGTCTTTGTCCAGTTTGACCATCGACCACAGATTGAACCGCACCTTGTCGGGCGAAGTCCGGACAAAGCCTGCGTATCCAGCAGGGTTGTCACCTGTCCACAGGCACGTTATCCCGTTCCAGTAGACTTCCGCCTTCTTGATCCGGAACAGCCCGATCTGACAGGGAAGCGAGACGGGGGCCTTCGCCTCCACCCGGTCTGCGATCCTATTGAGACGGCTTTTCACGAGGTGGTAATGGGCCTTGAGCGGCCAGTGGGTTGTGAACACGGACACGATGAAAGCGAGGCTGATCGGAACCGCATAGCGTTTTCGCAGTCGCCAGTTCCGAAACAGCCATTTCCTCGGCCACAGGAAGGACAGCAGCAGGATAACCGGTGTGCCGATGACGGCCCCGAGAAGGACAAGGGTGGATTCCACCGCTGATGCCGACGCCAGAATCAACACGGCTGCCCAAACAACCAGCAGATACGGTTGGAATCGGGTCTTGCTGTTACCTGACATCGATCTTGATCTCATCATTGTCGGCATTCTGCTTCGGCTGTTCCGGCACATAGACTGGCCTCGTGCTGCCAGACCAGAGCATGAGCGAACACAGGGCCGTGGCGTAGACCCGCCCGTATTTCTCGCCTTTCCCCGGTGAATCCCAGTATCCCACGTCGAAACCTCCCGCTGTCTTCTCCACGATCTGACCTTTCACAAGGTTCGGCATCGACGCCCGACGCCATTCGTTCCACACTTGGCCTCCGTGCCGGTACAGAGCTTGCGACGCGAGATGCCATCGCACAATCGGGTCATCGAACTGCGGCTTGTCCCAGTCAATCTGCACCCCCTTCATCGCCTCAAGTGCGGCAACATAGTCGGCATCCCGCTTGCGGTGGAGAATCTGAAGCGGCGGGATGACGAACGGGGCAGAAGAAACGGCGGAAGTGGGAGCAACAGCCGCCAGACCATCAGCAGCGGCATCCAGCGACTCGGCCAGTCCCGCCATTTGCGACCCCATCAAACGACCTGCGTGGACTGCCCTGACTTGCCACACAGAAACCTCAAGATCGTCGTCGCCCCCGTTGGGACGATACTGGGCGTCCCAAAGCCCCGATCCTCGTTGGCCCACGAGAATGACCTGCAACGCCTTCTCCGCAGCATCACCCAGCATGGGAACCCTTGTTATTCCATAGGCTTCACACAAAGCCCATGCGACGATCCCGTGGGCGATAGCCGGATATTTGCCTGCTTCCTTGAATGTACCGTTCTCCTCCTGAAGGGCCGCGAGGTACTCCAGAGCCTTTCGCACCGAATCGCCGAACTCCGGAGATGCAGGGGTTTCTCCGTGACTGAGAAACGCCAGCACCGACAGGGCGGTTCCCACGGCTTTCGGGTCTTGGTCCGTGCTCCAAGACCCGTCGGCATTCTGCGTCTCCCGGAGCCATCTCAGGCTCCGCATGACGGCGGCTTCTGGCCAGACGGCGGTCGAAATGTTGTTTGATGATGAACGTGAGTTGCGAAGGAGGCCCTTCATAGTCACCGGACTTGTGACCAAGTCCACCACCATGTTCGTGGCAGGCATGTTGGAGGTTCCACCACCACCCGGTTCTGCCGTCGTCTCCTTCTTCATCTGGTCAAGAAACGCCGAATCGAGGTTGTTGGTCTCGGTGAACCAGATTTCCTCGTTCCATCTTTCCTTGCTGACCAGCGACATGGTCTTGCGTTTCAGGAACACCTTCCCGTCCTTCTCGCCGAGGCATTCCGAGCAGACCATCGTCTGGGCATCGCGGAGTTCCCATTCCCGCTTGAAGTCGGCTCCGGAGACATGCTTCGGCTCATTGCAGCCGGTCAGCAGCGTGAGCATCAGGATGGGAAGGCATTTCTTCATTGTCTTTGTCCCGTCACTCCGCCGCGTTGCGTTCAATGGATACGTGTCCAAAACCAAGCTCGGCTGTTGCCAGCCCCCGCTGGTCGAAACCGAGCCGGACGGTGACGTAATGCCCGCCGCTCCCATCTTCCGCCAGATGGTAGAAGAGAAGGTTCGGCGATTCCTCAGCCGGATGGCCAAGATGCTTCTTCACATCCACGGCAGACATTCCGCGAGTCAGACGCTGGACTCGTTCCACGAGGGCCTTCTGCGTCTCGGTGACGGCGGTAAAACCCCTGGGAATGGTGACGTGGAGTGGTTCCAACTGGGCAGGGATCGTCGCGGCGAGGTCGCTGGTCTCCGTGAACCAGACGATGTTCGTTGATTCGCAAGTGCAAACCAACGTCGCTCCCTCACCCGGCTTGAGCAAGACAAATCGGTGTTCCTGTACCAGTTGCTCCAGCCTCGTGTAGGCCGTTTTGGGCAGTCCAGAGGAGATTGGGCAACAGCACGTATTGACCCAGTCAAGCGTGGAGCCATCGGGAATCTCCCCCAGACCCGAAAAGAACTCATCCAGCATGGTGACGTGGCGTATGGATGGCGGTATCTGCCGGTAGATGAAGAACTCTGGAGTCTTCCTCTCTTGCCACTTAATCAGGAAGCCGTAGGCGTTCGTCCAGTCAATCGGACGAGAGAGAGGATTGTTCGGCGGGGCATACTGCTTCGTTCCAATTGCCATCGATGCCGTCGGCTGGTTCCAAACCCGTGATGTCAGTTGGTACTCCCCGTCCAATTTCCTCCAGACAACCACCTCGACATCCCTGTCCTTCCCGTCCACCTTCACCTTGAGCCGGAGCCGATAGTTCATCCCGGCCACAACCTGCTGGCTGGCGAACAGAATCTCCACAAGCGTGATGACGGGCATCCGTTCCGGCATCGCCGCCAAGGCTTTGACGGAGAACTGGGCCGCCGCAACAACCTCGGTGTTCGTGGCGGATGCCTCGGCATAGCCGCCCACCAAATGCTCTGCCGCTTGCGAAGGGTGATGGATGCCGAGCAGGAGAGCGAAGCCGACAGGAATCAGGGACGCTTTCATGGGAAGAAACTATCACGCATCTCCATCCGTGAACAGCAAACGCGGCCTGCGATCCGTTCTACTGCCGATACCATATCGGCTCCCTTCTTATGCCGACATCCACGCAGGGCGACTCCTTCGGTTTGCCGGCAAGATGATGATTGACGACAAGGACCTGCCGACAAAGCAATCTTTCTGCGCGTTGTTTCAATGATCTTTCCTTCAGGCGTCCTTCAGGAATGCGTCGAACGTCCACGTCCAGTAAAGAAAACGTTGCCGCGCAACGGGATCATCGGCCAGTTCGGCCAGCGCCTGGTCGCGAAGCGTCTTCAAGCGTTCCACGATTTCAGGGGTCCAGACTCTTGGGGATAACGATTTTGGCAGGTACCATTCGCCTGGAAGCATCACGCGTTGTTTTCTCCATTCTCCATTTTCCCATAGATCGCACTCCAGTCGCATCATTTCACGCGCGGTAGCGCCAGCCTTGCCGTAGAGCCGCCGGCACATTTCGTCGAGCACGGCGTCCACGTCCAGATCGGGATTCCATAACGCTTTCATCCACACATAGAGCGTGGGGGCAGTGGTGGTCCAATCGCTCATGGTCCAGCCGTTGATGAAGGTTCCGGCGCTCAACCCCTGAATGCTCTTCTGAAAATCGCGCACGACGTGCGGATACTGATACGGGCCGTGGGTCCAGGCGACGCAGTAATCCCAGATGGTGACGGGAACACTGGCCTTGGCCTGCCACGTGCGCAGGCGGGCAAGCGCATCCTGAAAGTTCTCGGGCTGGGCATTCAATGGCATCGGAAACGTGGTCATGGCTGCCATCACGACCAGATTGTCAGGGTAATCCACGGCCGGTGGGCATTCCTGGTAGTTCCAATAGGGCATGTAGATCACCTTCTTGTCGGGCCAGCGGACTTTCACAACCTCGCACATACGCTTTACGAAAAGCCCCATGATCAGCGAGGCGCCGTCAATGGGCGTGCCGCCAGCCTTGACCATTGTTTCCTGGCATACCGGACAGCGACAATCCCATATGGCATCGCCGGGGGACACAGTGACGCAGGTGGGTGTCACCCACGTACAGTTGCCGTTTTTGTCCCAGGCCCGCTCGCAACCATCAAGGAGGTAGTCCAGTGCCTTCTGTGAGCTGTAGCAGAGCAGGTTGACGTTTCGGGTGCCATCTTTCTTGAGCGCGAACATATCCTGATTGGCTGCCAGGAACTGCTGTGGAAGCTTTGCAAGGTTCTGTGGCTCGTGGCATTGGACCCTATACGGCCAACTGCATCCGGCGCGCACCAGCGTCAGGTATGGCGTCATGCGGACCTCCTGAACATTGTCAGGGAGCGCGTTTGACGGAAAAGGAAGTGGTTTGTTGTCGGAGGAGCGTGCCGTGGTCGGAAGTTTCCATCCTTCCCGGGGATGATAGTCCCGCAGGCGGAAGACGGGCTGATCGCGGTAATGCACCGGAGGCACAATCAGCGATGTGTTCTTGACGACGCAGCGTCCACCGGCTTCCACAGGCCAATACCAGCGAGCGCCGGCGAAGCGCTCCAGGAAGTCCGCCACAGCCCAGGCATTGGCGTCGCGAGAGTTGTTCGTTAGGGCGCCAACCAGATACACGCGATTGGAAGCGGTCAGGACAACAAACCCCTCCGATGGAAACTTGGATACGTCAATCCCGGCCATCCGCGTCTCCTCGCAGTCGCCTATCACGATGGCACATTGGGCGGCTGCCGGAGGGTTGGTTACAAAAACCAGCGTTGCGCCGGTACTCAGCCGGACAACTTCCGACATCTCATCCACCAGCCGCTTGAGTGCCGACGGCGACCCATTCTTCTGTTTGGGCAGCCAATCCACTCGCCCTTCGGGATCGGCCACGTAAACCACAGCCACGGGCTTGCCTTCGCGCACGATTTCGACGGGTGCATGCCGGGGCGCTTCCAACCATGTCACGTGCGTCAGGTCGCGCGGTTGCAGTCTGTCATCGGCCAATGCCAACGTCGCGGACAAGCACACAAATGCTGCTAATCGCTTCATACCGAACTCCTTATCCCACCCTATGATCGCCCCTGGCGCATAAGTGATACATCCCGCCAGCTACTCTAATCCTCACATGCCTTGCCATTCCCAAGCGCCTACACTGTCACCATAGTAATG
>CAZWPN010000002.1:0-49275 GCA_964635275.1 uncultured Victivallales bacterium | reverse complement strand
CTAATCCTCACATGCCTTGCCATTCCCAAGCGCCTACACTGTCACCATAGTAATGTCAAATGTGAAGATGCGTCCCTGATGACCCCAATCGCCGATCCCATTCTCGAGTCCTAATCTCTCCCGCTTCCAAACAGACAAAGACTCGAGATTAAGACCAGAGACGATGACACCGTTTTCTTATTCCCCCGGCTTCGGGGGCACCCATCAGACTGTGAATAACGACTTTGAGTTTGTCTTCCGCTCCCCTGCCATCACCCTTCACGCCTGCCCTCTGCGCCCTCTGTGAGAGGCCACCCCACTTCCCCCGACAACCGTCAACCGGACACCGACAACCGCCATGCCGGCCCGGCGCTCACCTTTCCAACCGCTGTTCCACGCAACTGGAACTGGCATCCACTCCTTGGACCGGTATAGATGCCTTGATTGGCGCTCTCAGTCGTGATTGACTTGCCTTCGGCGCGGGTATCAGCCCCGTGGATGCCTGGACAGGGGGCACAGCAGCAACTCCGCGCCGGAAAGGGAAGGCACACACTATGGTCACTCGCGTCAGAATTCTAGGTTCGGGTGTTCTGCTATGCTTGTTGCTGGGCGTGTTGCCAGCGATGTCCGCCCCGGTGACGGAGGATGAAACGCGCGACTTGCTGTCGCGGCTCGACGCAGACCGGAAGGCTGTGCAGACGTACCGGGAAGGACTCGCCCAGGTCATTCGTTTCGGCATATCCCGCCCCGATCTCTTCCCGCCACAGCGGCTCTCCCAATTGCGCATGCTGAACAGGGAGAATAAGGAAGAAGTCTGGATCGCATGGAAGACGCTGCTCGACTATTCGCTCGCCTTGGATTCCATCCGACGGTCGTACGCAAAGTGCCTGCTGGTCACAGATCGCAAGCAGCGCGCCGAGTCTTTCCTGATCGCATACCAAGCCTTCCTGGCGCAGTACCGGTTTTCGCTCGACTTCATAGGCATGGCAGAGAACGACCCCGGCATGGAGGTCCTGCTCGACGACGCCGTCCCCGAACTTGGACTGCAGGCGGGGGCCTACACGCGGTTCAAGTTCACGTTCCTCAATGCGGCAAGGGCCACGGAGTTCCTTGCACATAGGACTGTATGGGCCACGACTCTCAACAAGCCTTCGATCGAGGAGACACACGCGGAAGAGGACTCGGCACGGATCACGAAGCTGGGACTCAAAGAAGGCCAGGTCTTAACCGCGGAAAACGCGGTCGCCCTCATACGTAAGGGCGGATCCACGGCATGGTTCCCCGTCCAAAAAGGCGTTTCCATCTGGATGGGGGAGACCAAGGTCCGGCGCCAGAACACATGCCTTATCACGCCGGAACAGATTGCCGACGCCGCCCCACGCCTTCAACCGGGAGATGTGATGCTGGAGCGTCGCGAATGGTACCTGTCGAACGTCGGCCTGCCCGGCTTCTGGCCACATGCCGTGCTGTACGTCGGCACGGCGGAAACCCGCCGGAAGATCTTTGACGATCCGGAAGTCAGGACTTGGGTGAAATCCAAAGGACAACCTGACGGCGATTTCGAGGGCCTCCTGCAGACAAAGTACCCCGACGCCTACGCGATGAGTCTGGCCGTTCAGGAAGATGGCAATCGTCCGCGCTTACTGGAGGCGATTGGCAAGGGCGTGGTCTTCACAACCCTGGAGCATTCCGCGGCGGCCGACTCGCTTTGCGTCCTACGGCCGCGCCTGCCCCTGAAAGAGCGCGCCGTGGCAATATGGCGGGCCTTCCACTACGTCGGGCGACCCTACGACTACAACTTTGATTTCATGACCGATTCCGCTATCGTATGCACCGAACTGGTATACAAGTCCTACCAGGAATGCCCCGATTCGCGTGGACTGAAGCTTCCGCTGGTCAACATTCTCGGACGTCTGGCCATTCCGGCTAATGAATTGGTCCGGCAGTTTGACGCTGACTATGGCACCGCCGGTCAACAGTACGATCTGGTCTTGTTTCTGGACGGTATAGAGAAGAGCAAGAAGGCGGTGGAAAACTCAGCTGACGAATTCCGGCAAAGCTGGCGCCGCCCCAAGTGGCATGTGGTGACTCAGGGCTTACAGGAAGAAAATTGAGGGATAAGCATCCGTGGCAGCTTCTGACAAACCGGGCCCGGCAGGGTCCTACCGCCAACCCCGCGGCCGATATGACGCGCCCGGCGATCCTCCGCTGGCCGTTGCGTCGTTGAACCTGCAAGTGCCCTTCCGCTTTGATGCCGCTTTCGGCCAACGGCTCCAGCGTCGCGAGGTCAACCCAAAAGAGGCCTTCACCCTGCGCGATGGCAGCGGCGTCTACTTCAGGGCAAGTCTCACGGAACTGACGCCGGATGGCGGATCCGCCATCCCCTATGAGCAGATGGCGAATTCCCCTGAACCCGCCGTGGAAATTACGCTGGCCTGTGCCGTGCTGGCGCGGCAAAGGATGATCTTTGTGATGCAGAAAGCAACAGAACTCGGAGTCGCCCGCATAGCCCCCCTCCTCACCGAGTACGCCGTTCCTCAGCGGGGACTCGAACACGAGAAGGCCCACGCCTGGCCTGGCCAGGTCATACGCGCAGCCAGACAATGCCGGAGGAGTTCGCTTCCCGATGTCATGCCGCCGATATCACTCGAGTCCTTCCTCCGCACATCCACGGCTGCCGCCGCCGACCTGCTTCTGTATCTCGACGACCGCAGCGTGGTTGCGCCTGCCACACCGGCATCCCCCCGTCACATCGTGCTGTTCGTTGGCCCGGAAGGCGGGTTCTCCGACGGCGAGCGTACCCTCCTTGGAACGCGAGCCCGCCCCTGGCTCCTGGGCGGCCGCGTTCTTCGGGCGGAAACCGCCGTCCTCGCGGGATTGACGGCACTGCACATCCAGTGGGGCGATTTTCGACAGGAGTCTGCAAGTGCTGCCAGGACGCAGTCCAATGCTATACTTGCACCGCGATGAGAAACGCACAATACAGACGACGGCTTAACCGCGGTCAGTGGGCCGTTCAGCGCGAACGCTGCCAGATCGCTGACCCCGTTCCGTCGCCGGCTTTCACGGACGCAGCGGCGCTAGCTCAAGTGCTGTCGCAGGTGATTGGCCGACTGCCCACACCCGGCTCACACTGGTCGGATGCGCTGGTAAACGAATGGGCGGCGCTGGTAGGGCCGGACGTGGCACGGCACACGAAACCGGGCCGTATGGATCAGAAATGTGTCACAGTTTTCGTGGACAGTTCCACATGGTTGAGCGAACTGCGTTTCCGCCAGGGAACCATCCTGTCAAACCTGCAGAAACGATTCGGATCCGATCGCATCGCCTCGATTCGTTTCCTACTGGGCTCGTAGCCGTTTAACCGCCTCACTGCAACAGGCGAACCGCTTCCTCTTCCAGATACTGCGTGGACTGAATGGCCTTTGCCCGGTGTATCTCGGAGATTTCCGCCGCGCCGAGGTCTTTGAACAGAACGGCCGCGCCGAGGTGGTATTCACCCATCTCCTTCACGCCCAGACTGGTGTCTAAAATGCAGTAGTCCACGATCCGCGACAACTGCTTGACGCTGATATCAGGCCAGGCGACCGCCGCCGTGGTATGCTTGATGCCGCTCTCATCGGCAGACACGATATCACGTGCATTCCCAGGATCCCCCCATCCCCAATGGTAGGGTTTGGCTTTGATGCGCGCGATCAGGAAGTCCTTTAGTGCCTTCAGGCGCGTGCACCGCTCCACCAACGGGCGGTAAGCTACCTTCCCCTCCTCCGTCTTACACTGAGCCATCTCCACGGTGGCACGGTCCAGTCCATCGGCAAACTTGTACTGGCGAATCATGGTCGCCAGCAACTTCTTCAACTCCGCGGCGGCCGCCACCTCTCCTGCCTTCAGCGCCTTCAAAGCCATTTCATCCTTGCGCCTGCGAGCCTCTTCGAGTTTAGCCTGATACGCGTCCTGTACACGCTTCTTCTCGTTCTCCACAGGCAACATCGCTTTTCTTGCAAGGTCAAGTTCCGTTGCTGAATCCGCCTCAAGCGTAGACGTTGCGGCTACCAGGGGAAGGATGGCAGCAGCGCTAGCCGCAGCAGCCGCCGTGGTGCGTACTGTCATGACCTCTTCACGCAGGGCTCGTGCGTCGAATTCAGCCGCAATAGCAGCCTGCGCGTTTTCACGTGTCTTTGCTATGTGCCCTTCCACCTGACGGGCCAAAACTTGAACCGGGCGGTCTTCCTTCCCCGCAGCAGGCGCCGGCTGTGGCTTGACGGGCGGCCGAGGAGGAGGCGCCTCCTCCGATCGCACCGGCGGCTTCACTTCAGCGGGCGCAGGCGGCGGTTCCCCGCGCCCGCCGCGGGCTCGCCGGGCCTCCAGCTCTTTGAGACTCAAGATACCCTCTGGTTTGCCTTCGTCTTCCGGCTGCTCTATCCGCCGTCTTTCAGGCACCGTTGGCGGAGGCATGACCGGCGCCTCCGGTCTCTCGGCATTCTCGCCCTGCCCGGCCGACCGCTCCCGCTGGCGCCGACGCTCGATCTCCGCCCGGTCCATGATGCCAATGGGCCGGCCGGTGTTTTCGGCTTCTGCGGCAGCCGGCTCAACCACGGCCGGCGACGGCGCTGGCGCTCCAGCAATCGGCATTGCCTCGATCTTCAATGTTTCAGCCACAAGGATCGACAAAGGTGACGTCAGCCGGTCAGCGCTTTCTGCTATCCGCTGGCACGCCACCGCAGTGCGTGCGATGGCCTCATGGTTGGCCACCACTGCCGTCCGATGCCCATGGAGCACAAGCGCTTCATAGCGAGCTTCACGGTTCTGCTTGCGGACATTGTAAACAAGCGTGCCGCCGCCGATCATCAACAGGACCAGGAAAATCAGCAAGGCTTTCATATCATCCCCGGACTAGCATCAAAACTCAAAAGGCAGTAGCCGCTTAACCTCTTCGTCTATTGTTGGGGTCAGAGACATCGCCCGTCGGCCAAAGTTCTCCGCAACCGTCAGCGCCTTATCGTTGCCTTCCGCACTTTCCAGACAGTAGATCGCGGCGGCCAGATTCATGTCGGCCAGCACGCGCGCCGATGTCTCACGCACCCCAAGAACACGGTTGATAAACTGGAGATACTGACGCACCGTCACGTCAGTCCATGGAACGGAGCGCGCCTTCAATTTAACCTCTTTTTCGTCTGCGCCAATGATGTCTTCAGGAGACTTCCCTTGAACCCATCCCCACGGGTACCCTTCCGCCTTGACGTGCTGGATTATAAAGGTCCTCAAGGCATCCATCCGCTTATACCGATCCACCGCAATGGCAATGGCCTTGCTGCCGGCCTCGGTCTTGATGCCGGCCCGGACTGTCTCCAATTCATCAATGGCCTGTTTGTAGGCGTGCTGCTTGACATGAACCTGACAACGCAGCCGCGCCGCATCAACCGTGCCCATTTCTGATTCGGCCATTTGCTTGCGCTCTTCTTCGAGGCGCCTGGCTTCTTGCTCCGCGGCCGCCCGCACCTCCGCCGCAGCTTCGGCCTCCGCCGAGGCAGCACGCTGCTTCTCGATCCTCAGCCTTTCCGCTTCCACCTTGCGCATCATCGCATCGGCCTCCTGCGCGCCCGTTCTGGCCTTGCCAAGAGCTTCCACTGCTTGATCCGCCACTTCCTGCAACCGGTCCGCCCGCTCCGCCGCAACCTCAGGAAGCGTGCACCGCTGAAGATCAGCCCATCCCTCCTCCGCCTGTTCACGCAAACGCTTGATAGCGGCGATGTTGTTTAGAGACAGACGAACGGACTGAAGCGCCCGGCGGCCGAGCCCCATTATTGCCGGCTCTTCCGCAGCAGGAGAGGCTTCTGCAGGTGGTGGTGGCAGAACCACCGGCACGGCAGCAGCCTCCGCCTCATTCGTAGCACCCGCGACGTTGATAACTCCTGAAGTTGCCGCCGCCGGCGCGGAGGCAGCCGCCTCTTTCGTCTCGTCAGGCGAAGGCGGAAGTTCAATAGTTGCGCCGATCGCGGCGCGGATGGCCTGGGTCACCGTCTCGACACAGCCGGTCGCCGCGCTGGCTATGCGGATCGTGTTGCTTTCCGCTTGAAGGATGGATGTCCATGCCTTCTCGCCACGGACCTTTTCCGCCGACAACTTCAGGTCAGTCCTGCGGTTGTTGATTGACTCCTTCTTCGCCTCCCGCAATGTGTATACCCGCCAACCCACAACAGTGCCCACCGCCGCCAGAACCAGAAGAATCAACAGCACCACAATGAATCGCCCAATGCCGCCCCGCCGATTCGCATGGATAGGGGTTTCTGGCGCATCCTCATCCCCATCCGACGCCATGCTGTCCGCCTCCGGTTTCATCGCAGGCGGCAACCGGCTTAGCTTGCGCGCGGGCTTGATGACCAGTTTCTTGCCTTTTGAGGTCGGTGCGGCAGCCGATGCAATGTCCGGAAATGCCCGCAAAGCCTTTCGTATGTCACTGATCAACGAGGCGTAGGTCGGATAGCGCGCCGCCGGCTCCCGCTGAAGCATCCGGGTGATCAGGTTTGACACGTCTTCATGGACCTCGGGACGTGCTTCACTCAACGGAACAGGATCTCTCTCAAGGCGCGCCTTGACAACCTCGATAGGCGATTGGCCATCATAGGGCGGATTCCCTGTCAACGCGTGATACAGCGTCCCGCCGAGACAGTATATATCCGATCGGGCGTCCACCCGCTGACGCCGCAGTTTCTCCGGCGAGATGTAGTACGGCGTGCCCCAGACAGCATCATTTGCCTGATGCGTGAACGTGGCAATTCCGAAATCAACAAGCTTGGCGGTCATCCGTTCGTCAAACAGGATGTTCTCCGGTTTGATGTCGCCATGAATTAGACCAGCCTCGTCTGCGGCCCTCAGGGCGTCGGCGATCTGCAGACCAACGCGAAGCACCAGCCCCTCTTCCAATGGCCCCTGCTCCTCCATCATCCGGTCAAGGCTGACACCGGAGAGCAGTTCCATCACAATGTAGGGCTGCCCGTGCTCCTGCCCGAATGAGTAGACCTGCGCGATATTCGGATGATTGAGGCGCGCAGCCGCCTGAGCCTCCCGCTTGAATGTTGCGAGAACTTCCTCGTTTGGCACCAGGGAGGCGGGCATCACCTTGATCGCCACATTCCGGTCCAGCGTCTCATCCTTTGCCAGATAGACAATGCCGCCCATCCCGCCCTTGCCCAACTGGCCCAGCAGAAGAAAGCTCCCCAACCGGGCGGGAACGGTGAACGGGTGGCTGCACTCCGGGCAATCGTGGGAAGTGAACGGCGAAACACCCGCGACGCCCAGTTCAGCGCCGCAACGCTGGCATGTTGTGCTGTTCACCGAATCGAGAATGATGTCAAATCCAGCCGCTTCGCTCATTCCAAACACCTTTTAACCCTTGACCTACAGCGCCCTATCTCTATTAATACCGGCGTTTTCCCCGTCTGTCCATCGCGAAGTTGCCAGTATGGTGGAGAAAAGGCCATGCACCCCATTTTTTTCCGGCTGGGCGGTCTGACGTTTCACTGGTACGGAGTCCTGATGGCAGCCGGCATGCTCGTCGGTTTGCTGAGCTGGCAGTGTGTCACCCGGCGCCGTCCAAGGCCGCCCGCCTTCTATTCCGATCTACTCTTCTGGATAGTGATCTCCGGGATCGTCGGCGCCCGCATCGCCTATGTTGCGTCGCACTGGAGCGACTTCGCGCAACAACCTTACGATATTCTTCGCGTTCACCAGGGAGGGCTCGTGTTTTATGGCGGATTTCTAGCAGCCGGCTTGGCTCTCTGGCTCTTCTCGCGCTTCCACCGGGAGCCGTTTTGGCGCGTGGCTGACCTGGTCGTCACCTCGGTACCGCTGGGTCATGCCTTCGGGAGAATCGGCTGCCTGATGCACGGTTGTTGCCACGGCTCGCTGTCCCAAAGTTTCTTCGGCGTATGCTACCCCGCGCAAAGCATGGCCTGGCACGACCAGATTGAAACCGGGTTGATTGCCGAACGCGCCACACGCAGCCTGCCGGTTCACCCCGTTCAGGTCTACGAAGCTCTGTTGAACCTCGTGATCTACGTTGTGCTGCTCATCGCCTATCGCCGCCCGCACCGCGATGGCCGGATCGTTGCCATCTACCTCATGGCGTATCCTGTGGCGCGGTTTGCCATGGAATTCCTCCGCGGCGACGCCCGCCTGCGCCCGATCGAGGCAAATGCCATCCCGTTTCTATCCTCGCTTTCTCTAGCACAATGGACCAGCGCCGGCTTGTTCGCCATCGGTCTATTCTTCTGGATGCGCACCCGCCGCAAACCGGTCGCCGTTCCGGCATGATGGATCGCACCTGATGAAATTCGTTGCCACTGTTCCGGATGCTGGACTTCGGCTTGACGTATGGTTGGCACGCGTCAGCTCCGGGTTGTCGCGCGCCCGCGTTCAAGGCCTCCTGAAGGCAGGACACATTGCCGCAGCCGGACGCATTCTCCATGCCAGCACCACGGTCACGCCCGGGCTGGTCGTCGAGGTTACCGTCCCCCCGCCGGTAAAACCGGAATCGCTGACAGCGGAATCCATTCCACTGAACGTCCTCCATGAAGACGCGGACATCATGGTGCTCGACAAGCCGCCTGGGCTTGTCGTCCATCCTGCGGCCGGACACGCCACCGGTACCATGGTCAATGCCATTCTGCACCACTGCCCCAATCTGCCGGGCATCGGCGGCGAACGCCGGCCGGGCATCGTGCACCGTCTTGACAAGGATACCAGCGGAGTCATGGTCGTCGCAAAGAGTCAGCGCGCCATTGACGATCTGGTCCGCCAGTTCCAGAGCCGCGACGTGCGCAAGGAATACGTGGCGATCGTCTTCGGGCACCCGCACCACGCCGAGAGACGGATCGAGACCCTGATCGGTCGCAGCACGCACGACCGCAAGAAGATGTCCGCCCTGCCAGCATCCGGCCGCCCCGCCATAAGCCACTACCGCGTGGAAGAGATCCTTGGCGAGTTCTCGCTCGTGCGCGTTCGCATCGAGACGGGCCGGACACACCAGATCCGCGTTCACATGGCGCACATCGGACACCCGGTTCTCGGCGACGCTTCATACGGCGGGCGTCGAAGTCGCGCCAATATACCCGT
The DNA here is from genome assembly GCA_964635275.1 of uncultured Victivallales bacterium. Lineage (GTDB taxonomy): Bacteria > Verrucomicrobiota > Kiritimatiellia > UBA8416 > CAZWPN01 > CAZWPN01. The sequence continues at coordinate 40,182 of CAZWPN010000002.1, read as the reverse complement.
CCCTGTCTCGCGCCAGATGCTGCACGCCGCCATCCTTACGTTCACACACCCCGTCAGCCGCGAACGGTTGACGTTCACCGCCCCGCTCCCGCCTGACATGGAATCGGCTCTTGCCGCGCTGAGAATCCAAGCAGGACACCCATCGATGTCCACCTGAAATGGTTTGTACGTAAGCACTTCGACATGTCTGGACTCGTCGTCGTACCAGTACTCGTACTCGAATGAACAAGACAGCAGGAGATCGAGGACAGGCAAAGCCTGACCCGGCCTTCCTCGGTTTGACATTCCTTGTTGGATATTGGACATCCAATCAGTTCCAAAGTGATAAACGACATTCAGGACGAGACATGGTTGTCAATAGGCACATGCACTAGTCCATTCCCTGACCCGCAAATCAGATTCTTCCTGACTATGCAGAATCTGCTGGCACTCGATACAGTGCGGCCCAAGGAGCAGATCCAATGCTGGAAGATGGACCAGATATGTCGAACGAGGATGACCCCGACGAAGGCCGGGGCGCGGTTACCATTGCGGTGGGAGCGATCTTAATTTTTGCCTTGGCGGTCTTGTACTGCCTCGTGCAGTCGCGCTGATCCTTCCGCTGCGCCCGGAAATCCCGCCTTTCGAGTGTGACGTCTGTTATTTCTTCGCGCTCACGGTCGCGCCGCCGTCCGACATCGTCGCACTTGTGGGCTTCAGGCCAACCTTCCGTGTAGTGTTGGTGGTTTGCTTCGACTTGCTTTCGGTGTACTTGCGTGCTCTACTGTGCCCGAATGGCGGGGGAAAGCAGGTTATAAAGCAATCATAACGCAATCATGTTTGTGTTAATGCCAACCAATGGAGCCTTCCCCGCTGATTAGTAGTCAGCAGGTCATCGGTTCGAGCCCGATAGCTGGCTCCATGTGAAAGACGAGACCATGAATATCCTTCAGAAGCAGGGACGGAGCTTGGAGGACCAGTTCTTTGCGGCGCATAACCGGCAACTTATGGAGAGTGCTCGGCACGAGGAGGAGCGGGGACATGCGATGCAGCGACTCCGGGAGGCCTCGGGCATTACCGATACGCAGGTGCTTGGGGAATTGCTGACTCTGCACATTCACCCTGAGACGCTTGTGGCACTCTCGATGGTGCCGCTGATCGAAGTCAGTTGGTCGGATGGGAAAATCGACGACAAGGAGCGCGAAGCCATCCTGGCAGCGGCGGAGAGCCGCGGAGTTGGCAAGGACAGCGCCGCTCACAGACTGCTCGAAAACTGGCTCCGCAAGTGTCCAACACCCGCACTGCTCAAGACTTGGCGGACCTATGCGCGGGCTTTGCTGGCCGCGCTACCGGCCGAGGCGCGGGCGTCGCTGCGGGACGATATCCTCAATAAGGCCCGAATCGTGGCCGAGGCCGCCGGCGGATTCTGGGGCCTGGGGAATCGGGTTTCAGACAAGGAGCAGGCTGCGCTCGACTCGATTCGTGAAGCGCTGGATGGGTGAACCCTGCATCACTTCCGATTTGTCCGGCGCGCCGCACCGGTGCCGCCCCTATTCTTCGGTGCGCGGTTGGCGAAGACGCACCGGACCCGTGTGCCCTTCCCGGGGGCCGACTCAATCGTCAGGACTCCGCCGATCAACTCTGCCCGGTGTTTCATGATGCGAATGCCCATCGTGGCGGCTACGGGATTTTTCGCAGGCATGCCGCAGCCGTTGTCGGCGATGATAAGGAAAGGGTCGCGGCTTGATGTGAGCCGGATATCCACGCGGGTGGGCTTGCCATGCCGCATGGCGTTGAAGACCGCTTCCCGCGCTATGTAGTACAGTTGCCGGGATGTGTCGGGGTCTGGGACCACGGTCGTCAAGGGGATGTGGCAGCGACAGGGAATGCTGTAAAGTTCCTCGGCGTTGCAGGCCAACTCACGCAACGCCTCCGGCAGTCGGGTTTCGACCGAAGGGATGGGGCCAAGGCTCCGGATGAAGTGTCGCGTCTGGGAAAGCGCACGGATCAGATTCTGACTCAGCTTTCGCATGTCGTCGCACCCTGGCGTTCCAGCCTCTGACATCTGAGTTTCCATCGATTGCGCCATGTAGGCAACGCCGGCAATTTCCTGTCCAACCGAGTCATGCAGAGCCTGCCCGATGCGCTGCTGTTCACGTGTAACGGCTTGCAGCATCTCGTTTTCCACTTCGCGCCGTTCGGAGATATCGCGGGCAATAACGAGCAAGCGGCTGTCTGGCAGGGGGCAGAGCAGACTTTCCACATAGATCCGTGCTCCGGAACGCGTCGTGATGTATCGTCGATCGGTTACCTTTTGCCCCTCCTCCGCCTCTTTCCAATGCAGCGGATGGGTGCGGGTTTCCCGCGGATCCACGAAACTGTCGGCGGAAAGGCCCACGAGTTCGTCCGCTTTCATGCCGAGCAGACTCTCTCCGGCCGGGTTAATGTCCAGCAAACGGTGCGTGGCGAGGTCCACGGTGAAGATCGTATCCGCGGCGTGTTCAACTAGCGTTCGGTACCGCGACTCGCTGTCGCGCAGAGCCTTAATCGCAGCGTGGCGATCGGTCACGTCCATAGTGAACCCGATGACGCGCAGGGGGCGCTGGTCTTGACTGAAGTGAATCACCATGCGTGACAGCGTGTGCCGGATGGTCCCGTCGGGCCAGACAATGCGCAGTTCAACATCGTGGTTTGGCGCCCTTTGCATGGATGCGAGGGTAATAGCCTCGTATTGTGGGCGGTCGGCGGGGTGAATGAGGGTGAGTATTCGCTCATGGGTCGGAACAAAGTGCTCGCGATCCTGTCCGAAGATGCGATAGGTATGATCTGACCAGTTGACGGAGCCAGTGACAAAGTCGTACTCGAAACTGCCAAGGTTGGCGAGTTGCTCGACCCGAACGAGGAGGTCGTGGCTGCTGGTCAGTGCCGCTTCCGACAGTTTGCGATCCGTGATGTCGCGGATCATGCCCAGGGTTGCCGGCCGGCCTCGCCAGACGGTGCGCGCGCCGGTGATTTCCACGGAAAGCACGCGCCCGTCGCGCGCCCGCAGGACGGATTCATAGGGCGAGACGACCGCCAGTCCGGCCAGTCGCTGCTTCGTGATGCGGCAGATGTTATCATACTCCTCGGGAGGGAACAGGTCTGCCATCGACAGATGCAGGAGTTCCTCCTGGGAGAAGCCTGTCATTTTCGCGGCGAACGGGTTGCAGTAGACGTTGCGCCCATCCGCCGTGGTGATGAGAATTGCCTCGTTGGCATTGTCCACCATGGCGCGGAGATTGGCTTCGCTTTCCCGCAATGCGTCCTGGGCGGCCTTGCGTTCGGTCACATCGAGGAAGAGAACCTGGAGGACGGTAGCGCCGGCCTGGACAATGCGTGTCGGGAGTATTTCCACCCATCGCAATGCGCCGTCGGGTCTGACCAGGCGCAACTCGTACTGCGCCGGCAGTGTTTTCCCATCAATTCTCTCCGCGTAGCGTCGGGCGACCCAAGGTTGGTCCTCCGGGTGGACGTATTGCATGAACTGCTGGGAAGTGAGGCCGACCAGTGCCGTCTCCGTCATACCGATGATCCGGGAGAATGCGGGATTGGCGAAGACGACACGGTCATTGCGGACGATCACCATGCCCTGAAACGAACGGAGGGCAAGGTCTTGCATTGCCGCGTGCTTTGCAGCTCCATGCAGGGAAGATGAACCAACACCCGACCGCTTTGTTTGGGTTCGCCGCATAGGTCAACCTTGTCCGCAGAAAGGACGCCAAGGATCATGCTGTGCCAATGCGGGTGAGAATAGAGGCATCCTGCGCGTTTCGCAACCGTTTGTTCCGCAGCGCAACGGTCAGTGCGACGCCACAAGGACGAAGAGGACTGTCAACACGAAGATGACGACCGATCCGACCGCCATTGTCATTGCGCCCCGCCCTTCGACGGGATCATCTTCGGTAGACATTGTGCATTTATCTTCAAGCATCTGAGTTCTCCTCTGGGCTCGAAATCTAAAGATATTTGCATCTTTTGAATAGTCAGGAAGAGTCTGATTCTGGGGTCAGGGAATTGACTAGGGTTCACTGATTGTTTCATCAGCAATTGTAGTTATGGACCTTCCGGATGAGGGCGCGTTATCATGGAAACCGGTTGCCATGGGGTTTGTTACCATGCCACCGAACGGTGAGGTGCACAATGACTATAGAGAGCCCCTGTTTGCCAATGCGTCCCAGTCGTTCGCAACTGGCAGCGATGATCGACCACACGTTTCTCAAGCCCTGCGGGACGCCGGCTGACATTGAGAGGCTATGTGCCGAGGCCTGTGAGTACGGATTTGCTGCGGTTGTGGTGAATCCCGCGGAAATGGAGAGCGCCGTCAAGTGGATTGCGGACAGTCCGGTGCGTGTTTGCACTGTTGTCGGGTTTCCTCTGGGGCAGGCGACGGCGCCCGTCAAGGACTATGAGACACGTGACGCGGTCGGACGCGGCGCGATGGAAATTGACCTCGTGCTCAATGTCCGCGCGCTGCAGGCGGGGCGTCTGGATGCAGTCAGAGCGGAACTGGCGGCGCTGGCGGCGGCGTGCCGGCCGTCAGGAGTAATCAGCAAAGTCATCTTGGAGACCTGCTACCTGACCGATGACCAGAAGCGTGAGGGGTGTCGGATTGCCGTCGAGGAGGGCTTGGATTTCGTGAAGACGTCCACGGGACTGGGCAGCGCTGGAGCGACTGTGGAGGATGTGCGGCTGATGCGGGAGGCGGTGGGCTGCCGATGCGGCGTGAAGGCGTCAGGAGGGATCCGGGACTTGGGAACGGCCTTGGCAATGGTCGAAGCAGGGGCCACCCGTATCGGGACCTCTGCCGGCGTTTCGATCCTGCGGTCAATGGTGTAGGCGCCTGGGTGGGGCTATCCCCCGTGGCAGAAGCGGATGGCGCGTGAACGATCAGCGGATGACGACTTCCTTCGCGGCTTCCCGGCACCATTCCGCGAATTGGGCCATAGTATCCGGCGAGGTGCGTGGAAGCGATTGCAGTCGCGGATCAGGGAGATTGTTGCGTGGAATGAACGGCTGAAGAACGTACCGGCGTGCCGGGCCGAGCAGAGCGGCCATTTCTGCTGCAGCTTCGCGGGTGAATCCCTCCGATGGCACGGTGGTGCGGAACTCGTAGTTTTTGGCGCTCTGCCGCAGGATGGCGGCGGAGTCGCTAATGAGGTGAATGTCGCTGAACCCCGTGAGTGCCGGATAGTCACAGGGTGCGCATTTGATGTCCATCGCCACATAGTCAAGATCCTGGATCAGGGCGGCCAGCACATCGGGCCTTGAACCGTTGGTGTCAAGTTTCACCGCCCATCCGAAGCGTTTAAGGAGGCGGACCATCTCCGGAAGTTCCGGTGACAGAGTTGGTTCGCCGCCAGAGATCACGGCGCCCGTGACCCAGTCATCGCGAAACGCAGAGCAGGCAGCCTTGACCCTTTGCCAGGTGAGGCGCAACGGCGTTGCCGCCAGGAAGGAGTTGTGGCAGTAGCCGCATCGGAAGTTGCAGCCTGAGATAAAGAAGACCGCGGCGAGATGCCCCGGGAAATCAATCAGCGAAGGTCGGCGCAGGTACGCATGGACCGGCGATTCGGCTTCGGGATTCACCCTCTGGTATCCTTTCGAATCAGGCGTGAACCGTGAGGGCGGCTTCAAGAACATCGGTGATCATGCTTGGCGAAATTACGCCGCGGCCGGTGTCGGAGTAGTCCGTCTGCAGTCCCAGGCAGGGGAACAGTCGCGATTTTGCGGCAGCGGAATCCGGCACCTCGTCTGCTGGCACATGGGCATAGCGGCCGGAGACCGAGTCCTGCCGCTGGACAACCATAGCCGGAATCCGTTGCGGGTTGAGGCAGCCTGCCTTGCAGAAGTCCACCATCCCTTCCGCGGTCTCGACGTCGCGATACAGGCGTTCGAACTCCAGCCAGCGGGAGTCCTCCAGCAGCGTGTCAAGGCGACGCAGAAGCACCTTGCATTTGTCACAGTCAGTCTTTCCGAAAACCAGAATGCGGTAGCGTTTGGACATGGTCGTTATTCCTCCCTCGCGCGGCGGGTATTCGTTGTGTTCAAACGGAAGGTGTTGGCAGTGCCGTGGTGGCTGAAGCATCGGCTGTTTCGATCGAGTACCGCCCGTGGTGACGGGCGACCAGTTCGCCATAGCGTTTGCTTTTGTTCCAGTTGTGTATCTTGCTGAAGTAACCGACCACGCGGGTCTCGCCCACGACCTGACGGGACCCGCATCGCTCGCACTGTTCGGGCAGCCCCCGCATGGTGTGTTTGCAGTCCTCGCAATACGTGAATTCGGGTGAGACCGTGAGTTGCGCCGCCTGGGTTCTCCGGAAGGTCTCCCTCACAAGGTGGGCAATCGCACCTATGGAGGGCCGCTCCTCGCCCACAAAGGCGTGGATGATCGCTCCGGATTCTATCATGGGATGAAACATACTCTGTGCCCTGATCCGCTCCACCAGGGAGACGTCGGCGTCGGCTGTGAGGTGCACCGAATTTGTGTAATAGGCAAAATCCTCGCTGTCGCCTTTGATAATCGTTTCGGCTTCGCCCCGGAAGTATATCAGGTCGGTCTTGGCCAGGCGGCGGGCCGCGCTTTCCGCGGGCGACTCTTCGAGAGAGAACTTGATGCCGTGTTTTTTCGACAGTTTCCGCGCCTTCAAGAGCATGTGGGCGACGATTTTCAGCCCCAAATCCATGGCTTCTTCGCTGTTGTGGAATTCCGCTCCCGTAAGGAAGTTTGCGGCGTCATTGACGCCGATCAGGCCGATGATGTAAGTGCAGGTCTCCAGATCCACGTACGGGCGCCCGTCGCAGGCCATCTTGCCGATCTGGTACAGTGGCCGCCCCGGGCTGCGCATCATTTCCGCGGTTTTGGCCTTCTTCTCGAGGTGGGCCTGGGCCACAAGATCCATCGTGGCGTCCACTTCCTCCAGCAGGCCTTCCAACGTGCGGCAACCTTTTCGGGACGCGCGGTAGGCCGCTTGCGGGATGTTGACCGTGATGTTCTGGAAACCGCAGAACCGCATGGATTCCGGGTGGCGCAGCATGTAGTTGTCCTGAATGGTAGTGCGCAAGCGGCAGCAGGCGGAGAGCGTCACCTCATCCCTGTCGAAGATGAAATAGGTGGACCCGTTGAAACTGGCCACATCGCAGGCCAGAAGAAAGATGTCGTATTGCACGGGGTCGGTGAATGTGTCCTCGCAGACATGGAAGTCACATTTTGGGAACTCGAAGATACGGCCGTTGCGGTCGCCCTCTTTCCATACCTGCAGAAGCGCACGGGTGAATGCGCAGGCTTCCTTCTGGAAGTCTCCGTAGACGACGATGGCTTCGCCGCGGGCTTCGAGTTCTTTGCAAACCAGCGGGTCTGACACGGCGCCGTGGGTGTCGTCGGGGATTTCGCGAAGCACGCAGCGGCGCGTCTGGTTGCGTGGGTCGGTGTAGAACAGCTCCATCAAGGGGTTGCCGTTGCGGTCCTTCTCAGGGCGGGTAATCTCGTCGACCGGAACGATCTGCCCGTCGTCGAGGCGCAAGAGGTATTTGCCTGCGGGCCCGATTGCGGGAACCGACTGCATGTAGCGCGGAATGCCCGTGTGAATGTTGAAGTCGAGGAAGAGGGTCTGGCCGCCGCGGGAGAATGCATTCTGGGACCCGTTGAAGATGAGCTCCTGCGCCACCTGCTTGAGTTGGCGATCGTCCATTCCGACCAGAAAGGGAGCGTAGAGGATGTTGATGTAGGCGATGCCAAGCGCTCCGGCGTAGTTCGCCTGCATCGAGGCCAGAAAGGTGTTGAGGTGGGCCGTCAGCACGGATGCGGAACGGGCCGGCTTCGACTCCGTGTTGAGGTTGGCCAGATTGCGCAGCCCGTACTTCTTGACGTACTCCACGGAATGCGATGAGCAGTAGACCCGGTGAGGATAGCCGAGGTCATGCAGGTGGATGGCGCCCATGTCGTGGGCCCGCTTTACCTCCCGAGAGAAGATCGCATCCAGCGCCCACTGCTTAAGAATGAGCTCCGCGATCCCAAGATTGACCGCTTCCGGGTTATTGTTGACGATGTTGCTGTTTTCCGTCGACTTGGAGAACATGAGGCGCTCGACGAAATCACGGGAGATGCCGTAGAGGGACAGGTCCCGCAACTGCTCATGAAGTCCGCGGCTGGCGAGTTCGTTGTTCACGATCTCGCGGATCAGGGTGGTGTTGACAGTCGTCATTCCGCCGGCGATGACCTGGTTCTCGACGGTCTTTGCAATGCTTGTGGCCAGTTCGGTGGCAAGGTGCGTACGTTCGGTAAGTTGCTTGACGATGCGACGCCGGTCCCAAGGCAGAGTCAGGTTGCTTGTGGCTGACTCGACAAGCAGGAGGCTGGCATCTGTCACATCGCCGGTGTCCGCGTGGCTGTCGCGGACACGGATCTTCTGGCGGGCTAGGTCGCGTTGCTTGCGATACCGCTTGTAGGCTGCCACGATGGCCGAGCAGCGCTCCTCGGCCAGGACGATTTCCACCACATCCTGAACGTCCTCTATATCGGGCACCCGCTTCCCGTACTCGTCGGCACGAACATAATACTCACTGGCCGGGTTGTTAAGTTGTTCAACTACCCGGTTCGCAACCAAGCCGGGCAGCGATGTGTTCAAGGTGGACCCCTCCGTCCTGGCCACGGCTTCGGCCGAATGAAGGACGGCTACTTCGATCTTGCTGCGGTGAAACGAAACAACAGATCCATCGCGCTTTCTAAACCCGTCCAGACAATGACTACTCTCGGTCATGCTCTTTGCTCCCAATGGTTTGCAACTGCGTTGGCAGGGCACCGTTAACCACAACATAAGGTAGGTACGATAAAGCGGACCCCAATATATAGTTGTTTTCGGAGGTGTCAAGCCTTTGGGAAAATAGTTAAGCATTTATCAGACAGACGTCGGACAGAGAGTGGCGGCATCCGTCGCTATGCGGTGGGCGCCACGCTTTCCTCCGGCACCTTTGGTGTGGTGTCGGCGGGCGTATTAGCGTCCGGCGGCGCATTGCCCAGCGCTTGGCGAATGGCCAGGGCCAGGTCACGCCGCTGTACGGGTTTGATGAGGAATCCGCGGATGCTCAGCGCTTGGGCGTCGGCCGCCGTGACTTTCTCGCTGAATCCTGTGCAGACGATGATTGGAATGTCGGGGCGGATCTTCAGCAATTCAGCGGCCAGTTCAGCTCCTGTCATTTGCGGCATGACCATGTCGGTGATGACCAGGTCAAACCGGGAAGGATTCTGGCGGAACATCTCAAGCGCCTTGGGGCTTTCGTGAGTGACCACAGCCTCATAGCCAAGCGATGGCAGCAGATGGCTGGCCATTCGGACGATAGGCACCTCATCGTCCACGAACAATATGCGCTCGTTCCCTTTGGGCAGCGGTTGGTCGGAGATGTCGACCGCTTGCGCGGTCTCCTCGATGACCGGGAAGACAACATGGAAGGTGGTCCCTTTACCAGGTTCGCTTTCTATGGAGATGGCGCCGCCGATACTGTTAACCACCCCCTGAACGACGGCCAGTCCCATGCCGGTGCCTTCGCCCTTTGGTTTTGTCGTAAAGAAAGGCTCGAAGATCTTCTTTTGAAGTTCCTTTGGCACGCCGGTTCCGGTGTCGCGGATCGAGAGCCTTAAGTAGCGGGCTTTTTCAGCCCCTTGCAGATAGTCGATGGTGGCGAGCTGCGGAAACTCGCTGCGATGGCGCAGGCTCATGGAGAAATTGGTGAGACGGATCTCGACAACGCCGCCGCCGTCCTTCATGGCGTAGGCCGCGTTTGTGCACAGGTTCATCAGGATCTGATGGATTTGGGTAGGAGTGGCGGTCGCTATGTCATGTTCGGCTTTGATGACCACGTCCACTCGGATGTTCTTGGAGGCCACGTTGGCCGCCAGTTGCTTGGCGACCTCCTTGACGATGGGCGTCAAACGTATGGGACCGGCGGGCGCCTCCATTTGCCGGCTGAACGTCAGGATCTGCTCCACGAGTTGGCGCGCGCGTTTGCTGGAAGCCAAGACCTGGCTCAGGTACTCGTGCAACGGATCTTCAGGTTTTACGGAGTCCAGAGAGAGTTCCGTGTATCCCATGATGGGGGTCAGAATGTTGTTGAAGTCATGCGCGATGCCGCCGGCCAGCGTTCCGATGGCCTCCAGCTTCTGCGCCTGGATAAGCTGGTGATCGCGCTGTCTAAGCAGCAACCCCAACTCGCGAATTTGGGTCATGTCCTGGATCACCACGAGCCAGCCGCGGCTGTTGTAACTGTTATCCACCCCACGATGGTAGATGCTCGTGTCGAAATAGGCGGTTCCGCGGCGCGTTGTTACAAACCAGCCGCGCTTCACTGCGGAATCGAAATCCGCAGTCACTTCGCACTGTGCATTTTGTCCCCGCCGGACAGACTCGCAGACCTTGGGCGGCAGCCACGTAGAGTCAAGAAGCTTGATGTTGGAGAACTCACGGCGGTCGGGGCACCCAAACATCTTGAGTGACGAAGATGTGACGAATGTAATTTCCTTCTGCGCATCAAAGCATACGATGGCGGCAGGCGAGTGGGCCATGATATCCCGCAGCAAGCGTTCGCGCTCGCGGCTTTCGGCGTCCTGCTGCTGGCGATCGGCTATCTCCACCGCCGAACAGAAGATGATTCGGCTGTCGCCTACGGTGATGCAGCGCGCCCGGACCTCTACCGGGATAACCTTGTTTTGGCGCGACATGTACTGGCCATTGTACGTTACATCTTTTTCCCGGATGATGCGCCGGATCAATGCCTGCAACTGGCGGGCGGCCATGGGATTGCTCCGTCCGACCTGTTCAGCATTGACGATAGTCATGCGGTCCACTTCTGCTGTGGTTGACTGCATCTCTGGCAGGGAGAGCATCTCGATGTCCAGGGGAGAGAGTGTCAGGATGGTGTAATGATCGAACCCCAGGCGCTCGCATGCGACAGGGTTGGCCTCGCAAAAGAGCCCTGGGCCTTCGTCGCCCAGAACGTTGTACGCAAGGATCATCTCCTGCGTGTTTTCGAAGAAACGGCGGTAGCGGTCACGCTCTTCGCCAGTCTTCCAGGATGCGGAAGAGGCTTCCTCCCTGGCCCGCCGCAGCTTCTCAACATCGGCGGCAAGGCGGGCATGGGTTCGAGCGGCATCATTCTGCCGCCTCAGACTCCAGCTTAACAGGACGATGAGCGACGCAAACGCGAGCGCCGCCACCAGCCATCCTGCAATTGCACTGACCAACATACGTGTGACCTTCCACGTCGAACGGGTGCTTCCCAACGCATGACGCACCAGCACATTCCTCAAGTATACCGGTCCAACCGATCCGCAGTCAAGCCGTGCAACGGTGCCGCTCATCCGAAAGAATGCGTGCAGCAGGGGCTCAGATGACGGCCTCTCTGGTGGCCCATACTGCCGGGCTAAGCAAGCCGGGGTTAGTCGCTATGGTTGGTGACCCGCTGCTCGTTATCACAATGTCGCTTTTCTGCTCCATTGTGAGGCCGGAGTCTGGTAGTGTTCCTGCCCGGTGTGGGGTGGAACAGGAGGAAATCATGCAGGAGATACCTTTCGGAGAAAGAAGCGGGTTCAAGGTGCCCCGCGCCAACATCGGCGGGATGCGCCTCCCGCAGGACACAGACGAAGCCGTGGCATTGATCCGTTACGCGATCGATTCCGGCATGCGCTACATTGATACGAGCCGTGGCTACGGAGACTCGGAGATCAAGATCGGCAAGGCGCTCAAGGATGGCTATCGGCGGAAGGTCATCCTTTCCACCAAGTGGTCCCCCTGGGTCACCAAGATAGAGCCCTCAGACACTCATTCCTCCGACTGCACCCGCAAGCGGATCGAAGAGTCCATGAAGCGCCTAGACACCGACTATCTGGACTACTACCAGATCTGGAACATCGACAGCCGGGAGCACTACGATCAGGCAGTCAAGAAAGGCGGGATGCTGGACGGAATCCTGAAAGCTTGCGACGAAAAGTTGGTCAAGCACACCGGCTTCACCACGCACGACTCCGTCGACAACCTGCTCCGCTACATCAACGAGGCCGACTGGTGTGAGATCATCCTCTTCACTTACAACATTCTCAATCACGGCTACGTCAAGGCGATCGAAGCTGCCCACGACAAGGGTATAGGTACGATTGTGATGAACCCTGTGGCCGGGGGCCTGCTGGGACACTTTAGCCCTGTCCTGCAGCAGGTCTGCGACAAGGTCGGTGCTTCCGCTCCGGCCGAGCTGGGGATCCGCTGGATCATGTCCAACCCGCACGTCACCACGATCATCTCGGGCATTTCAAAGAGGTCCGATGTCGACAACACCATCGCATCAGTTCGTGCGCCTGTCTTCACGGCGGAACAGATGGGGCTCGTCCAGCAGCGATTGGACGAGATCAATGCCAGCAAGCAGGACTTTTGCACCGGCTGCCGCTATTGCATGCCGTGCACCAAGGAGATCGACATCCCCGCTGTGATGAACATGATTTCTCAGTACCGGTTCTGGGGTTTTGCGGACCCTGCAAAGACCTGGTACCGCAACATGAAGACCCCGAAGGCCGACGCCTGCATCAATTGCGGCAAGTGCGAAGAGAAGTGCACACAGCACCTCCACATCATGGCCGAGATGGAATACGCCCTCAAGAATCTGGCGTAGCCGTCATTTCGTAGGGGGCGAACTCACAGATGGAAGTGAAGACGGGACCACGATGCTTTAGCGAGGATTCTGGCGTTTTCCCGTGGATTGACACCCGACAGACAAGATGAAATGCTGTGGACGGTTTCCTCCTATGATGACAGCATGGATTGGTGGAATGGTGATCAGGCTTTCGAAGATGGGCGCGTTCTTCGCCGGACGCTACCACCTCAAGCGGTTTCGCCAAGCCGGGCGCGGCGTCACCATCGGCGCCAATTTCTCCGCCTATGCTCCGGAGTGCATCACCGTCGAGGACAACGTCATCATCGCCCAGAACGTCACCCTGCGGGCCATGCGGAACTATCCATGGGCGGACCCTCCCCAGAAGTTCGAACCAGAACTCATCCTGAAGCGCGGTTGTTTCATCAACAGGTTCTGCGAGATCGTCTCGGCGCGCCGGGTTGTCATCGGCGAAGACGTCATGCTGGGTCCCGGTTGTTACGTCGCGAGTCACAACCACGGCTACGCCTCCACCGGGACGCCGATCCGGCGGCAGCCGCTTGAGGCGACAGGCGAGGTTGTCATCGGCGACGGGAGTTGGCTCGGCGCCTATGTCGTCATGGCCGGGAACGTCACCATCGGCCGGAATTGCGTTGTGGGCGCGAATTCGGTTGTCACCCGTGACATCCCGGACTTTTGCATCGCAGTGGGGGCGCCGGCCCGCATCGTCAAGCGCTGGGATCCTGAGGGTCGATGCTGGCGCAAAACCGCACCCGACAGCTCCTTCCCATCGGCGTAGGAATCTTTTCTCCCATGGCGGACCCTCCTCTTTTGCATGCCGGGCATGCCTGCCCGGCGAAATGCGAATAGCTGACAGTCCGTTGTTTTCGCCGGAGCACTCCTGTGCTACCGTTCCGCCCCGTGGACCAGATAACCATCAATCGCGCTTCGCTCAAGGGACGGTTCCCGTTCCGTCTTGGAACAACGTCTTACATTCTTCCGGACGCGTTGCTGCCGAATGTGCGATTCCTTGCACCGCAGGTGGATGACATCGAGTTGATTCTCTTCGAGTCCGAAGCGATGTCCAACCTCCCGGGCTCCGAGGACATTGACGAACTCCTTCACCTGGCCAAGGCACATAACCTCTCCTACACGGTCCACCTTCCGCTGGATGTTGAACTGGGACACCCTGACGAAGCCCGACGTCAGGAGTCCTTGCGTCTCTGCCGGCGCACCGTGGAGGCGACGCAGTCACTGTCCCCCCATGCATACCTGCTGCACCTTTCCCATCCTGCCGGCCGGGCGCCGATCCCCGCAAGCGACCGGAAACGTTGGAAGGCTGCACTTCGTCTATCCCTCGATGCGCTTCTTGGCGCCGGCAGTCCCCAGCCACGCGCTTTCTGCGTGGAAACGTTGTCGTATCCTTTGGAGTGGGTCGAGGACTTGATCGCGGATTACGACCTGTCGGTTTGCCTGGACATCGGGCACTTGCTGCTGGCCGGCATTTCTCTGGATACCGCTTTCAGGCGTTTCGAAACGCGCACTCGCGTGCTCCATGTCCACGGCATCGAGGCCGGCACCGACCATCGCTCGATTTCTCATCTCGCCGAGTCGGACCTCGCTTTGCTAAGGTCGTGGCTCATGCAACCCGAGAGACACGACGTGGTGGCTACTATTGAGGTGTTCGATCCTGATTCGTTTGCCGGGTCCTGGCCGGTCTTGGAGTCATGGAAATGAAATCGGTGAGCCTGTTAACCGGAGGCGGCCGCAGCGGCAAGAGCCGCTATGCGCTTGAACTCGCCCAACGGCATGGCCGCCGGGCATTCATCGCCACCGCAGTGGCGTTCGATTCCGAGATGTCGGATCGGATCGCCCAACACCGCGAAGAGCGCGCCAACCGGTTTCTGACCATTGAAGAGCCCCTCCGACTCGACGACGCCCTCCGCCGCCTGCCGCCGGACACCGACGTGGCGGTGATTGACTGTGTCACAGTGTGGCTCGGCAACCTCATGCACCACGATGCAACCGTCCATCCGGACTCGCCGCTGGTCCTCAGCTTTATCGAGTCGCTGAAGAACCCGCCGTGCGATGTGATCCTGGTCACCAACGAAGTCGGGCTGGGCATCATACCGGACAACCCTATGGCGCGACGGTTCAGGGATCTGGCGGGAACGGTAAACCAGAAACTCGCCGCAGCCGCCGACCGCGTCATTTTCATGGTCAGCGGCTTGCCGCTAGTGCTGAAAGGGCCGCCCCAGTGATAGGAGGCCTGATAACCGCAGTCCGGACGCTGACGTGCATTCCCATGCCGGGAAAGGACGCGCCATCACTGGCTCAGGCATTGCCCTGGTTCCCGTTGGTCGGACTCCTGATCGGCGGCGTTCAGTTCGGTGTAGCGTACCTCTTCGGCCCCGGCTGGCCCCAGGGCACGGCCCTGGCCGTTCTTGCAGCCGGCGTGCTGCTCACCCGTGGCCTGCATCTGGATGGCCTGTCTGATTTCGTTGACGGATTCTGGGGCAGTCGCGACCGGACTCGGACGCTGGAAATCATGAAGGACCCCCGCATGGGTGCTTTTGGCGGAATTGCCCTCGTCTTAGTAATTCTGACCAAATGGGCCTGCTACACTCGGCTGGTTGAAAGCCGGCTAACCTTCTGGGTTATCCCGGCCTGTGTGCTCTCGCGGTGGGTCATGGTCTGGCTGGCAGCGACGCTTCCCTACGCCCGTGCGCAAGGCGGCACTGCCGCGCCGTTCGTCCGGGAAGCCAGGCCGTTGCATCTGGCGGTGGCCTTTGTCCTTACCTTGTTGCTCATGATCGGTATGCGGGCTCCGCTCGCCGTTCCGATGCTTGGCCTCTCCGTAGCTCTCGCCATTGCATTCACCGCATGGTTCCGGCGTCGCCTCGGCGGCGTCACCGGCGACCTTCTCGGTGCCTCAAACGAGTTAGTAGAAGTCGCCATTCTGCTCGGTGCGGTGCTTCTTGGTTTGTGACCGCTTCCAGTCGGTCCTCGACGCCCGATATGGCTAGTCTACCGCAAGACAGATGCTTCGCGGTTTGCCTGCAAGAAAGACTTGCGGCAGGGCATCGCTCGGAATAGACTTGCCGCGGGGGTGGGAAAAACATGCCAGATATCAAGACCGTAAAGATCAAGAAGAGCGGCGGGGGCGAAGCTCCCAGCGGAGTTACTCTGCCCAAGTTTGCCCAGCAGGCCGCGGAGCCGACACCGGAGCCTACAGGCAAACCGTGGACGTGGGTGGCCATTGTGGCAACGATTTCGGCGCTGCTGTTCGCTACTTTGGTAATCTTCCAGTCCATCGAACTGAAACACTACTCTGACCCCGAGACCGTGTGGCCGCCCCAAGGCCCCCGTTGAGTGTCGCGACGCTTCAGGACAGGCAAATGGACCCAGGCGATGCGGCTGGCCTCTCTCCTTGCAGCGCCGGTTTGAACTCTTTGGCGTCAACAACGCCCGGGGCTGCGCTCATCCACAGTCTGCTTCGCTCTGAGTTGGAGGCATGGGTTGCCTCCAAGGGGCTGCCGGTGTACCGGGCCGGGCAACTCTGGCGATGGCTTTACGTCAACCGTGTCAGCGACTGGGCCGCCATGACCAACGTGCCGGCCGCTCTTCGTGAGACGCTTCCCGCTGCGTTCACTCTCCGGCCGGCCACCTGGATCAAGACGGATGGCTCGCCGTGCGAAGCCCGCAAACTTCTGGTCGGACTTCCGGACGGTGAGGCGGTGGAAAGCATGTTGATCCCCGCGCCGGACCGGCGCACAGTCTGTGTTTCAACCCAGGTCGGCTGCAAATACCGGTGTGCCTTCTGCGCCAGCGGGCAGGCCGGCTTCAAGCGCAACCTGGAAGCTGGGGAAATCGTTGGACAGGTTCTGCTGGCATGGGAGACGTTTGAGGACCGCCCCACCAATGTCGTATTCATGGGTATAGGCGAGCCACTGGAAAACTACGATGCCGTTCTCAAGAGCGTCCGTATCCTCAACGACAGCCAGGGAATGAACATCGGCGCCCGGCGCCTCACCATCAGCACCTGCGGCGTGGTTCCCGGCATTCAGCGTCTCTCCGAGGAGGGAATTCAGGTGGAGTTGTCGGTATCGCTCCATGCGCCTGACGACGCACTGCGTTCGAGGCTCATGCCGGCCAACCGGGCGTTCCCGCTGGGAGTGCTCCTTGCCGCATGCCGGGCCTACACCGAAAAGACCCGCCGGATCATCACTTTTGAGTATACACTGATTCGCGGAGTCAACGACAATCCCGCCCAGGCAAGAGAGTTGGCCGCCCTGCTTAGCAGCTTCCCTTGCCGGGTGAACCTGATCCCGTTGAGCCCAGTGGAGGAGTTCGATGGTGAACCATCCGAAGCAGTTGTGGCCGAGCGGTTTCAGGCCATCCTCGTAGATGCCCGTATCAACACAACGCTGCGTGTGTCAAAGGGCCGCTCCGTCCAAGGCGCCTGCGGGCAGTTGCGCTACCGCAAGCCCGGAGCAGAGTAACCTCACAGGCCGATCCGGCGATGGCGCAGAACGGGAATCCGCGCGCGGATGGTTTTGATGGCGAGAGGGTCCAGGGTCACTTCCAGCGTCGTCTCCCGGGTGTCTGCGCATGCCAGCACTTTTCCCCAAGGGTCCACCGCCATGCTGTGTCCATGACTCATAATTCCCGTTCGCGGGTTGGCCCCGCACTGGCCGGGCGCCACAACGTAGCATTGGTTCTCGATTGCCCGGGCACGCAAGAGGACGTCCCAATGGTCCTTGCCGGTGTTTTGGGTGAAGTTGGCCGGAACAAACATGACATGCGCGCCGCGATGCGAATAGTGCCTGAACAATTCGGGAAACCGCAGGTCGTAGCAGATCGCCATTCCGCATCGCCACCCGTCAATTTCGGCAAGAACAGGACTTGACCCTGGGGCAAACGTGTCGGCCTCACGCACGACCGCCCCATTATCGAGACATGCCTCAAAAAGATGCATTTTCCGGTACGCTGCCCGCATGCGGCCATGGCGATCCAGGAGCACCGACGTATTGTGCGGGCTTCCCTTGTCTGCGCGCTCCACGATGCTGCCCGCCAGAATCCACGATCCCCTCGCGCGCGCCAGTTCCCCGAGCCGCTCTGTGGTTGGCCCCGGGATTGGCTCCGCCCACCGGCGGTATTCGCTGTCGCTTCCGCGGCCGGCAAAGACCTCCGGCAGCACGATGAGATCAGCTTTGCCGCAGCGGGCGATCCGGCGATCCAGATGCGTCAGGTTGGTTTCCGGATCAGCACCGGCATTTGTCTGCAGTATCTGTACCACCAGAGAATTCAACGGGCACCCCGTTTTGTGGTGACGCTGGCCATCAGGTAATGTAGATATACCTGCCATGCAAACGCAAGACAGTTCGGACCCCAGAAGCAGGATTATCGCCGCTGACGTCATAGGTCAGTGGCTCCAGACCGAGGAGTTTCCAGACAGGTTGCTGCCTGACGAGGTGCCAGACAGGGCTTTTGTCGTAGAACTCGTCTATGGCGTGGTCAGACGCCGGCGCACCTTGGAGTGGTTTGTTTCGAGACTGGCCGATCGCCCACCGGACCCCGGCGTTCTGCCGTTTCTGCTCACTGGCCTGTACCAGATCTTCTACATGGACTCGGTTCCCGTCTATGCTGCGGTAGATGAGACTGTCGAGGCTGCAAAGTCCGGACCGCGCAACGCCGTGGCTTTCGTAAACGGCATCCTCAGAGAAGGCTGCCGACGAAAGGAGGCGCTCCTGGGCGCATTGGAAAAGGAAGATCTCGGCGTGTGCGAGTCGCACCCGGACACACTTGTCCAGCGCTGGAGACGTCAGTATGGCGACGTACCGACGCGTCGGCTATGTGCGTGGGACAATAAGCCGGCGGAAGTAATCCTGCACGTCAACAGGCTTCGGACGACCCTCGATGCATTCCATTCGCGGCTCAAGGAGTCTGGCATCGAGGCGCAGCCGCACCCCGCCCGTCCCGCCGACTGTCTGGTATTGCCCCGGGGTGTAAGGGTGGACGCCATCCCCGGGTACAACGAGGGGGAGTTCACGGTTCAGGATCCCTCCACCCTGATGGCGATTGACCTCCTGGATCCCCAGCCCGGCGAACGCGTTCTGGACGCCTGCGCGGCCCCGGGCGGGAAACTGGCTGTCATCGCGCAACGAATGTCGGGCCGGGGCGATATTGTCGCCATGGACCTTTACGAAGATCGCCTGGCCCGCCTGAAACAGAATCTCCAGCGTCTCGGGCTGAACGATGTGACGGTTGTCAGGGGCAATGCTACGACGGAGGACAACTTGAGAAGGGCGGTGGGCACAGTCCTTTTCGACCGTATTCTGCTGGACGTACCATGCACCAATACGGGTGTCCTCCGGCGGCGGCCGGACGCGCGCTGGCGGTTCTCACTGCGGCGCCTCGCCAACCATGCCGACGTCCAGCGGCTTATACTGGGAAACGCGCTCCTGCACCTGAAATCATCAGGCACACTGGTCTACAGCACCTGCAGTCTCGATCCTGATGAGAACGAAAACCTTGTGAACGCATGGCTGGCCAAGCATCCCGAATGGGAATGTGTCGAAACGAAGCTCTCCTTCCCGCCCGATTCCGGAATGGACGGCGCCTTCGCCGCCAAAATCCAGCAAAGGGTGTAGGGTGACTCCCTGAACTGCGGAAGATTGGAAGGATGGAAGGTTGGAAGAGTGGAAATAACTCGCCCCTCCGAATCCTTCTAGGTTTCTCGCCTCGTCAGTGGTCACCCTTCACATGCCGCTGCTTGCATATGCAAGCTGAGGCTGTTTTCCGACGCCGATGGAGAGCAGGGATGTCAGGAGTCGGGCGCCGGTCTCTTCGTCCACCGTAATCGTCGCCGTCGTCGTCAACCGATCTCTTCCCTCTCCCGGTGGACGACTACGGCGACGACTACGGATCACGATCTCCTCCGGTCTTTCCTTCGCTTTCTTAGTTTCCTTGGTGTTCATGGGCAGGATGAAACATCAAGCAGTGCGTGAACTCATGCACTTGCGCAGGGCGTGTGAATAGGCCACGGATTCAAGGGCTTGCCCAATCTTCCAACCTTCCAGTCTTCCAACTCCCGCAGTTTTGGGTGACTGCACTGGCTCTTGACACCGGCGCCCTTCCGTGGTCTGCTCTCCCCGTCATAGAACTACGGAGGAGTCATGGACTATAGATCGAAAGCACGTTCCGATTCCACCCCCCCGGCCGTCCCGCGTTCGCCTGCCGATGCTTTCTGGTCGGCATTCATGGCCGGCGGATGGGTGGGGCTTGTCATAGCGGCGCTCATTGTATTTCTGCCCATCTTCATCTGGTTCTTCTGCCGGATTGAGCCGCACAACGATCAGATCGCCATCCTGATACGCAAGACGGGAAAGGATTTGCCATCCGGCGAAATCCTGGCCGTCGAAAAGAACCAGAAAGGCGTTAACCTCGATGTTTTGCCCGAGGGTCGCTACTTCCGTAACCCGTACACGTGGGACTGGAAGATGTCGGCGATCACGGACATCCCGGCCGGGAAACTGGGCGTCGTTACCCGTCTCTACGGAAAGGAACTTCCGCATGGCAGGATCCTTGCCGAAGAAAACACCAAGGGCATCGTGACGGACATCCTGCGGCCGGGCAAGTATCGCATCAACCCGTACGCTTTTGAGGTCAACCAGTTTGACGCGATCACCATCAAGCCAGGCTGTTGCGGGGTAGTCACCATGCTGGTGGGAAGCGACGTCCTTGCCAGCGATATACCTGAGGACAAACGCAATACGTTCCTCGTTCCCCCCGAAATGAAGGGGGTAGTGGCCGCCGTACTGGACCCCGGCTCCTACTACCTGAATCCCTATATTTACAATGTTGTGGAGGTCAACCTTCAGAGCCAGCGTTTCGCAATGAGCGGCGAAGACGCCATCTCCTTCCTGACGCAGGACGGGTTCTCTGTCGCGGTGGAAGGGACGATCGAGTACAGCCTGCAACCCGACAAGGCGGCTTTGCTGACCCACCGCGTTGGCGACATGGATGACATCGTCAAGAAGATCATTCTCCCGAAGGCCCGCGGGTTCAGCCGCATCGAAGGCAGCAAACATCCGGCCATCAACTTCATCATGGGCGAGACCCGGCAGAAGTTTCAGAGCGACCTGGAAGTCCACCTTCGAACCCGGTGCGAAGATTGGGGTGTGGCCATCAAGTCGGTGCTCATCCGCAACATAATTCCGCCGGACGCGATAGCCAGCGTCATCCGGGATCGCGAAATCGCTGTTCAGGAATCAAAAAAATATGAGCAGGAACTCCTTCAGGCCAAGTCCAAGGCGGAATTGGTCAAGCAGGAGATGCTGGCGCAGCAGAGCAAGGAGAAAGTGGAGTCCGAGACCGCGCAGATCCGCGCAGTGATCTCGGCGCAACAGGATCAGGCCGTGCGGGTGATCGCCGCCGAAAAGGAACTTGCCGTGGCCAAAGTTGAGAATCAAGCCGCGGACTCCCAGGTAGCCGCCGTCCTTCTGCGCGCTGAAGCCGAGCGCGACGTCATCCGCATGCGGAACGAAGCGGATGCCGGCGTCCTGCATGATCGCGTGCTGGCCTTCGGCGGTGGCATGGGCCTGGCCCGTTACCAGTACCTCATCCGGTTGGGTCCCCGGATCGACTCGATCCTTACCACGGACGGTGACGAGGGGCTCGGCAGCGTCTTTCGCTCTTATCTTACGATCCCCGGAAAGGACGTGCCCAAATGAAGATGGCTACCAGAAGCTTATGGATTGCAGTGCTGGTCATTGGTTCCCTCTCGTTCGTCTGGGTCTGGGGGTTCTGCCGTTTCTACGTGGAGCCGGATCATATGGCCGTCATCGTGGCCAAGACCGGCCGCGACCTGCCACCGGGGCAGATCCTGGCGGATAAGGGCCAGAAGGGCATCCAGGAGGAAGTCCTCGGCGAGGGCCGTCACTTCCGGGACCCGGTTCTCTTCGACCGTGAGATCCTTCCTGTCGTGCACATTCCTCCCGGGAAGGTCGGCCTCGTAACATCCAAGATCGGCAAGGAGCTTCCGCCGGGAGAATTCCTGGCGGCGCCGGGTCAGAAAGGCATATGGCGCACGGTCCTCGGTCCAGGGAAGTACCGTCTGAATCCTTACGGATACAGGATAGATGTCATCCCCGCCGTTAGCATTCGCATTGGGTATGGCGGTGTGATCACGTCACTGTCCGGCGAGCAGGCGCCCGAAGGTGCGTTTGCAGCGGCCAACCAGAAAGGCGTCAGGTCCGACATCCTCCAGCCGGGCCTCTACTACATCAACCCGAAAGAGTTTCTGGTCAATGTGGTCGAGATCGGCGTGAATCAGGTCTCACTCCTCGGGAAGGTTGGCGGAGCGGTCATCACGAAGGGCGACATCCAAAGCGCGAATGCCAATCCCATGGATGAACTGCAAGACAACACCCTGAACCAGCAGCGGCAGCAGCGGATAGAATACATGGCCAACGATGCTGCCTACTTCAAACCCGCGCAGGCATCCACCCAGTCGTCCGCCGCCGGGAGGACTCGCCAGGGTTGGCGCAGTGGCAGTGCGCCGCAGGCGGCGGCTCAGCAGGTTGAACAGCAGATGGCGCGGGGCGAGATGGAGTTCACTCTGTCTCAGTTCGTGGAATTTCCCTCCCGTGACGGGTTCGAAATCAGCCTCGATCTCACCGTGGAGTTTGAGCTGCTGCCAAACGTGTTGGCCGCCATTTACAGGGCCTATGGCGACATGCCGGCCGTGGTGGATAAGATTATCATGCCTCAGATCCTGTCGGTCTCCCGCAACAAGGGCTCGGTCTACCGGGCTATGGATTTCATCGCGGGTGAAGGCCGCGAGAAGTTCCAGAAAGACATGACCGAGGCACTGGCCACGACGCTCAAGGAGAAAAACATCGTCATCCACAACGCGCTGATACGGCACGTTAACGTTCCCGCCCAGATTCTTGATCCCGTCCAAAAGGCCAGCATCGCCGTGGAGCAGGACCTGACAAACAAGGAAAAGCAGAACACGGCCAAACAGATGGCGTTGCTCAATACCGATTTGACGATGATCGAGCAGCGCCGTCAGCAGGTGGCCCAGGAAACGGAGAAGATGAAGGCCGAGATCCGTGCCAATCAGGACAAAGGAGTTGCGGAGATCCAGGTCGAAACACTGCGAAAGGTCGCCGTGATCGAGAAGGATACGGCGGGCGCCCGGGCCGACCGCGTCCGGAAGGTGGGCAAGGTCGATGCCGAAGCCGTGCGCCTGGTGGATGGCGAGAGGGCCAGGGGTTTTCAGTTGAAGACCAAGGCATTCGACGACGCCCAGGCCTATTCGCTCTGGGAGTTTGCCAATCAACTGAACCCGGACGTCAAGATCAACATCCTCCACGCCGGTCCCGGAACGCTGTGGACCGATCTGGAGAAAGCGCGCCTGGGCGATCTTGGCGGCGCCAAGACAATCGCCGCCCCGGCGGCCAAACCCCGTTGACTTGTGGGCAGCGTCACGATGCCGAGGAGCGGTTACTGATCACACGCGGACCTTGACCACGAGCTTGCACACGGTTCCATCGCCGGCCAGGGGCGCGTGGGCATCCGAGGGCAGGAACACAGCGAAATGGCCCGCGGGAACGGGCACCCACAACACCGGCGGCGCGGCATAGAACTCGATGTCCTTCGCCGTGTCATATCCATTCCCGGTGCCGATGGCATCCGCTGAACGCCAGCCCATCGTGTCAGTACCGGACACTACGTACTGGATGTCAATGTACGACCGATGAATTTCAAGTCGAGCTGCCGACCTTCCCTTGCCCTCCACAGTCATCGGAAGGATGTAGAGACGGTCTCCGTCCAAGTCCACTCGGGCCGCCGGCCACGGACCCTGCAATAGATCCTTCAGCCCCGCGAATGCCGCCGGAAAGAGTGGATGAAGGTGCACATATGCGTCTGCCAGTTGGATCTGATCTAGAATCATGACTGTGTTCCGTTCTTTTCTTCCCGCGCTGTTTCGGTTATCCATTGCGCAGTACGGCCTGCGGCGCGTTGCAAAGTCTGTCACGAGGAAAGGTTTGATGTCAATCGGCAAGCCGATACCCTGATCCTCGGCTGGGGAAGGCAGGACTCCTTTGGCGGACCAGTGTGCGTCCTGTGTTTACGGCTCGCTCGGAGAGCTCGCCCTACCTGGGGAACATATACAGACTGTATGTCGCGCTGGGTAGACGCCTCCGGCGGAGCCGCCGCCGCAAGGTCGTCCGCAACGGGTCCCGCCGGTGGTACAGCGCTTAGGCGAGGATTTAGGCGATAGGAGGAAAAGGGCAATGATGGCGATCCTGATGGGCGTGTTGATTGCCGCATTCTCCGCCTTCCCCACGGAAGCCGGGAGCAACATGGCTGATGGCGTGCAGGCGGTCGCCGGCGACTTGTTGGCCGAGAGGCCTTCCCCGCTGCCGGCCCCATTCCTGTCCGGTGAAGGCGCCGGAGGGTGGACGAACCTGCACCCCTGCCTTTGGATAGATACCCGGTGGGCCCACGCGATCATTCTGCTCGCCTATGTCTTCCTTCTCGGCTTCTTCTTCGCTAAGGTCGAGATCCATATCGAGGGCCAGCGAGGATGGGCAGAGGGACTGCCAACCTGGCGGGTGGACCGGCATCCGCTTCTGGACATCTTCTGGGGCGGCAGGCCCCTTACAGGCTATCACGCCTGGGTCTTCTCTTTCATGGCCCTCGTATTTCATCTGACAGTTTTCATGACCGGCGGCTGCGGATGGAAGCAGGAAGCGCGCATCCTCGGATGCCTGATGCTCTTCTGGATCATCGAGGATTTTCTCTGGTTCGTCATGAATCCGGCTTATGGTATTCGGAAGTTCCGTCCCGGGCAGGTGTGGTGGCACAAGAACTGGATGCTGGGAGTGCCGACCGACTACGTCACATTCACATTCGTCGGCGCATTGTTCGTCTTCTGGTCGTTCCGCTGACGATCCACAGGAAAGGGGGGTACCGTGAGAGTGCTGATTCTACACGCATCGGCTGGCGCCGGTCACAAGCGCGCCGCCGAAGCGTTGGCCAAGGGGTTCCAACAGGAGTCCCCAGCCTCTGAAGTTGAAGTTCGCGACATCTTGGACTTCACGCCCGCCATCTTTCGAAAGACCTATGCCCAAGGCTATCTCCGCCTCGTTCGTCGGGTGCCGGAGCTATGGGGCTACATGTATGCCATGTCCGACCGGCAATCGGAGATCCCATGGCGGCGCAAGGTCCGGGCTACATTCAACAAGATCAACGCACTTTCTTTCTTCGAGTTCCTTGATGAGTATGAACCTGACGTGGTGGTGTGCACTCACTTTCTCCCTCTGGAACTTCTTTCCTCCCGCGCCCGTCGCCGACGCCACCGGTCGGTGCCCTTTTTCGCCGTGGTGACTGACTACGCCGTGCACTCGCTCTGGATCCTTGAGCGGGTCCATGGCTATTACGTGTCCAACGAAGAGGCGAGGCGGCACCTGATTCGTCATGGCCAACCAGCCGACAGGGTGCAGGTTTCCGGGATTCCCATTGACCCGGTCTTTGGCCATTGCGAGGAGCCTCAGAGCGTCCGGCAACGCCTGGGACTGGAGGCTAAACGGCCCGCGGTCCTGGTGCTCAGCGGCGGTTTCGGTGTCGGTCCGGCGGTTTCGCTGATCCGGGCACTGAAGGAAGACCCGCCGTTCTGCCAACTTCTTGTCGTAGCCGGCGCCAACGAGGAACTTCGCCGGGAGGCAGAGGCCGTGGCCGCCGGCGCGCCCATTCCCATCCGGATATTCGGGTTCGTTTCCAATATTCACGAACTCATGGATGCTTCAGATCTTGTGGTCAGCAAACCCGGGGGACTGACGAGCGCCGAACTCATGGCCAAGGCCAAACCGATGTTGATAGTGGACCCCATTCCAGGACAGGAGCAGCGTAACTGCGAGTACCTGCTGGAAGCCGGCGCCGCCATTCGACTGGCGGAAATCGAGGATGCGCCTCATCGAATCCGCGCTCTTCTGTCGGATGCCGACCGCCTGCATGCCATGCAGACCGCCGCACGACGGATCGGCCGACCTCATGCAGCGCGCGAGATTGCACGGGACATTGCGAACCATGCGGGAAAGTGACAGGTCCCCTGTTGAACCTGGTTCAAACCTCACGAGGGATCAAACTTGTAGCCAACGAGAGGCACGGTGCGTATGAACTTTCGGGCGCCCCGCCCCGCTTCAAGCTTCTTCCGCAGGCTGGCCACAAAGTTGTCCACCGTCCGCGCCGTGCCGTCGTAGTCCCAGCCCCAGAGTCGCCCCAGTATGGTCTCGCGGGTGAAGACCTGCCCCGGCGACGCAGCGAGAAGGCAGAGAAGATCGAATTCCTTGGCGGACAACTCAACCTGCTTCCCGCATACCTCTACGCGGCGTGTCGCCCGGTCAATAGCAACCTTGTCGAATGATAACGCCGGCAGGTTCTGTTCCTCCGACCGTCGCCTTCGGAGTATCCCTTTGACCCGTGCAATCAACTCTGGAAGGTCGAAGGGTTTGGTCATGTAGTCATCGGCACCAAGATGAAGGCCTTCCACCTTGTCGGTCGTCGTATGCCGTGCAGAAAGAACGAGAACTGGAACCCCCTCACCCCGCTTGCGAAGCTCCCGGAGGATGTCCAGCCCCGACCAGCACGGCATCATAATGTCGAGCACGATCAGACTCGGACGGGCGTGAAACGCCATCCGCATGCCTTCCTCGCCGTCGGCGGCCATGAGAACCTCGTAGCCCTCCATCCGAAGGTTCATGGACAGACCCTCTCGCAACGCCTTGTCGTCCTCAACCACAAGGATGACGTCCCTCTTCTGAGCAATGCCGGACAAGGCCGCACTCATTGAGCCTCCGCTACAGCAGGCAATTGTATGGTGAAGGTCGCCCCCTTTCCCACTTTACTGCTGACGCCGATGGTGCCCCCGTGCCTATGCACCAGATGTCGCACTATTGCCAGGCCAAGCCCCACTCCGCTCCTCTTGCCCCCGTCTTCCCCCCGCGCGCGATAGAACGGCTCAAAGATACGCTTCATGTCGGCGTCAGTCATGCCAATGCCGTTGTCGCTCACCTCAATGGCAACATGGTCATTCACATCCCGAACAGCGACGCGAATCTGCTTCTCGGTACGAGTGTATTTGTACGCATTGATAAGCAGATTCAAGACCACGGAGCTCAACGCGCGCGCATCGTGCCGCACGAATCGCCGCGTCTCGATGGATGACGACAACTCAAGCGCATCCGGCGCCACCATGGCCCGGAACCGTTCAACGGCATCGTTCACAGCTTGCGATACAGGCTGCGGGTCCATCGTGAGCGGCATCATGTCCTTCGATGATGCCCGCCACATCATAACCCGGTCTATCATGGCATCCAGCCATTCCGTCTCGCGCAGGATGGTGGCCAGGCACTGCGCCGTCTGCACAGGATCGCCGGCGAGCTTTCCAGACTGTAAAGTCTGGGTGTAGAGCCGGATTGCGCTGAGCGGCGTCCGGAACTCGTGCGAGATATTTGCGACAAAGTCCCCCTGCCGGCGCGCGAGTTGCGCTTTCCTGCCCATGAGGACGACTGCAATCAACGCGCTGCCCGCTGCCGCAACGGCGAATGAGATCACCAAGACGCCCGTAACAATCCCACCCGCATCCCTGGCGATGACCAACGCTACAATACCGACCGCGGTCGACAGCATGACCGGCAACAAGACGCCGGCAGCGACAAGAACGACGACGGCGGTCAGACTCAGATTCAGATGTGGACGCCGCCTTGCCATGTGCCACCCCCCGTCGACAGTCTGAAGAATATCAGCCTGAATCGCAACCCGGATGTTCAGCTAGCCATCCATCAGGACATGCTGTTCGCAGACCTTGCGGAAGTGGTACCCGTAGACAGTGAGGACGATCGCCTCGCGCAGCAGCCTGGGGTGCCGGAACTGTGTCCAGAGCATGAGCTTCCAGTAATGAAGCCTTTCCTTTCCAAAGAAACCAATCCGGTACATGGAGCGCAGCAAGGCCAGCATGTACGAAAACGAAAAATGCATGCGTATCCGCGGCGGGTCATACTCACGCAGAAACGTCCGGATGCGCGCGTAATAGTGTTCCGGCGCGTAGATGTGCCGCAGGATGCCTTTGTATCCCGCCACCAGGGCATCAGTCCCCATAGTCGGAATGATGTTGGTAGTCCCGTCCACATTGTCGCCCGACGAGTCTCCGTGAAGGCGACCCGCCTTCAGCATGCGGTCAAAGAGCCGCGTGCCCGGTGGCGCTTGGAGCAAGCCGACCATGGCTGTCACGATCCCGCTCTTCTGGATGAAGTCAATCTGCCTCTTGAATATAGCCGGGCCATCATGGTCAAACCCGACGATGAACCCGCCTTGCACCTGGATTCCTGCTCGCTGGATCCGCTTGACGTCCGCAACGAGGTCGCGGTTCTTGTTCTGATTCTTACTGCACTCCGTCAGACATTCGTCATCCGGCGTCTCGATGCCGATAAAAACCATGTTGAACCCGGCGCTGACCATCATATCCATCAGCGGCTTGTCGTCGGCCAGATTGATGGACGCCTCGGTAAAGAACCCATTGCCTTTCTTACCCTTGCGCCATTTGATCAGCGCCGGAAGGAGATCAGCCTTCAAGAACGACTTGTTCCCTATGAAGTTGTCATCCACAAAGAACACTTGCCCTCGCCAGCCCCGCGCATACAGGCTGTCCAACTCAGCGATGATCTGTGCCGAGGACTTGATTCTTGGACGGTGTCCGAACAGTGCAGTGACATTGCAGAAATCGCAGTTGAAAGGGCATCCGCGCGAGAACTGGATCGCCATGCTTCCGTAGCGCTTGAGATCAAGCAGGTTCCACATCGGCATGGGAGTTTGGGCGAGGTCCGGGAATCCCTTGGCTTCATAGACCCGCTGTGGCTGCCCGTTCGCCAGGTCGCTAAGGAATGCCGGCAGCGTCAGTTCAGCCTCGTTCAACACGAAATGGTCCACCTCCTTGAACTGCTCGCGGTCGCTCTGGAATAACGGACCGCCGGCGATGATCCGGAGACCCGCCGCCTTGCATCGCGAGATCAGCCGATGTGTTGCCTCGCGCTGGATGGTCATGGCGCTGATGAACACGCAGTCGGCCCACTTCAAATCCGCGTCGTTCAGTTTTCGAACGTTCATATCGACGAGACGCTTGCCCCAGTTCTGCGGTAGCATGGGCGCGATTGTAAGAAGCCCCAATGGCGGCAAAGACGACTTTTTGCCCACAAACGCCAGGGCATGTTTGAAACTCCAGAACGTGTTCGGAAACTCCGGGTAGAGCAGCAGCGCATTCATGTTGAACCTTCCTCTCTTTCTCACCACCGCATTCAGCATGCGGCCAGCATGTCACGGATTTGTCACGGGAAACTCCTTTTTTTGAGCAGGTTCAGGATGTCAGTTTGGGCTTGCGCGCGAATGGAGTTACACCGCATCTTACGGGCGTGCTGGACATGCAAGCATATCTGGAAGAACAGCGACGGCTCATTGATGAGGCCATTGATCGCGAGATACCCTCTTCCCGCCTCGCCCCGCGCGCACTTTACACAGCCATGCGTTACACAGTGTTCTCCGGCGGGAAACGCCTGCGTCCAATTCTATGCCTCGCCGCCGCCCGGCTAGGTGCGCCGCGGCGACTTACCGCGCAAACACTCAAGACAGTTCTCTATCCGGCAGTCGCGCTGGAGCTTTTTCATACGTACACGCTCATCCACGACGACCTGCCTTCCATGGATGACGACGACTTTCGCCGGGGCCGGCCCACCGCCCACAAGGTGTTCGGCGAGGCCAATGCCATTCTAGCCGGGGATGCTCTGCAGGCCGCGGCATTCGAGGTGGTGGCCAAGGCCCGCGTTCCCCGTCCCTATTCATCCAATCAACTGGTTCTGGAACTGGGCCGTGCCGCCAGCAGCGTTGTGGCCGGGCAGGTCGAAGATCTGGCCGTTTCCGATCATCCCACCGCCCGTCGCATACATTTCATTCACATGAACAAGACGGCGGCGCTCTTCGAGGTCTCTGTCCGGTCCGGCGCCATTGCCGTCGGCGCATCCCGCCGGGTCCTGGATATTCTGACAGTCTATGGCGCCGCCATAGGGCTGGCGTTTCAGATCACTGACGACCTCCTGGACGAGTCCACCATTAGCAACGGCCGACACCGCTCTGGCGGCGCCACGTGCCTGGCCGTGCAGACCACCAAACAGGCTCAACGCCAGGCTGGACGCCTCGTTGATAAAGCGCTTTCGGCCCTCGGGTGTCTGCCGGCTTCGCCAGATCGGGAGCCTCTGGAAGCCATCGCCCGATATGTCCTAAGCCGCACGCACTGACCGTTTGGGCCTACTGAGCGGGGGCCCAGACATCAACGCACGATTCCGCAGACACGGAGAGAGTGTGTGGTTTGCCGCCTTACCGGGCCGCGCATTGGGCTGCCGCCGAGGATGACGGAAAAGTGCAATGTGCCGCGCAGTTACCGCGAGGCCTTTTTAGCCGCGTCGCGAAACGCTTTGTTTTCCCTGAACCCTCCGGCAAAATCCATAACGCACATGTGCCGGAACGTCTTGTGGTTGCCGCAGGCGATCCCGACGGTCTTGTACTTCGGCTGAAAGATGTTCTCCCTGTGCCCACGCAGCGGGACGCCATCGTCTACGATGAGTTGCACGACAATCATGCGGGCATCATCAAAGCCGCACGCAATGTTCTCGCCGGTGGTGACATCCCAGTCGCCGTATCTCGTGACCCGCTCGCTGGGGGTGCTGCCATCGGTGCCGCCATGTCCAACCTGCCCCTTTGGCCCCAGGTCGTCCACATGGTCGCGCGCCGCCCGGGACAGTCCCACCGACATATCGAGAGGTCCGACGGGCTTGACCTGCTTAAGAAATACAATGGCCTCCTCAACGGCCTTGATACCTTCCCGCGAGGTCATTGTCAGCCCGCCTGGCACGCTATAGGAGCCGTCATTCTTCATTCGACGTCGGTGTTCCTCGACATACCGCGCGTACTCCTTCGGCTTCTGCCTGGCCATATTGAGTTCGGCAAGAACCTCTGATTCGATTGTCAGCGCCACGTGG
This sequence comes from uncultured Victivallales bacterium, assembly GCA_964635275.1. Classification (GTDB taxonomy): domain Bacteria; phylum Verrucomicrobiota; class Kiritimatiellia; order UBA8416; family CAZWPN01; genus CAZWPN01. The sequence continues at coordinate 9,436 of CAZWPN010000002.1, read as the reverse complement.
CGCGCACCCGACTTCTTCAATGCGGATACCCTGTTCGTCGTGGCGCCGAGAGCGCCGCATGTCAGAATTCCGATGGCTCCCAGCAACACGGCCATGCGAACCGCAATGGAGCATGGGACAGGCAGCCAAGTACAAAACAACGAGGCTAAGGCTTCTCTTTTTCTTTTAGGTGCACCTTCCTTTGTCATGGCTCCAAAGTCCTTTCCTCGCTCTCCGCCGCCGCCGGGTGTGGCATTCCGCCGGCCTGCGCATCGGTCACTTGACGCTTCGCCCGCTGAAATCGTCCGTCTTCTCCGGCGGCACGTAGAGCACGCCGGCCTTCAGTTCCTTCTCCAGTTCCTCCGCCGGACCGATAAAGAAGACCACGCGCCCGCTCTGCGTCGGTGCCGTCGAACTGGGAATCAGGTGCATGCATGGAATTGAACTGTTACCCCACACCCGGCACGGGCAGGGCCCTATGCGGGCCACAAACGCCGTGCCGTCGTAAGAACGCAGGACTGCATGGTTACCCTCAGGCGTGTTCCTGTCCACCGACCAGAAGAATGGCTGTCGGATCTCAACCTGAGGCTCATCCTTCTTGCCGGACCACCGCCGCTCGACCGGCATGTCGGCCACACGCAGGAATCTGCCGTCGCGCACAACGCCCTGCGTCATCCGCTCCTGGCTGGAGAAGAAAGGACTGATGGTCTTCATGCACACGGACGGCAGCAAGATGCCGGTCCCATCGATGTTATGGGTGTTGAACGCGAGTCGCACGCTGTTGCTTTCCACCCGTGCCTCGAATGCAATCCGCTGTTTATCATGCTCTCGCACATAGGCCGCGCGCTGCCCGTCGGGCGTGATCTCCCACTGAACCGTGGTGCCCGGTTCCGGCCACATGTTGGCGCCGATGAAAGGCCCGCATTTGCTTTCCGGCACATCTATCAACCAGACGCTTTCCGGGAACCATGGCACCTGCACCTCCAGCGTGGCCGTCTCCGTGCCACGAAGGGTGATGGGTTCCTTCAGGTAAAGATCGCGGCGGATCGCCAGTATCCGCGGAAGCACCCTCAGCCCGGGCCGATATCCCGCCGCCAACCACCTGCGGGTTGGCGGTGGCGTGTCAGACGCGCAACGGAAGCCCGACACGTAGTTGCGCATCCCGGGCGTCCAACCGAATCGGGCCGTGACCATACGGGAGTACGGCTGCGTATGAAGCACGCTCGAGCCGGCCAGCAGATAGGCCGGTTCTCCAGCGATCGTTCTAACGTACTGGCAGACGAGCCCCGCCATGTCCAATGCGCCGCAGGGGCTTGCACCTGCCGGCCATGAGCCGACAGGGAAAGTGGCCGAGAAAGGGAGGTTCCCTTGCCCCATAAAGCAAGCGTCTTCCGAGGGCTCGTTTCCCCACGGATACAGCCGGCCATCGTTCCCGCGCGCCGCCAACTCCCACTCGGCTTCGTTCGGCAGCCGCTTACCCACCCAGCGCGCGTACGCCTCGGCATCGTCGGCGTTGACGCCGATCATCGGCAGGGCCTCCTTGCCGGGACGGTCCGGCGGCCAGGATTCGCTCAACTCCCGCCACCCCACGACCCAGCCGTTGCGCAGAATGGTGTAGCCGGTGGCCTTCATGAAGCGCGCAAACTGGCCGCGCGTCACCGGATACCGGTCGATCCAGAAACCGGGTGACTTCAGAACCTGCCGGTTGGAATGGTCCTGCAACTGGCCCGGATGCACGCCTGCGGATTCCGCAGCGCGTTGTTTCTCCCCCGCCGTCATGCCGTAAAGAAAATACCCGCCCTTCACGTATACCATGTCCCGGTCCATCGCTTCCGGGCTGTAACCAGATATGCCGCGACGGGCCGTTCCGGTGACGGACAAGCAACCTGAGGCAACAATGAACAGGCCGATCCCCGCGGCAAGAGCCGGCGTCAGAGACGCTAAAATGCGCAGGCGGATTTCTTTCACTGAGTATTATTCCTGGCAGTGACCCTTCGACTGCCTGAATCATACACAGTTCAGACCTGAACATCACGAACTATACCAGCGCCTCACCAGGCTAGAACCGGTAGGCAACGCCGCCTTTGACCGTACGTTCCGGCGACGGGTAATACGCTCCATCGCCCGTCCAGCTCAGGTACCCGAGGTCAACGTATTTACGGTTGAACAGGTTGTCCACACCAATGTGCGCCTCGAATCCAGAGAGGCGTCCGGCTCCGATGTAGCGAACAAGCGCATCTGCAGTCGTATACGCGCCGAGACGATCCGCCGTGTTGGCGTTGTCCCCGCCGAGGTACATGCTCCCGACGTGGTTGGCGGACACGTCCAGGGAGACGCCAAACGGCAGCGTGAATTCAGCGCCGGCCATGGCCCGGTGATGGGGAACCAGCGGAATGTCTTTTCCGTCTCTCGGGCCGGCTGTGAACGTTGCGTCGGTGAACGTGTAGCTGCCGCGCAGGCGGCAGAACGGCAGAACCCTCGTGGAAACGTCTGCCTCCAAGCCCTGGTGCCGCGTAGCGTCGAGATTCTCGTTGCGGAACGTGCCGTTGTTGTAGGCGATCTCATCATCGAGCTCCAGCCGGAACACGGTAAGCCCGGCGGAAAACTGTTTTGCGTGCTCCACGCGGACCCCGACATCCAGGTTCCATCCGGTCTCCGGGTTGACATCGTCGTAGAACTGATCCGTGCCAAACCCGTAGTAGCTGACTTGTTCATCCACGAAGGGGAACCGGTAGACGGTGGCCACCCGCGCGAAGGCCCGCGATCCCGAAGCCCGGCGGTAACTGATCGAAGCATCCATGGCGGATTCGGAGTAGTCCTTGCTGCCGTCGAAGTCTGTCGCGCCGTCGGCCGAGCGCACATCCGCGTTGATCCGGGCGTTCTCCAACCGCCCTCCGAGGCCCGCAACCCATTGCCGCGTCAGGCTGAGGTCATCCCGCAAGTACACCGCTGCGGTGTCCCGGGTCACATCCACCTGCATGGCCTTGATGGTTCTTTCCTGGTCGCCGTAGCGCTCCACGGCCAGTGTGTCGCGGTACACATCGAGCCCCGCCACGAACATGTTGTCCAGACCGGCCACGGGCATGTGGCACGAGTAACGCGGCATCAATCCGTATGTGTCCATCGCGAGGTCGCTATAGCTGAACCAACTGGCCATGTCGCTGCTCATGTCCTTGCGCCCCCACACGGCATGCGATTCAAGGTTGTGGCGACGGCCGCTCGCCCAACCAACTCCGAGGTCGGCGTTGAAGTAACGATCCTCGGCCTCGTCGGCCTTGTTGACGGCCTGTCGCCGGTCTTCCTGCATCTGCTCGCGGCTGAGATAGCCGGGCATTTCAAATTCAACCTGCTGCCCGGAAAGAGCGAGTGATGCGGTCAAACCGCCGGCGCCGGTGAAGCGCATGTTGGCACCGCCGCCCCATGAGAGGAAGGCAGCCCGGTCGCGATAGCCGTCAAGTTCATAGCGTTCGCCGTTGAGGGAGGCGGCCACGGGCCCGGCTTCCATGTTGACGCCTGCACGACCGATGAGCATGCCATCGCTGCCTGCCTCGGAGGACACAAATCCCCGCTCATCCCCGTCGCCCTGGCGCGTCACAATGTTGATCACGCCCGCCACGGCGTTGTCGCCATACAGGCTGCTGGCCGCCCCGCGAATGACCTCCACACGGCTCACGTTGCTCAGCGGTACCTGGAGCCAGTTGATCCCGGCCATGTCGGGCCGGTTGAGGCGTCGGCCATCCAGCAGGACAAGCACGCGGCCGTGGGCGTTCTCCCCGAACCCGCGGAGACTGACTTCCGAGTTAGCCGGGTTGCCTGTGGTAGATCGGACCTGTATCCCGGCCTGCTTCTGAAGTGCTTCTACCAGGCTGGCATGCCCGGCGCTGCGGATTGCCTCATCCGTCAGTATTGTTATGTTGGCCGGGATGGACGAAACACCCTTGTCCATCCGGCTGGCCCGGACGATGATTTCCTGATTCGTTGCCGGACCGTCGCCGCCTTGCGCGAGGCTGGCGAGGCTCAACCCGATCACCATCACGACCACCTGCGTCCACTGCACACGCATACCGCTTCTCCTCCAGGCAATGCCCCGAAATAACAAAACCCCCGACGACTCATTACGTTCGTCGGGGGTGTGGTAGACCACAGGTGCCTGCTTACATCATGCTCCTTTGACGCGAAGAGCCGCTGTGCCGAACCCTCGGCACGACGGGAACGTGGTGAGCAACGTCTTCTGGCTCTCCCGATATCCCAGGCCCCTTCCCATTCGCCGAAGCGAACAGTGGTTGTATGGCCGGGGAGTACGCTTTCACGTTCGGGAATCACAGCGGCGCGACCGCATCCGATTCACACGGATTTCCGTTTCCTCTCCACGGGTCGGTTTTGAAAGAACAGGCGCGAACCCTATCAGATTGCCGGGCCAAGTCAACATCCCATAACAACCGCGACCTTGTGCGTCCTGCCGTCTTTGAAGTCCGGCAGAACACAACCATCCAGCTTCTTGCCGTCCACCGTCACGCTCTTCACACCTTTGCTAACATGGGATGGATTAACCACGCTGACATCGTAGATCGCGTTGCGGAACTTGCGCCGCACCCGGAATCCCTTCCAGTCCTTCGGTATGCACGGGTCGATCAGCAGGCCGTCGTAGTCTGGCTTGATGCCGAGTATGTATTGCGACACCGCCAGGAAAGACGAGGCTGCCGTGCCGGTAAGCCACGAGTTCTTGGCTTCTCCGAACCGCGCGGAATCGGGACCCGCGATCATCTGGGAGTACACATAGGGTTCGCAGCGATGGACGTCGCTGATGCCCTCGCGCTCCGCGGGACAAATCGACTTGTAGTACTCCATGGCCCGATCGCCGCGGCCTACATTGCACTCCGAAATCGTAAGCCATCCCGTTGGCTGGCAGAAGATGCCGCCATTCTCCTTGACGCCCGGAGGATAGGAGGTCATCTCGCCCCAGTAGAAGTTGTACTTCGTGTAGGCAGGCTGCTGCAACACAATGCCGTGTCGCGAGAAGAGCCGCTCCTTCACAGCATCGAGCGCCTTTTCCAGCATGCCGTTTTCCTTGCCGACCGAGGCCATGCCGATCCAGCCGTGCGATTCCGCAAAGATCTTGCCTTCCTTGTTCTCTCTGGAGCCGATCTTCTTGCCGAACCGGTCAAAGGCACGGACAAACCACTCGCCGTCCCATCCATGCGCAATGATCGCAGCCTGCATTTCCTTGACGGCCGCATCCGCCATCTTTTCGTTCTTCCTGTCCTTCTTATGTCGGGCCATGCGCATGAATTCGCTCACCGCCCAGACAAACTGCCCGGCAATCATAAGGCTCTCGGGCACGCTGCCGATCTTGTCCTTCAGGCTAGCATGCGTGGCGTCGCCCTGGAAAGTGTCGCCGGGCTTGATGCTGGTCATGATCAGATTCAGGCAGTCATTCCAGTCCGCGCGTCCCACCAAGGGCAGCTTATGAGGACCGCGGTTCTCCATGATATGCTTGACCGATATGATCAAGTGCTCGTAGAGCGTGGCGGTGTCCTTGGGGTTGTTGTCGAATTGGGCCTGCTCTTCCAAAATCGACCAGTCTCCGGTTTCCTTGATATAGGTGGCGGTTCCCAGGATCAGCCACAGCGGATCGTCGTTGAATCCGACGCCTATGGTGGCATTGCCCTTCTTGTCGAGCTGCTGGTACTGATGGTAGGTGGCGCCGTTTCGCCACTGGATCGCTGCCAGCTCGAGTATCCTCGTTCTTGAACGTTCCGGTGGCATGATGTGCACCGCGCCGTACAGATCCTGGCACGCATCCCGATAGCCGATGCCCCGCCCGATCCCTGTCTCGTAGTAAGACGTGGAACGTGCCATGTTGTACGTCGTAACGCACTGATACTGGTTCCAGGTGTTGACCATCATGTCCAGGTTCTTGTATGGCGTTTCCACCTGGAACCGTCCGGTCAGCTCTTCCCACTGCTTGACCACGTTCGTGAACGCCCTCTCTGAATTCTTGCGGTTCAGATACTTCTTGAGCGTTACTCTCACGCGCTTCTTGTTGAGCACGCCTGGGGCGCTGAACTTCTCGTTCTCCGGATTCTGTGCGTAGCCGAGCATGAAATTGATCTTCTTCGTCTCGCCCGGCTTCAGCGTTATCCGGATTGAGTGCGATCCGCATGGATTCCAACCGCAGGCCACGGAGTTATGACTCTTCCCCTCGGCCACAACGCTGGGTTCATGGAAGCCGTTGTACCTTCCCAGGAATGATTCCGAATCGGTGTCATAGCCGGCGATCTTCTCGCTCGTGGCAAAGTACGCGAAATGGTTGCGCCGTTCCCTGTATTCGGTCAAGTGATAGATCACGCTGCCGTCAACCTCCACCTCGCCCAGATTCAGCGTGCGCTGCAGGTTCGTGGCATCGTTAAGCGCTTCCCAACCGCAGAACTCGACAAAACTGAAGAGCGTGAAGACCTTCTTCTTCTTCCCGGTGTTCGTGATGTCGGTTTCCCAGATTTCGCAACTTTCATTGAAAGGGACGAAGTAACGCGTTGAAACCCTGATAGCGTCCTTCTCGCCGGTGATCACCGTGTATCCCAATCCGTGGCGGCACTCGTAGAAGTCCAGATCGGCCTTCACCGGCATCCAGCCCGGCGCCCACATCTTCCCCGTCTGCTCGTCCTTGACATACAGGTAGCGCCCGCCGGAATCCATCGGAACATTGTTGTAGCGGTAGCGGGTGAGGCGCTGCTTCCTGGCATCAATCATAAAGCAGTATCCGCCGCCCGAGTTCGAAATCATGCCGAAGAACTCCTGCGTGCCAAGGTAGTTGATCCACGGCAGGGGGGTGTCCGGGGTCTGTATCACGTATTCTTTTTTCGATTCGTCAAAGTGACCGTATTTCACAAGCCGCTCCTTGCTTCTTTGTTGCTGTCTGCGTCCCGCAAAGCGCATGAACACTACCGACCGGACGACAAGAACTCAAGCCAGAACCTGAATCTTGAGCTGAGGTCAACTGCGCTACCGATGATGCGCACACGTGCGGGGATGGTGGGGATAGAGAAAGCAGCGGTGCCTTGCATTGGCAGCGTCGGTGGTGTAACCTCTGCCCTTGGTGGGTCATAACGGATTGAAGGAGGTTTGAAATGAGCAGAAAAGTATTGAGCCTGGCGGCAGTCGTTCTTTCGATGGGAATCGGATCAGTCTGGGCCAAGCAGTGGGAAACCGACTTTGAGAAGGCGAAGGTAGCAGCCCAGACGGAAGGGAAGTACATGCTGTTGGACTTCAGCGGGTCCGACTGGTGCGGCTGGTGCGTCAGGTTGGAGAAGGAAGTCTTCGGCAGGAAGGCGTTCATGGACTACGCAAAAGAGAACCTGATATGTGTGCTCCTTGACTTCCCCAGAAGCAAAGCGCTGAGCCCCAAGTTGGCCAGCCAGAACAAAGAGCTGGCTCAGAAATACAAGGTGAAAGGCTATCCGACAGTGATCATTCTCAGTCCGACCGCTGACACGGTTGCCCAAACCGGGTATCAGGAGGGCGGGGCGGAACAATACGTTGACCACCTCAAGGGATTTATAGACAAGCATAAGGCCGAGAATCCGGTGCAGGCTGCCGTCGGCACCAACACTACGCGGAAGGTTGGCCTGAAGCCCAAGAGTTCGACGAAGACGGCCGGCGGCGCGACCACGGGTGGAAAGCAATAATAGACGTCACCCGAAAGGCGTGACTTCTGGGCGCAGCGGAAGGATCAGAAGGTCCGACGAAGCTCGCAACAAAGATACCCGAAATAGGGCCTGCTCCCCACCGCAGACAGTTTTCAGCGGAATCACATGTAGAGAGGCGTCCCTAATGGCGCAAAATGGGCGCGCCCATTTTGGAAAGTGCATTCACTGGTTGGGCAATCTCTTGATCTCCTTGTATCGGAAGCAGTCAGTCGTATGGTCGTTCACCATGCCCACCGCTTGCATGAAAGCGTAGCAGATTGTTGAGCCCACAAAGTTGAGCCCTCGCTTCTTCAAGTCCTTGCTAATTGCGTCAGACAGCTCTGTCCTTGCTGGAAGCTCAGACATGGATCGCCAAGCATTCTGCTTGGGGATGCCATCGACATAGCGCCAGAGATACGAATCCAGTGAACCGTGTTCTTCCTTAATTCCAAGAACGCCTCGGGCGTTCTTGATCGCCGATTCGATCTTCAGGCGATTGCGGACAATGCCAGCGTTGGCGAGCAACCGGGTCACATCTGCCTCTGTATACTGGGCGATGAGTTCGCAATCGAAGGCGTGAAACGCTTTCCTGTAGTTTTCTCGCTTCTTCAGGATCGTCAGCCAACTCAGTCCCGCCTGGGCTCCCTCTAAAATCAGGAATTCAAAGAGAAGTCGATCATCGTGCACAGGGATACCCCACTCATCGTCGTGATAGGCGACATATAGTGGGTCACTCCCACACCATTCACATCGTGTCTTCATGCTTTCCCTATGCCCAACGGGGCACTCTCCGGTGCCTGGTTGGGCCATTCTGACCGGATGCCTAGCCCGCGCCCGCGAATCACGTTCTCAATTCCGCTTCCTGCGCGCAGAACGCGAGCCGGCAGTTGGCATTTCGTCGGTGCCGCCCGCGCGGGCGCACTGACGGATGGCCTTGATCAGCTCCTCCGGCGGTCCCGACTTGGAGACGTAGCCGTCCGCTCCTGCGGCACGCATCTTGCCCCCACCATCCACATCATCGAACATCGAGAGACCGATGACCTTGATGCCCGGCCATCGTTCCTTGATGCGGCGGGTGGCTTCGACGCCGTCCATGACCGGCATGCTTACGTCCATGATGACAACGTCCGCCCGTAGCCGGCCGGCCTGTTCCACCGCCTGCTGTCCGTCGCCGCATTGACCGACGGCTTCGACCTCCGTCTGTCCGTGCAACAGGCTCACCAATGACTCACGGACGATCTGATGGTCATCGACGAACAGAACCCTGATGCGTCCGGAACCGGCAGACTCCTCTTGAGGTCTTGCTTGGGCCACGGTCTCTGCCTGCTTCTTCTGCCGTGTGCGGGGCTTTCGGCGGGCCGCTGGAACCGCGGCAAGCGGGAGGCGCACCGTAACCCGCATTCCGCGGCCGGGGCTGGAGTCCGCGGTCAGGCTTCCGCCCATTGACTCGCTTCGTTCCCTGATGCTGAACAGGCCAAATCCCCGCGAATCCGCAGATGTCAAAGGCTCTGAAGCCATTCCGCAGCCGCAGTCGCTAACCCTCAGAACGACGGCGTTGCCCTCGGTGGCGAGTTCCAAGTCAGCCTCGAGTAACCCGGAGTGTTTGACCACATTGAACAGCATCTCACGCGCCGCTGTGAAAAGCAGGATGCTTGGGGCTTCCGGCACATCCCTCAACTCGCCCCGGAAACTGGCCTTCACCCGCAGATTGTGTCTCTGCTTGACATCGCGCACCAGCCACTGGAGAGCTTCGTACAGGTGACCATACACCG
>CAZWPN010000001.1:0-84569 GCA_964635275.1 uncultured Victivallales bacterium | reverse complement strand
AACTTGTTAGTTACAGTCTGATGTTGGGCAGATCGAACGGAGTTGTTTCTTGCATGCGGTTCGGGTAGAAGTCGCTGACATGAATAGTGAAATCGAACGGAACCTCGGCGAACAACCAGTCGCGCGCATCATGGCGGAGCACGGTCTCAGGGGCCGGGATCTTGTCGCCATCTCCGATGAGCAGATCACTCATAAGATGGTGGCCCGAGCATGCAAGGGCAGACGGCTGACGCCGAATGTCATGTCCAAGGTGCGCAATGCGCTCAATGCTGCCTCCGGCAAGACGTATTCCCTGAAGGATCTGTTCACCTACTGACTTTCAGCCTTCCGACTCCCGCCGTTCTGGGTTGCCGCTTTCCTGTTTACGCGGCGGGGGGCTTTCGGTATCCTCCGAACAAGCAGGAAGGGAATGCCAAGCATGAGCAAAGCCGTTGCGCCGATCCCGTACAAGAGGATTCTCCTCAAACTGAGCGGAGAAGTCCTGCAGAGCAAAGCCAAGGGACTCAGTATTGACCCAGAGATTGTTGCCGGCATGGCGCAGAGGGTCAAGGCGGTCCACGCCATGGGAGTGCAGGTGGCCATCGTGGTGGGTGGGGGCAATATTTATCGCGGCGCCAGCGGGGCCGAACGGGGTATCAACCGCACGACGGGCGACTACATGGGCATGCTTGCGACAATCGTCAATGCGCTGGCGTTTCAGGACGCGATGGAGAAGGTTGGGCTGGACACACGGGTCCAGACATCGATCGAGATGCGCCAAGTGGCGGAGCCGTTCATCGTCCGGCGCGCCGTGCGCCATCTGGAGAAAGGGCGCATAGTCGTTTTCGCCGGCGGGACCGGGAACCCCTATTTCAGCACTGATACGGCGGCCGCGTTGCGCGCCAGCGAGATCCAGGCTGACGTGTTGCTCAAGGCCACCAAGGTGGACGGCGTATACACGGCCGATCCTGCCAAGGACCCCTCGGCCACGCGCTACGAGGAGCTGACATATTCCGAAGCGCTGGTGAAGTCGTTGAAAGTCATGGATGGCGCGGCCTTCGCGCTGTGCATGGAGAACAAGATCCCCATCATCGTATTCAACTTTTCCGAGCCAGGCAGCATCGAGGCCGCCGTGGCGGGTGGCAAGGTAGGGACAGTGGTTCACGGATAGCGTGCGCTGCGGCGCGGAACATGTAACAGAGGAGACGCAACATCATGGACAGTATGGAAGAAGTCCTTCTCGATGCCGAGGAGAAGATGGAGAAGACGCTCAAGATGCTGCACGAACAGTTCTCGGGCGTACGGACAGGCAAGGCCTCTCCGGCGCTGGTGGAAAACGTCAAGGTGCAGTACTACGGGACGTCCACCCGCCTGAAGGAGATAGCGGGCATATCGACGCCGGAATCGCGCCTTATTGTGATCAACGCCTACGATCCGACGGCCCTGCCTGAGATCGAGAAGGCCATCCTGGCGGCCAACCTTGGCGTGACCCCCATGAACGACGGGCGGGTCATCCGGGTGCCGATACCCGAGCTGAACCAGGAACGGCGCAAGGAACTGACGAAGGTCACACGCCGCATGTCCGAGGAGGGGCGCGTGGCGGTGCGCAACATCAGGCGCGATGCGAATGAGTCGATCAAGAAACTTCAGAAGGACTCGAAGATTACCGAGGATGAGCGGGATCAGGCACTGAAGGGTGTTCAGAACGACACGGACAAGTGCATTGCGAAGATTGACGACATGCTGAAGAACAAGGAAACGGAGATGATGGCGGTATAGTGTGCGCAAGGCGCAGCCCCAGCGACATTTTGGGCGCAAGAACGGCGTTGACGCCCCGACGAGGTGCTGATAAGTTGGACGGATAGAGGAGGTGACGGCTATGGACACAGACCAGGAGAAAACGGGGCAGCCGCTGCCGCCGAAAGTTGACCTCAAGAAGAAAACAACACCGTCGGAGTCCACGCCGCCAGCGCCGTCGGACGCGGATATCAAGGGCCGGTTCCAGACCATGCAGATCAATCTGCCGGACTTGGAGCCGGTGCCGCCGCCATCCGGATCCGGGGGTGGAGCAACGGTAACGCTCAGGCCCTCATCGCCCACGACGATGGCCCGGCCGGTCGCGGTGAAACGCGAGACATCGAGGATTCCCCTGGAAGTTGCCAAGGCGCCCGCAGGCTCCGGAGGTGGGCCCACCACGATTCGGATCAAGCCCGCAGTGTCGAAGGCCACTGTGGAATTGAAGCCTATACCCGGCATAGAGGCTGGTGCCGCGGCTCCGGATTCGGATGCCAACAAGCGAAAGACCTCCAGGATTTCCCTCGAGTCAGCGATGGTGTCCCAGCAACAGGGGGCGGAATCTGAAACAGAGGGAGACGGACCGCGAACCATCCGGCTGAAACGCCCGGTTGAGCCGATCACAAAATCGCAGCGCTCCGTGGCCGATGCGCCTGCTGCTGCGGCCGAAGGTGAAGGTTCCGAGTCGGCGACGCGGAAGAAGACCGTAAAACTGCGTCGGATGGGAGCACCAGAAGGCTCGGCAGAGGAAGCCGCCAGGATGGAAGTGGCCCGTGCGCCGGAGATTAAAGGTTCAAGGGCGGACAGTATTCATTGGATATTTGGTGTGCTGGCCGTGGCGGCTATGCTGGTGGCGGCGGTCGCCGTGTACGTGTTTCTCTCGCAACTAACGGGCGGAAACCTGTGCCTGACCCAACTTTCGGTGTTCTGGCCGGGCGCGGATTTGCCCTGGATCAATAAGATAACAATTGCCCAGTAGGAAGGAGCCTGACATGGCCGGTGCAAACGTGGTTCACATTAATGCGCAAAACTGGAAAACCGAGGTTCTGGATTCCGCTACTCCTGTTCTAGTGGACTTCTGGGCGGAGTGGTGCGGCCCCTGCCGGGCCATTGCGCCTGTTTTGGACGAAGTTTCCAACGAACTGGCCGGGCGGCTGAAGGTGGCCAAAGTCAACGTGGATGAGAATCAGGATCTTGCGGCTCAGTTCAGTATCCGTTCGATTCCGTCCCTGCTGGTAATCAAGGGCGGGGTTGTTCAGGAGCAGATGGTGGGTGCCCTGAACAAGACGGCGCTCCTGGCCAAACTCAACCGGCACCTCTAGCAGCGTGTCGGACTTACCGCTCGCGTTGCCCCAACCGCACTGACCGACACGCTGCTAGTGCAGGGAAACCGCTGGCAGATGGGGTTGTGGCGCTGCATCTGGGGAAAGACTGACGGGTGAACAGGCTCTACAGAAGTGTTCTGTCTGCTCAACTGCAGTCTGCCGGCGGTTTCCCCAATCTAGGAGCCTGTCGGCCCGGTGTTCGAGACCAACCGAGCCGTAAGTCCGACAGGCTCCTAGCCGGCGGTCTCACCATACCGGGAATCTGGCGGCCAGTCCGGCTGCCTGTTCGTGTACGCGCCTGATGACCGACTCGTTTCCTGGGTGCTTCAGGACTTCGGCGATCATGAGCCCAACCGTCTCAGCGTCGGATTCTTTCATGCCGCGCGTGGTCATGGCTGGTGTTCCGATCCGGATTCCCGAGGTCACAAACGGGCTGCGCGTGTCGAACGGCACGGCGTTCTTGTTCACTATGATGTTGGCCTGATCCAGCACAGCGGCGGCGTCTTTCCCGGTCCATGTGGTTTCGGAAAGGTCGAGCAGCATGAGGTGGTTTTCGGTTCCGCCGGAGACCAGTTTGAATCCGGAGTTCATCAAGGCGCCGGCCATAGCCGACGCATTGCTGACGATCTGCCGTGCATATGCTTTAAAGGACGGCAAGAGCGCTTCCTGGAAACACATGGCTTTCGAGGCGATAGTGTGCATCAGCGGGCCGCCCTGGATGCCGGGGAAGACCTGACGGTCCACTTCCGCGGCGTGGGACTGTCGGCAGAGAATCAGGCCGCTGCGCGGGCCGCGCAGGGTCTTATGCGTTGTGGATGTCACAAAGTCCGATACGGGAACGGGGTTGGGGTGGCAGCCGCCCGCAACGAGGCCGGCGATATGAGCCATGTCCACCATCAGCAAGGCGCCCGCTCTGTCGGCGATCCGGCGGAACCGTTCGAAGTCCAGGATGCGCGGGTAGGCGCTGGCGCCGACGACGAGGAGTTTCGGTTTACATTCGATGGCCAACCGCTCAACCTCGTCGTAGTCAATTAGCTGCGTATCGCGCCGCACGCCATATGAGACAATATTGAAGAGGCGCCCGGAGAAGTTCACTTTGTGGCCGTGGGTCAGGTGTCCGCCGTGGGCCAGGCTCATTGCCAGAATTGTGTCGCCGGGCTGCAGAGCGGCGAAGTAGACGGCCATGTTGGCGGAACTTCCGCAGTGCGGCTGGACGTTGGCGTGGTCCGCGGCGAACAGGCGTGTGACGCGCTCGATGGCCAGACGCTCCGCGACGTCCACGAAGTCGCACCCGTTGTAGTAACGTTTGCCGGGATAGCCTTCGGCGTACTTGTTGGTCATCACGCAGCCCTGTGTCTGGCGCACAGCGGGGCTGACGTAGTTTTCGGAGGCAATAAGGTTGATCTGTTCCTGCTGGCGGTGGATCTCCTTTTCCATGGCGTCGAACAGTTCGGGATCCTCGGCCAGAACGGCGTCGAGTTGGGCTTCCTGGTAGGCGATGGCTGTGAGTTTCTGCACCCGTCGGAGGTGCCGAGGTTCCGACTTTGCCGTGCCGCCGCTGTTCGCCGTCCAGGTTTCGACGATGGCCGAAACCTCGTTGGCCGGTGTGAGGTGCCCGGCCAGCACCAGCACATTGGCGTCGTTGTGTGTGCGCGCCGTCTCGGCCATTCGTGGCGTCAGGCAGAGCGCGGCGCGGATGCCTGGGAACTTGTTGGCGGCGATGGACATGCCGATGCCGGTCGTGCAGACCAGAATACCCTGATCTGCCTCGCCCCTGGTAACCGCGAGGGAAACCGCTCGCGCGTAGTCGGGATAGTCCACGGATTGCGCGTTGAAGCACCCCAGATCGGAGACCGGCACCCCCCGGGCCTGAAGCAGGGCCTTGACCTGTTCCTTCGTCTTGTATCCGCCGTGATCTGCGCCAATGGCAATCTTCATGATGACACCCAGCTCCTATGGAGGATGCACGCCCCGAACTATTTCAGAGCGAGTGTTTGTATGAACTCCTGCAAGCCCGGTAACGCAGCGTCGATCGTCCCCATGGTCGCGCGATAGACGTCAACCGGCGAGCCTATGGGATCCTCGACATCCCCGGCCCGCCCGCCGGGGGCAAAAGACCGCAGCAAGAACACCTTCTCCCTTGCATCGCGATACGGGCCAAGAATCAGATCGCGATGCGAGGCGGTCATTACCACAAGGATGGAAGCAGCGTCAACCAAATCCCGGGTCAGGAGGCGGCTGCGGTGCGGACGCATATCGATGCCCCGTTCAGCCAGAACCGCGATGCCTTGTGCGCTGGCCGGTTGACCGTCCATGGTGGAGAGTCCCGCCGAGGCGACTCGCCATGGTGAACGGGCGCCAAGGCGCTGCCGCATGAGGTATTCCGCCATCGGGCTGCGGCAGATGTTGCCCGTGCATACAAAAAGCAAAAGCGGGCGCTCGTTCATGACTGGGGCGCCTTTCTATCGCGGAGCGCCGACTCCAAGATGCCGCGTGTCAGTGCGCCTTCCCGAAGGACGCGGAGCGTTCCGTCCCGCAAATCCACGACGCTGCTGGCCGCTCCCGAGCCCGGGGATGGGCCGTCATCGAGGAAGATGGCAACGAGATCGCCAAGCGCCGCCCGGGCCGCTGCTGCGGTCGTCGCAGCCGGTTCGCCGCTGCGGTTGGCGCTGGTCACGCGCAGGACGCCACCGGAGCGCCGTATGACTTCAAGCGCCACGGGATGATCAGGGATACGGAAGCCCTCGGTGCGGTCGTCCACGGCGAGGACCAGGGTCAGGGGCCCTGGCCAGAAAGCGGTGGCCAGCCGTCTTTCCGGGTCCCCGATCCGTACGCCATATCGTAGGACGGCTTCCAGAGAAGATGCCAGCAGGGGAATGGGTTTATCCGCGTCACGACCCTTGGCCGCGCAGAGACGCCGGCGAGCTTCGGGATGCGCCGGATCGGCTGCCACGCCGTAAACGGTGTCGGTCGGTAGCACCACCAGTTCGCCCTGTGCCAGCGCGGCCACGGCGGCTTCGATCCCTTCCGGTTCTCGCGCCGGCAGCAATCGCTTCATGAGCGTTTCGACACTTCTTCCCGGATGCGGGCGTCGGCCTGTTCCACCTTGGACCTGAGGCTGACCTTATACGTTGCGAGTTTACGAGCCAGAGGCGGGCGGGCAACCGCAAGGATCTGAACGGCCAGTACTGCGGCGTTAACCGGGCCGGCGCTGCCGAGAGTCACGGTGGCCACGGGTATCCCGGCCGGCATCTGCACCATGGCGAGCAAGGCGTCCACGCCGTTGAGTGCGCCGCCCTTTACCGGGATGGCGATGACTGGCAGCACGGTGTGCGCGGCGATTACGCCGGCCAGGTGAGCTGCGCCTCCCGCGGCGGCGATGATCACCTTGAGGCCGCGCTTCGCGGCAGTCTTGGCATAGTCCGCTGCGGCGTCGGGAGAGCGGTGGGCCGAGATTACCCGCACTTCATTAGGTACGCCGAAACGATCGAGGATATCCACGGTCTCTTTTACCATCGACCAGTCAGAGTCGCTCCCCATAACGATTCCGATATCAGGTTTCATACTTGAGTCTCCTTTCTGCACTTTACAACGCTCTTCCAGCGATATCCGTACGGTAGTGGGCCTTGTCGAATTGGATGTGCCGGACGGCCCGGTAGGCCGCGGCAACGGCGCCGCGCAGATCGCTGCCGAGGGCGGTGACGCCAAGAACACGTCCACCCGCGGTGACCACCTGCCCGCCCCGCAGTGTCGTCCCTGCATGGAATACGAGGGTGTGAGGGATCAAGGCAGCCGCATCGAGGCCCTGGATGGGCTTGCCCTTCTCGTACGCATTGGGGTAGCCGCCGGAAGCCATGGCTACACAGACGCACGATTCCCTCTTCCATGTCAGGAGTTGCTCGGAAAGGGTTCCATCGGTGCAGGCCATCAGCGCCGGCAGGAGGTCGCCCTGTATCCGTGGGAGTATGACCTGTGTCTCCGGGTCTCCGAACCGGCAGTTGAATTCGAGGACTTTGGGCCCAGCCGGCCCGATCATCAGGCCCGCATAGAGTACGCCTCTGTACAGGATGCCGCGCCGGCGGAGTTCGCGCAGCGTGCGCTCAAAAACCTGCTCCCGGATCACCGGCCACAAGGCGTCAGTCACGACTGGCGCCGGCGAGTACGCGCCCATGCCGCCGGTGTTCGGGCCCTCGTCCCGGTCGAAGACGCGCTTGTGATCCTGCGCCGAGGCCAGCATGACCACTTGTTCGCCGTCTACTAGCGCGAGGATGGATGCCTCCTCACCTTCGAGGAACTCCTCGATCACGACTTCCGCGCCCGCCGTGCCGAAAATGCGGTCTACCATGATCTGGCGCACGGCCGACTCTGCTTCTGTGATCGATGCGCAGACGTAGACTCCTTTGCCGGCAGCCAGCCCGTCGGCCTTTACTACGATGGGTGCGCGCCTGGACCGGAGGTAATCCAGGGCCGGTTGCGCTTCGGCAAATGTGCGGCATTCCGCCGTCGGCACGCCGGCCTTTTGCATGACGTCCTTTGAGAATGATTTACTGCCCTCGATCCGGGCAGCGGCCTTGGACGGGCCGAAGACTCTGAGGCCCAGCGCGGTCAGGCGATCCGTCAACCCCAGGCACAGCGGGGCCTCCGGCCCGATGACGGTGAGGTCCGGCCGATGGGCAGCGGCCCAGACCGCCAGTGCTTCGATATCTTCCGACTGGATGTTCAGATTGGTCGCCAGCGTGGCGGTGCCGGCGTTGCCCGGTGCGCAGAAGAGGGTCGGTCTGGCGCTGTCGCCCGCCAGTTTCCATACCAAGGCGTGTTCGCGGCCGCCGCTGCCGACTACAAGGACATTCATGGCGAGACAGAATATCCGAATTCGGCGGTCAGTCAACATCGCATATCCTGTCAGTGAACAAGAAGGCTCTTGACGCTTCTGTTAATGACTGGGATAGTCCGAAGGACTGCAGAATCACCGGTTCAAACAGGGGGGGCGACGATGAAAAGGCATTGGGTACTTCTTGCGGCGGTATGTGTTACGTTCGTGTCTTGCGGCAAAGGGCAGAATACTCTGGTCGTGATCAATCACTCGGGCATGACCGCGGATCAGATTGCCGTGACGGTGTGCGAAAAGGATCATCTGATCAGCAACCTTAAGAATGGCGACTCGGCCACGCGTGAGTTTTCCATCCGGGGCGACAGCGGTGTTGCCGTTAGCGTGTTGCTCTCAGACGGGAGCACGATGACGAACGGGTTTGGCTATGTCACGGGCGGGGCCGGGGCGAACGGCAACCGGATAGAGATCGAGATCACCGAAGACGGGCGGATCGTCGGAAAGCAGGAATGAAGTTCGGCATGAGACGCACGGGTTGCAGCAGGCAAGCACCCGGTTGGTGATGGGGGTGCAATGTTAGGTAAGATGACAGGATGGATGGCCGGTGCGTTGTTGTGTGCCGCCGTTGCCTCTGCCGGCATTGGGGACGACGACTGGGATCGCGAGGAGCATGAAGAGGATGCGGGGTCGAGTTTCGCGGTCTTGTTCAACTCGCGCGACGACGTGTATGGGATCGGATTCGGGGCCGGAACCTGGATAAGAAATACGCCTGTATTTGGCGACTACTTCCTCTCGTTGTTCTCCAACGGGATCGAGGATTCTTGGTATGGCGGGGTCGGCATGACGATCCGGCTGATGCCGCATACGAAGGCGGCGCCGTTCTTCGGGGGTGGGGGAAGCTATAACCGGTCGCTGAGCGGCAGTAAGGACGAAACGGAGACAGGGGCCATCGTTGTGCCGGATGAAGAGGCGTCCCTGCCTGTGCGGGGAGAATCCTATTGGGCATGGCACGCGGAAGCCGGTGTGCGGTTCTGGTTGTCAGGCCGGGTTGGTTTGATCGAGTTGATGGGCCGGCAGACCTGGAGTTCCCAGGGCAACGACCGAGGCTATTGGTTGGTGGGCATCAGCATGGGAGTGTCGCATGAATGAGTCAGGCTCAACACTCAACCCTCCCCCCGACATCTCACTCATCATTCCTTTCTACAACGAAGAGGACTGTGCCGGGCAGACGCTTCGCGAGGCGTATGGCGTGCTCGGGGCGCAACAGGGCCTTTCCTTCGAGATCCTGGCGGTGGACGATGGCTCGACGGATCGGACGAGGGAGATCTTGTGCAGCGTGGCGGCGGAGTCGGGAAACTTGCGTGTTTTTTCCATCACGCCCAACTCGGGACAGAGTGCAGCTTTCGGAGCAGGTTTTGCACGCAGTCGCGGGCGCGCCATCCTGCTCATGGACGGGGATGGACAGAACGATCCGGCGGATATCCCGAGGCTGGTTGAAGGCCTCAAGACACACGACGTGTGTTGCGGGTTCCGCCACAGCCGTAAGGATACGATGAGCAAGCGACTGGGCAGTCGTCTGGCCAATGCGGTACGGAAGTCAGTTCTGAACGATGGCATCATTGATACGGGTTGCAGTCTGAAAGCCTTTCGGAGTGAGATTGTCAGAGACTTCCCGATGTCTCTCAAGGGCATGCACCGTTTTCTGCCGGTGCTGGCCCAGATGCGTGGCGGCACGGTTTTGCAGTTGCCGGTCAACCACCGGCCACGGGCGGCCGGGCGCAGTAAATACACCAACTGGAAGCGGTTGCGCGAAACCGTCTACGATCTCTGGGCGATTCGCTGGATGCAAAAGCGGTATCGCCGCTTTTCGGTTCAATCCTGTGCCTGAGAAGCGGCAGAGGGGCAGGCAGGACAGGACTGCCTGACGGACCCGTCTGCGTCCTTTTACTTTGCAGCATGCGGCAGTCGGGCCGCTCCCCTGTGGTTATGCGGCTTCGGCCTCGAGTGCGTTTGCGACGGAGCGGAATCCCCGGTTTGGAGTAATTCTATCCGCACGCGTCGCCCCCCGAAGGTCGGCAGACCTGTGCTTTGGGTCAGGATGCGCACGTCGCCGCCAGCCACTTCAAAGCGACTGCGGTCGTTTCCTATCTCAATGCGTCCGATATCGAACGCCGGCCCCCGTGCCGCGCGATTGACCAACCCGATCAGATCGGGGGGCGTGAGGCCATTTCTGCGTCCAAGGTTGATCGACAGTCCGGTCATGGGCGCTGTGCGCCGCGACTGCGCGCCGCCACGCGCGGAGCGGTCCGACCGTTCGGTAGAAGGACTGACGTTCAAGTCCGCCGCATCCTTATAGTAGGCCAGGAAACGGTTAAATTCGATCGAGACAAAGCGCTTCAGCACCTCTTCAGCGGGCAGTTCGGTCAACAGCGTCCGGATCTGCCCCAGGTAAGGCGCCATCGCGGCCTCGTTTACTTCCACCCTGCGGACGCGCTCCAGCATACCGTGGAGTTGGGCTGCGCAAACATCCCTACCGGAGGGAACCGGCTTGTGCTGGAACCTCTTCTTCACGATCCGCTCCAGGATGCCGATCTTGTGCGCCTCCCGCATGTTGATGATCAATACGGAAACCCCGGCCTTCCCGGCCCGGCCGGTTCGCCCGCTGCGGTGGGTGTATTGCCCGGCCTCGTCCGGCAGACTGTAATTGATAACGTGCGTCAGGTCCGTGACATCCAGCCCCCGCGCCGCGACATCGGTGGCCACAAGGATTTGCAGAATGCGCGTACGAAAGGCGTCCATTACCCGATCCCGCTGAATCTGGCTCAGGTCGCCGTGCAGGGCGTCGGCCGTGTATCCGTCGGCCATCAGCTTGACAGCCAGTTCCTGCGTCTCCGCCCTGGTGCGGCAAAAGACGATGCCGTACATTGATGGCGCCATGTCGAGAATCCGCTTCAATGCGGCGTAGCGGTCGCGCGCATGGACCATGTAGTATTCATGACGGACGGTCTCCGATCCCGCATTGCGCTCGCCGACGGTGATTTCCTCGGGCGAATGCATGTAGCGCCCCGCTATTGCCGCCACGGGCCCGGGCATCGTGGCGGAGAAGAGCAATGTCCGCACGCCCTCCGGCACGGTCTTGAGAATAGCCTCGAGATCCTCCTGGAAGCCCATGTTGAGCATCTCATCAGCCTCGTCGAGGATGACATGCCTGACAGCCGAGAGCTTGGCCCTGCCGCGGCGGATCATGTCGTGCATGCGCCCCGGTGTGGCGACTATGATCTGCACGCCTTTCGCCAAGGCCCGCGCCTGGGTGTCGATCGGAGCGCCGCCGTAGATGGCTACGATCGAAAGCCCGTGGATGTGCTTGGCGAAGTTGTGCAGGTCCCGCGTGATCTGCATGCACAGTTCGCGGGTTGGACATAGAATCAGGGTTTGCGTTGTCCGGTTTGCGGCATCGGTCCGGTGCAGGATCGGGAGACCGTATGCCGCCGTCTTTCCAGTGCCTGTTTGCGCAAGGGCAATCAAGTCCCGGTCGTTTTTCATCAGGAATGGGATCACCTGCGTCTGCACGGGTGTTGGAACGTCGAAACCAAGATCCTCAACCGCCTGTCGGATTGCCTGAGTCAGTCCAAAGTCGTCAAATGTCACGTGTGTTCTCCTTGTGGTCATTACCTAGCAGCGCCTGCGTGTCCGCCGGCAGGGGCGCCTCGAAACGCACATCGTCCCGTGTGCGGGGATGATGAAACTGAAGCGTCGCAGCATGGAGCGCCTGATGGTCGAGCCGCAGGCGGAGCCGGTCTGCCTCTGTCAGGATGCCGCCACAGAATCTGATGAACATACCGGGGTCCACCCCATACAGTTTATCCCCGACCACAGGATACCCCATGGAGGCGAGCGTGGCGCGGATCTGATGCATCCGTCCTGTGGACGGACGAGCCTCGACTTCCGAGAGGGCGCCTGCGTGGCGTATCAGCCGGAACCGGGTTTCGACCCACTGGGCCGGACCGGCAAATCCGGCAGGGGGCTGCCGCACGTCAGGCGCCGGAACGAACCGCTGCCGTTTTTGCACGGCAGATCCCGTGTCAGGCAACAGGAATCCACAACCGTCGCACTCCGCCGGAAACGCGGCTTCCACCACTACATGGTAAGTTTTCTCCACCTTCCGCTCCGCAAACTGGTTTCGGCACTTCTTCTCCGCGTCGGGCGTAAGCGCCACCAGCGTTACGCCGGAAGTCTCGCGATCCAGCCGGTTGACGAAGGCGGGCACTTCAATCCCCATGTGGTCCTTGATCCAAGCCCAGAGGGTGTGGTTGAAATACCTTCCGCCGGGATGGCAGGGCAGGTTCGGCGGCTTGTTGAGGACTAGAATGTCCTTGTCCTGGTGGAGGACCTGCACATTGAAATCCACGGCCGGTTCGACGATGTCGCTGGCGTCGTATTCAAGTTCATCGCCATCGAGAAGCAACTGCGCGGCATCGGCGGGGCGGCTGTTGATCCGGACGCGGCCCTGGGCGATGCGTTCCTGCCACCCGGTGCCCGGATGATAGGGAAACCGTGCCGCCAGGAATTCGACCAGCATTTGGCCGGCCCGGTCGCTTGGAATGGTAAACCGAAGCTCGCGTTTCATGTGTGCGCACACGGTAGCAGGTCCGGGGACGAAACGCATGCCTCTTTTCATGGCTGGATTAATTCGTCAGAGAGAGTAATCTCCCCACATGTCTTTTCGAATCCTGAGCATAGCCCTTCCTGTAGCTCTCTGGGTCTCGGCCGCATTGGCGGACGGCAAGGTGTATTGGGGGCAGCGGATTCCGCCCCAGGTTCCTTTCCAGCGGGCGGTGATCCTGTTCAAGGACGGCGATGAAACGCTGACCATTCAGAGCCGCATCTACGCTGGCGAAGGAGCGGCGACCAACGCGGTGCTCGGTTGGGTGGTGCCCGTGCCGGCTGTTCCCGCTCTGGCCGCGATGGAGGACGACACGGGGTGGCAGATGTTCCACCGCCTGGCATGGCAATCCGGGCCGCGCGTCATACGACTGCGCGAGATCATTTCTGCCGTGCTGTTTGTCGGGGGCCTGGCTTCCATGGCCGTGGGACTTCTCCTTCTCGTGGCATGTTCCCCTCAAAGCCGCCTCTGGTCTTATCGGCCTGTATTCGACAAAATGGTTTTCCTCGGACTTCTCACGGCGGGCGTCACCTTTTTCTCGCCGGCCTTTCTGAACGGGCGCGCCACGAAGGGCATCGAGGGCGTGGATGTGCTCGACGCACGGGACGTGGGTATTTATGAGACACGGACGATCCGGTCGGATTCCAGCGATGCCCTGGTGGAGTGGCTCACTGCCGCCGGATTTCGATTTGAAGCCTCGGACCGCGCCACGTTCGACCACTACATCTCCAACAACTGGTGCTTTGTCACTGCCATGGTCCGGGCCGACATGAGTGCGGAAGCTCGTGCGGCATCACTGGATGGACTCCTGCACCCTCTGGTTCTCCGCTTCAAGACCCCGGTTCCTATCTATCCCCTTGCGCTGACCGGAACTATCGGGACGCCGACGGAAGTCCTCCTGTACGTCTTATCGGACAAACGATGGCAGACCGACCGAATGAAACTCCATTTTGCCGGCGAGATCCCCCCGCTATCGACGTTCCAAAGTCCCGGGTACGGTAAACTCCCTTTCAGCGGCTGGGAAATGGACGTGAAGTATCTCTGCCGGTTCCGGGCTACACTTGCCCCGGAAGCCATGCGCAAGGACCTGGTGCTTGAACCCGCGCCCAACAACAGAACCTACCGCGAGCGCCTCGTAAAGTGGTAGGTGGCGTTTTCCCCCTCGTCACTCTTCAAACGTTCTGCTAGAGTCCCGAATACGGTCATAAGAAAGGATGTGGAATATGGCAAATGTTACTGTGGTCTATTTCTCTGGTTCGGGGCATACGACGAAGATGGCGCAGGCGGTTGGCGAAGGCGCCGCGACGGTGCCGGGTGTGGTGGCAGAAGTCATCGCCCTCGACGGCAAGGATATCCGCGACGGCCGATGGGCGAATGCCGCGGTGATCGCCAAACTGGATGCCTCGGATGCCATCATCTTCGGGACTCCGACATATATGGGCGGCCCGTCAGCCCAGTTCAAGGCGTTTGCCGACGCCACCAGTGAACGCTGGTTCGGCCGCAAGTGGGTGAATAAGATCGCCGGCGGATTCACGGTATCCGGCGGGCCGAGCGGCGACAAGTTGAGCACGCTGCTCTACCTGTTTGTGCTGGCCATGCAGCACGGCATGGTGTGGGTCGGCATGTCTGAGACGCCGTTCAACGACAAGGGCATAAACCGGCTTGGCGCATACAGCGGAGCAATCGGACAGGCCTTCATGGAGCCGCCTGAAGAGATGCCTAACGCGGCAGACAAATTGACCGGCGAAGTCCTCGGCCGCCGCGTGGCCGAAGCTGCGGTGCGCTGGGCTAAGGGCGTTTGACTTCTCGCTGAAAGAAAAGGGGTGCGTATGAGAGAAAAGATCGTTGCGGCTGTGGCGCTTGCGGTGGTTCTGTCTCCGGTAGCGCGTGTGTCGGCGGATTGGCCCGGCTATCGCGGACAGAATGCGGCAGGGATCTCGGAGACGAAAACCCCTCTCAGCAAACTGACGGCGGACAGTGTGAAAGAGTCCTGGCGCGTTAGCCTGGGCAATTCGTTCTCGGAAGTCGCCGTTGCCGGAGACAAGGCCCTGGTTTTCACCATGCGGGGCCAGGGTGAGGCCGTGGTGTGTCTTGACGTTGGAACGGGAAAAGAGCTTTGGGTGGCCGCGATTGACGAGAAGACCAACATGGATGGCAACGGCAAGGGCCCGAGAGCTACGCCCGCCATCGCCAACGGCAAGGTGTACGTCTACAGCTCGGCCATGCAACTGGTTTGCATCGAATTGGCCACGGGCCGCGAAATCTGGCGACGCGATGTCAAGGCGGACTATGCTGGAAGAGGGATCGGGTGGGGACCGGCGGCATCGGCGGTCATCGTAGACAACCTTGTTGTTGTTGTCGGCGGTGGCCCCGGCAAAGGCATACTGGCCTTCGACGCGGAAACCGGGAAAATAGCCTGGGGCGTGACCGATGACGTGCACACACATGCCACACCGGTGGTCGCGACGATCGGCGGCCAGAAACAGGTGATTTGTTTCATGGTCAGCGGGCTTGTTTCGGTGGAGCCCTCCAAGGGAGAGGTGCTCTGGAGGTTCCCTTTCAAATACAGCACCTCGACAGCCGCCTCGCCGGTTGTCGGCGGCAAGAACGGCGACGTCGTCTACTGCTCTGCCGGGTACGGATCGGGGGCGGGAGCATGCAGAGTCAGCAAGACCGACGGCAAATGGGTTGCGGCAGAACTCTGGCGCAACGGCATTCAGAATCACTGGGCCAGCGGCGTTCATCGTGACGGTTACATCTATTGCCTGGACGGATTCAAGAACGCAAAGTGCCCCTTGATCTGTCTGGACATCGAGACCGGCAAGACACTGTGGAGTCAGCCTGGCTTCGGAAGCCAGGGGGGGCTGATCAGGGTTGGTGACACGCTCGTGGTCCAGACCCCTTCCGGCGACCTTGTCCTGGCCGAGGCTTCACCGGACGCGTACAAGGCACTCGGCCGCTTGCAGGTGTTTCCGGACAAGCAGTGCTGGATTGCACCGTCATTTTCGAGCGGCATGCTCTTCGCCCGCAGTACTACCGAAAGCGCCTGTATCGTGCCATTGCCAAAGTAGGGTCCATAGCGAAACCGACTTTCGCGCCCATTGATTGAGCGGATGCTCAAGGAACGGAGAGCGCAACGACATGCCCGATATGCTGGTCCGGTTGTTTGATCTGCCCGAAGTTGCACCGCTTGTGGGGTTCTTGCCGAGAAAGGCATTGTCATCCGCCGTGAAATGCCTTACGAGAAGCATGCCGGCGTCGGCTGGGTACGCTTACGCTATCATCGGCGGTGCCGGCCCAACGGCGTTCTACGCCAAGACTGTCGGGGCGGTGGCAATTGAGGGCTCTACTCCCGGGATCTACCGTGATCCACTGGGAAAGAGAGACGCTAACAAGTCGTAGGGCCCAAATCCTTGCCTAAGCGCTGTGCCACCGGCGGGCTCCATTGCGGATGGCCTTGCGACAGCGGCTCGCTCGGAGAGCTCGCCCTACCAATCGAGACATACAGTCTGTATTGTTCCCCAGGCAGGGCGAACTCTCCGAGCGAGCCGTCAACACAGGACGTACATGGGTCCGCCAAGGGAGTCCTGCCTTCCCTAGCCAGAGGTTCACACTTTTCCGCATAAGTCATTGGCAATCCACACTTCACACGGGTTAAGGGTGAGGCGGTAGTGCTTGCCCTTGGCTAGACTGCCGAGTATGGTAACGCCCTGTTGCGCTTACTGTTCGATCAGTTGTTCGGAGAGATAATATGTTGATCATCAGATGCATCGGCGGGATGGTTCTATCGGCGAGTCTACTTGCGGCGGGATGCGGGAGGAAGGCCGAGCCGACGGAAGTGGCGGCGAAGCAGCCATTGCCATCGGTCGAACATCAGGCACCGCTCCCGATCGTTGCTGCAACGAATCCACCCACAGTCGTTGAATCCGCAACGAACACGCCTGCTGCAAAAACCAACGAAATTGCGGCAGACGCAACAGTCGTGATGCCGGTAGGCGGTTCCGTTACCGATACGTCGGAGGTTGTCCGGGTCGCGTTCGACGCCTCTTTTGCGCTGGACTTGCAGAGGATTTACGAACTGGAACAGGACGCCCAATTCCAAGAAGCCATCCGGCTTTGCAAGACCTTTCAGGATTCCCGCAAGGATCCGGAGCAGCAAAAGGCCCTGTACGACATCATGCTCCGGCTGACAGATGAGCGCGCGGAAGCGGTGGACCTCCGGTTGTCTGTCAGGTACCTGTCTTCCGAGAATCAAAGCTACATTCAGGTGGCACAGGAGAAGTTGAGCAATGCCGGCGAAACAGGGCGGATCTTCTTGCGCAAGGTCGTGCGGGAAGACAAGGATGCCGCCGCCTTGATAGCGACCCGATTGCTTATCGAGCAGGCCGACGCTAAGGCCTATCCCCTCTTTGCCGTGCAACTGGCAAGACGCGAGTTCATTCCCTTGTTGGAGCTGATGGCTCAAGGCATGAATGTCAGGATCGACAATGTCCAAACCAACGCATTTGTTACACTGCATGAGACCATTCTTTGCGACACAAATTTCGTCCGTCGTGAGTCGGCCGGTGTGCTCGTCACGGCTTTTGAGAAGAGATGCCGAGGGGCGGTCGAGCCATACAACCAGCTAATCGGCGCCACAAACGCATTCGAGACGCTCAGAACCTACCTAGAGAACGCGATGCTTTCGACGGATACGCAGGTTGTGGCCTGGGTTTGCGGACACGGAGGGTCGCTGGCGGGCGCATTCAGCACCGCCGTCGCCCGCTACTACGCCGACACCCAATTCGGAAGCCTGACCAACGAGCGCCCCGAATCGCAAATCGCCATCTCGGGCTATAACACGCCGCCGTTTCCGGGCGGGCCGAGCGAAAACTTCTCCGCGCGGTGGACCGGGTTCCTCGATATCCCGAAGGCCGGAACGTATACATTCTACGCAAGCGCGGACGACGGTGGCTCGGTATCGGTCGGAACGCAGATCCTGGCCGGAGTTGTAGGTTCGGGAACGAATATGACCGTCGAACTTAAGCCCGGATGGGTGCCCATCAGCGCGGACCTCGTACAGGTACAGCATGGATACGGCATCCGAGTTGACATGAGCGGACCGGATATGCCACGGCGGCTCGTGGACGGCGGCGTGCTTCGCTCTCCACCCTGGAAGGATGCCGTGCTTCCGCTACGCCAGGCCATCCGGGATCTCACCGCCACGAACTGGATCACCGCGCGCGCAGCCAAAGCCCGGCTCGCATGGGGATTCACGGCCGGCGACATCTACCTGCGCGATGCGCTCCGGAACGAGTCCGACCCCGTCGCCGCGCGCGCCGCGGAATGGCTGGTCGCCCGCCGCGACACTCGGGCGCCCGCCATCCTGATCGAGCGCATCGAGAAGTACCCCGCGTCGCCGGTAATTCCCGAGTTGACCGTCGCGTTGCGCAACATGGCACCGATCCTCGCGCCCGACCAGATCCAGTATCTCTACAAGACCATGCTGCAGGACGCCGATGCCTCCATGCTCCCGCATGCCTCGGCGCTTTGTGCCCTCCTCAACGACGTATACGGCAACGACAAGACCCGGTTCAACCAGGCCGTCCAGGACCCGAAGGGCTACGACCAACTCCAGCGCTACGTCCAACAGGCCACGATCTCCGCCAAAGACACGGTCGTCGTGAATGCCTGCGAATACGGAATCCCGTTTACCCCATACCTCACCGGCGGCCTCCGCGGACAGTACTTCTATGGCCAGCAGTTCGACGAACTCGCCCTGGAGCGGCTCGAGGGAAGGTTCGAGCTGAACGACCGGTCCAATCCGAACCCGCTTCCGGAAAACCGGCGTGGTGACAGCTCTCTGCGCTGGACCGGTTTCCTGCGCATCGACACGGCCGCCGCCTACACGTTCTATTCACGTTCCGGAGGGAACTCCGCCCTGTTCATCGACGATCGGCCCGTCGTCAACAACTGGGACTGGAATGAACGGTCAGGAGCCCCGGTCACCCTGGAACCCGGCTGGCACCGCATGAAGGCGGAAGGCGCCGTCTTCGAGATGTCATGGAGCTGGACCAACGTCGCGAAACAGATTATCGCCGGGAATATCTTCCGCACCCCCATCTGGCGCAGTGCACTGCTGACCCTGCCCCCCGCCATCGACAACCTGGCCTCCACGAACCTGGCCACCATGCGGGCCGCCGCCGCCACACTGGCACAGGCGCAGGAGTTCGCGCCCATCTTCTTGCGCAACGCCATCCGCCACAAACCGGACTCCATGGCAAAAACAGCCGCCGCCATCCTGACCGAACGTAACGATGCCCCGACTGCGGTCCTGCTGATCGAGCGCATCCGCAAAACCCCGGACTCCGCCATCGTCCCCGATCTCCTGGAGAACCTGCGCAGCCTGGCCGCAAACATCCCGCCGGATCTTGTTCCATCCCTCTGCGAGGCCATCGGCGCGGACAAGGATAGCCGGATGATCCCCGAGGCCAGCATTCTCTGCATCATCCTGGACCGGCTCTGCAGCGGCAAGGTTGAGGAGTTCAACAAGCTGGCGAAGGACCCGAAGGCGCACGAGCAACTGAAGTCCTACGTCGAACAGGCCTGCGCCACAACCAACGATGCCGTCGTCATGCGCGCCGCACAGTTCGGTGCGCCGTTCGTGGCGCCCGCCTCGGGACTCCGCGGCCGCTACTATCTCGGAGCGTATTTCGAGGAGTTGACACTCGATCGCCTTGATCCCGTCGCTTCGATCCCGGATCGTTCGTATCCGTGGCCGAGCAACCAGATGAAGAATGTTTCCGTGCAGTGGGACGGCTGGCTGAACGTGGAGCGGGCAGGCGACTATACCTTCGACCTCAACTCCGGGGCATGGCAAGGCATCTCGATCGATGGCGTGCCCGTTCAGTTCCAGGGCGAATGGAATCGCAGGACCAACAAGGTCGCCGTGGCCGCAGGAGTCCACCGGATTCGCGTGACGCTGCAACAGGGCAGAGACGGTTGGGATTGGGATATTGGCGGGCAACTAGACTGGGCCGGGCCTGGATTTGGCCGGCGGATCATCGGGCCGGAGGCGCTGCGCACTCCGCTGTGGCCGGACGCACTGGCCAGACTGCCCGGCGCGATCAACAATCTCACCTCGACGAATTGGGCGGAGGTCCGTACGGCCAAGGCAGTGCTGCTTCAGGCCGGTGATGCGGGCATGACCTTCCTCCGCAACGCGATCCGGTACAAGCCCGATCCAGCGGCCAAGGCGGCTGCCGCGATTCTGTCGCAACAAAACGACGCTCCGGCCGCGGCCCTGCTGGTCGAACGCATCCGCAAGACGCCGGCTTCCGCCATCGTGCCCGATCTGCTTGATAACCTGCGCGATCTGGCCGTGTTCGTGCCAGCGGACAGCCTGCCTTTCATGCTGGAAGCCATCCGCGCCGACAAGGACGTCCGGATGATCCCCGAGGCCGCCATGCTGTGCTTCGTCCTGGACCGGACCTGCGGCGGAAATGCGGAAAGCTTCAACGGGCTCGTTAAGGATCCCAAGGCCTATGAACAACTGCAGGGCTATGTCACACAGGCGCTTGCATCCAGCAACGACGCCGTGGTCATGAGCGCATGCCGATTCGGGCCCTCCTTTGTGGCGCCCGTGCCGGGATTGCGCGGCAGCTACTACCTCGGCCAGCAGCGGGACGAACTGGCAACGGAACGGGCCGATGCCTCGGTCAGTTTCCGGAACCAGCAATACCCGGTTCCCGCCAACTGGCAGCGGGATCTTTCCGCGCGATGGTCGGGAACCTTGCTGGTCACCCAGCCGGGCGACTATGTCATCTGGGTGGAACGCGCGCAGGCTCAAGCACAGTTGCGGATTGACGAAAGGAATCTGTCCTTCCAGCAGGTTCCGGGTGATCAGAACAGCTATACCAACACGATCACCCTCGCGAAAGGCACGCACCGGATACGTCTGGATGCCCAGCTCGGCGGCGATTGGAACCAGCTCACGCTCTACTGGAACGGCCCCGGCATCGGCAAACAGATCATCCCCCCGAGCGTTCTGCGCACCCCGCTCTGGCAGAGCGAACTCGCCAAACTCCCCGGCGCCATCAACAGCCTTACCTCCACGAACTGGGCGGAGGTCCGCGCGGCCAAGGCGACTCTGCTCCAGTCCGGCGATGCGGGCCTTCACTTCCTTCGTAACGCGATCCGGCATAAGCCCGATGCAGTCGCCAAGGCCGCCGCCGCGATCCTGGCCGAGCAGTACGATGCCTCGGCCGCGCCCTTGCTCGTCGAACGTATCCGCAAGACGCCGGCTTCCGCCATCGTACCCGACCTGCTGGAGAACCTCCGCGATCTGGCCGCGTTCATTCTGGCGGACAGCCTGCCTGCCCTGCTCGAAGCGGTGCGCGCGGACAAGGATGTCCGGATGATCCCGGAAGCCGCCATGCTCTGCATCGTCCTGGACCGGGCCTGCGGCGGAAATGCGGAAAGCTTCAACGGGCTCGTTAAGGATCCCAAGGCCTATGAACAACTGCAGGGCTATGTCACACAGGCGCTTGCATCCAGCAACGACGCCGTGGTCATGAGCGCATGCCGATTCGGGCCCTCCTTTGTGGCGCCCGTGCCGGGATTGCGCGGCAGCTACTACCTCGGCCAGCAGCGGGACGAACTGGCAACGGAACGGGCCGATGCCTCGGTCAGTTTCCGGAACCAGCAATACCCGGTTCCCGCCAACTGGCAGCGGGATCTTTCCGCGCGATGGTCGGGAACCTTGCTGGTCACCCAGCCGGGCGACTATGTCATCTGGGTGGAACGCGCGCAGGCTCAAGCACAGTTGCGGATTGACGAAAGGAATCTGTCCTTCCAGCAGGTTCCGGGTGATCAGAACAGCTATACCAACACGATCACCCTCGCGAAAGGCACGCACCGGATACGTCTGGATGCCCAGCTCGGCGGCGATTGGAACCAGCTCACGCTCTACTGGAACGGCCCCGGCATCGGCAAACAGATCATCCCCCCGAGCGTTCTGCGCACCCCGCTCTGGCAGAGCGAACTCGCCAAACTCCCCGGCGCCATCAACAGCCTTACCTCCACGAACTGGGCGGAGGTCCGCGCGGCCAAGGCGACTCTGCTCCAGTCCGGTGATGCGGGCCTTCACTTCCTTCGTAACGCGATCCGGTACAAGCCCGATCCGGTCGCCAAGGCCGCCGCCGCGATCCTGGCCGAGCAGTACGACGCCCTCGCCGCGGCCCTGCTGGTGGAACGCATCCGAAAGGCTCCGGATTCCGCAATTGTGCCGGACCTCTTCGACAGCCTCCGCGAGCTGGGCGGATTTATCCCGCCGGATCTCGCGGTGCCACTCTATGAAGCGGTTCGCAACGACAACTCGTTCCGGATGATTCCGGAAGCTGCCATGCTCTGCATGGTTCTGGATCGTGCCTGCGGCGGCAGCGCCGAAGAGTTCAACAAACTCACGAAGGACCCGAAGGGATATGAACAGTTGAAAGCCTATGTGGAAGCGGCCGGCGCTTCGCCCAATGCAGCCGTTGTCGCACGCGCGGCGGCACTCGGGGCTCCGTTTGTAGCGCCCGTGATGGGCTTGAGGGGCCGCTACTACACCGGACAACTGTTTGATGGACAACTGGCTGCGCGGATTGAAGCTGCCGTGAATATAGAGAATAGCCGCATCCCGGCGCCTAACAACCAACAGCGCGACATCTCCGCTCGGTGGACCGGAACGCTGCTCGTGAACCAGCCTGGCGCGTATGTCATGTATGTGCAGCGGGCACACGCCCAGGTCCAACTGTGGATGGACGCCAAGCCCCTCCCGCTCCAGCAGGTTCCGGGCGACGGGCAGAGTTGGACCAACGCGATCGTTCTGAGCAGCGGAACGCACCAGGTCCGCGTGGACTTGCAGTTCGGCAATGACGGACAGAACAACATTGCGCTTCTCTGGAGCGGGCCGGGCTTCACTCGCCAGCTTATCTCCACCAACGCGTTGAGCACGGCGCTCCTGCCAGCCGAGGTCGCGCTCCTGCCGGCGGCGATCAACAGCCTTGGCTCGACCAACAAGGTGGAATTCGAGGCGGCCAAGGCGACGATTCTTCAGGCCGGCGGCGCGGGGAAGCTCTACCTCAAGAATGCAGCAACGTCAACGAAGGGGCCCGTGGCGGAGGCCGCCGCCAAGCTGCTGAAGCCATAGTCTTACCACGCCAACGGCTCGTTCCAGGCTCAGTCCTTGCGTCCATTGAAGATTGGAATGAACCGCCCCGGCGGCTCGATTCCAACCACCGTATCGCCCTTCCATTGCGTGGTGTAGAGTTCGCCGCCAAGTCGCTCCGTCATTGTCTGCGCTCGCAACGGATAGTTCACCGCAACCGTACTTCCAGCGGCCACGTCGCTCACGCGAATGTAGCGACTGGGCCTGTCTTCCCATACCGCCGGAACGCCCCGGCCATCCACACGGATCGCCACCTTGGCATCCGGAACCCAGTCGGGAATGCGCACACGCACGGTGCCGGCCCGTTTCATCCGGATGTCCAGTCGGCCGTCGGTGGGTTGATGATCCTTTACCGAACCGTCCGGGCTTTCATGGTCCAGAAGCAGATTGATCCGGACACCCTCGGAGTCGCGCACGACCGTTTGGCTCCACACGTCGAGCATTCCCAGAGGCAAGTGACCGCTGCAGCAGTTCTGGATGCACATCGCGAAGCGGCCGTGCGGGTCCAGCACGTCGTTCGGAGCGCCCCAGCCGGCCAAAGCGCCGATGCAGCGGGTGTAGATATCGCGGCGATCGCGCAAGGCTTCAGGTTCGCATTCGATGCCGCCACGGCTGACATCGTTGAGTGGCACGCCTTCCAGGGAGAACGGTTTCACGTCATCTTGGATTTGTGCCTGGGTCATGTAGTTGCGAGTGAAACGCTCCACCATGTCCCACGACTCGGAAAAGCCGGCGCGCGCCAGCTCGACGCCGGCGCGAACCATGTCAACGGTGGCGCAGCCTTCACAGGACGGCCGCTCCAGCGGGCGCGTGTAGTCCACCCGCTCATTCTCCGGCGCCCAGCCGAACGAGGAGGCACAGCGGGCCACGTAGTACTCCCAGAGCGTCTTGGCCCAGATCCGGTGGTGGCGGTCGGGCACGTGTCGGTTGGCGGCCAGCACGCCCGCCACGGCGTTGAGCACGCCGTGATTGTTGGAGAAGCAGCCGATTGGATTCGTCAGGTCTCCCTTGGTGTGGTGATGCTTCACCATGGTGCGGCTGATGCCGACCGCTAGATCCAGGGCGGTCTGATTCCCGGTCGCTTCGTACCACTGAACAAGAGGCGCGATCATTCCGCCGACGCTGTCGCTGATGTGCGGCAGCATGCGCGGGTCGTCCGGCTCCGCCGAGCCGTACATGGCGTTCCAGTGTTTTCCTGCAGCCTCCCGGGGCTCGATGTAGTCGTCGCGCTTGCGGAAGTCACGGGTGGGCGTGAGGGATGGGAAATAGACGCAGTCGCCGATCCGGACGACGAATTCGTTCATACCGGAGACCATGGTGTCGATG
The DNA here is from genome assembly GCA_964635275.1 of uncultured Victivallales bacterium. Taxonomy (GTDB): domain Bacteria; phylum Verrucomicrobiota; class Kiritimatiellia; order UBA8416; family CAZWPN01; genus CAZWPN01. The sequence goes on along the minus strand of CAZWPN010000001.1, from coordinate 60,465 downwards.
CGCTGCCTCATCTCCTCGCGCTCGCGGGCATCGCTGGCGAAGCGGTAACACAGGACCCATCCTTGGAGGACGGAGCGGTTGCCCCAGAGCCAGGCGTGATGGCCAAGGAAGCCGCGGCAGAACTTCTCGCTGTAGGCCGAAGTGTAGACGAGACCATACGGGCCGTTCCGACGGCGATCAATCTCGCGAATCATCGCGCGGCGGGTGCCTTCGGCCCCATCCGTCCCGCTGACGACCTGCGCCGCCTTGATGGCGTAGAGCCAGCGCCCGAAGTTTTCGACATCGTCAAACACCATGCAATGAACAAATTCCGGCGGATTCCGCACAAAGTCGATCCAGAAATACGGCAGATCCTGCATGGCCGGGTTGGTGGCCGTTTCCAGGAATTTGAGCGATAGACGAGCATGCTTTCGCAGATCCATGGTTCCCTACCTCCTCTTACTTGCTTCCATCCGCTCCACCGCCCAACCGGCACGGAGGGCCGTGTTGACCTCGGGGATGTGGGAGACCCTTCGCAGCAGCTCAAGCGCGGGCCGGTATTGCGCGCGCCCCAGGCACCAGGCGGCCACGGAGTGGACCGTGTAGTTCTGGCGGGCATCTTCCAGCAGGGCCATGATCTTGGGCATGGCGTCTGCGCATCCTCGAATCGTCAGGGTCAGCATGGCCGCCCCGGTGCGGCGAAAGGCCTCAACCGGCGGGCTGTCCAGCGCCGCGAGCAGCACCGCATCGGGTTCGGCGATCAGCCCATAGGGCGCCTCGTCGAGATCGCAGACGGTTTCTTCAGCCGCAATCTGGGCGCCGACGATCGGAGCGGGATCCGGCGTAGCTTCCACCTCGGGTGGCAGGACGAAGGTGTCGGCTCCGCCGGCCCAGACCGCCTCCCAGGTCTCGGGTGCCATCTGCCGCACCTGCAATCCGTCGACCCCCTCCGGCACCAGGCAGGTTACAAAGCGGACCCGCCGTCCTGTCGCGTTCACTTCACAGCGCGTGGTATTCTTGCTGGGCCAGTGGGTCCGAGGATCGTCCGGCGCCAGCGGATAGGCTTCGCATTTTTCGGCGCGAACATCAACAGGCCGGGCCTCTCCCTCCGTCTCAACACGCCAGCCGAGAGCCAGTGCGACTCCGGATTGAAGATCGAGCCGCCGGGCCTGCGGGCCGGCCTGGCGCAAGCCGCCACGCAGCCACATCCGCCATGTGAACATGTGCGGAGACCCGGACCGGATGTCGTCCACGATCCAGGTGACGCCTGAAGCGCCCATCGAAACGGTACGCCGCATCCGCGTCACGTCAAAGGCCGGCTGATAGTACGGGGCCGCCTCGCCGGCGAACGTGTGCCGTTCCGGTGTCCGCCGCTCGAACACCAGTTGTCCCTGCCGGGCCTTGCGGGGGAAGTAGCTGTCCCAGCCGTCCACGATGATCGCGCAGGATGCGCCCAGAAATCCGTTCTCACTCGCGCGCACCCATCGCTCGAAGCTGCCGTACTGCCTTGCTATCATTTCCATCTGGACCGGCGGGAGAGCGTGCCTCGTTCGTTCGCGCGCCTCATCAGAGGTCAGCCGAAGGCCGACAAGATCCCAGCCGTCGCCTGTGACCGGTTCGCCGGCCAGGTCGATCATCAGGTGGTTCGGGTTGACTTGGGCGCGGCCGAGGCCCTGGAGGCTGCCGGAGCATTCATCCCAGGCCGCCATGACGCGCAGCCGCCGCGGCAGGTGCTCGACTGCGGCGCCGACCACCGGAACACTCCAGCCGGAAAGAACGGTGTTCGGTGTCCGGTTGTCGGTTGTGGGTTTTCGGTTGTCGGACGGCTGACTATGCCCTTGTCCAGGCGATGCTGAGACGTGACGCTCCGTTACCGGTAACCGATCACCGACCACAGACCACCGTTCCCCCTCCTCCTCCGGCCAGTAGATCAGCGTCCACAGCCGGTCGTCGGGCCGCCAGGCCAGGTGGTGCGGCTCGTCCCAGGCGTCCTCGGCGATGCGCAGCATTCCGGCATCGCCGGACAGCTCCGCCCAGAGCGTGCGTGCGGCCAAGTTGTGAACCCGCTGCCAGCCGTACTGATCCCACGGCGGCAGCCATCCGCCGCAACTGCACATCAGTGCCTCCATCCGCAGCGTGTCGGCCATACGCCATCCGTTGGGCGTCCAGCGGCGGTTCCAGACGTCGTGTTCGCCGATCTGTTTGAGAAAGACGCCTGCCCACAGGGTCAAAGCCGCGACCACGTCGGACTGGTAGGTCGTCCCTTCGCCGGAGTAGCCGCTCGCGGGAAGGAGTCCAAGCGTCTGCGTTAACTTCGGGAACGCCCAGTTTCGCAACCGGCAGGCGCGTTCGGCAACCCCGTCCACATCCGCAAAGGCATGTCCAACGACGGTACTGCAGAATGTCATCGAGAACTGCTGATTGTGTCCGCCGGGGGTGCGCGCGCGCAAGACCGGGATCACATGGTTGTCGAAGAAGTCCAGCAACCCGGCGCCGATCGTGCAACGCTCCGCGGGCGTCCAGACGCCGTGAAGGTCAAGCCACGTGAAATAGGCGGCGATGCGCATGGCCCGCGGGGCGATGCACCAGATATGATGATCGAGACTGTTCTGCGGCGGCGTCCGGGCGCCGGGCCGGGTGGTGGCCAACTCGACGGGGTCTGCCGCAAGCGTGACGATCTGCTCCCTCGCTTCGGCAATGGCGGCCGGATCCCCGAGCAGCGCGGGCAGGAAGATGTGATGCCGGCGGAACTCAGGATCCGCGGCAAGCCGTTCCTGGAAACGCCGTTGGAGTTTCGCCAGTAAGGGTGGGGGATTCGTCAGTTTGCGGCGGAGTCGCTCGGGATCGGGAACTAGCAAGGCATTTTTCATGTGTGCTCCAAACTCGCTGATAGATAGAAACGCGCCGAAGTCATGGATGCAGGATTACCTTGGCGGTCTGGCGCGAGGCGAATACCTCGAATGCCTCCTGCGCGTGGTCGAAGGCAAAGCGATGCGAGATCAACAACCCGGCTTTGGCCGGATGACGCCGAAGAAATTCGATCAGGTCGGGAGCGTCGAGCATGTTCATATGCCAGCAGCCAAGAAGCGTCAGCCCTTTGCGGATCATATCGCGGCTTGGGGAAAGGGGAATTGTGCCCCCGTTCTCGCCGACGAATGCGACCGCTCCCCGGATGGAAGCCAGATCGATCAACAGGCGTTCGGCTGATTCCTTGCCGGAACAGTCGATGGACTTGCGGATGCCATCGGCCCCCACCGCGCGGAGCAACGCTTCCCTGATGTCGGGAGCCGACGGGTCCAGCGTTACTGCCGCGCCGATCCTTGCCGCCAGTTCCCGACGGAATGGTTCGGGATCCAGTGCAACCACGCGTGTGCCGATCGCTGAGGCTAGTGCCGATGCGCCGAGTCCTACTGGCCCCAGGCCGCTGACCACCAGCGTGTCGAGACCGCCAACCCCCAGCCGTTTGATGGCCTCGTAGGCAGGCCCCAGCGCACAGCCCATCAGCGAGGCGTGATCATAGTCCAGGTCATCGGGAACTTTGGCGCACATCACGTCCGCCACGCGGGTGAACGGTGCGAAGGTTCCGTGAATGGCCGGCCGGTTCCTGCAGAAGATGACGTCGCCGCGCAGGCAGTCTGAACAACGGCCGCAGGCGTTGAGCGGCGCCAAGGCAACGCGGTCGCCAACACGCAGTCGCTGACTCTCCGCCACCGCCACCACCTCGCCCGCGCCCTCGTGTCCGGTATTGACCCATTCCCCGTCCCCAAGAAAGGCACCCAAGTTGCTGCCGCAGATAGGGCAGGCATGCAGCTTCACGACCACTTCATTGCCCTGCGGACGTGGCACGGGCAGATCAACCAGCCAGGCTTTCCGGCGACCGGTCGCCAAGACCTTCATCGTCGAGGGGAGGGGCGGGCGGGGCCGCACATCCCAAATGCGATCCAGCCCCGTGGCCACCCGGCGAAGCGCCGCTTCAGGCTGCATTGCTGACAGTGCGGAAACGAACGGCTCCGGGACGACTGGTCCGTCGTAGCCGATGGTGCGCAACGCGTCGAGAAAACCGGGCAGATTGAGAACGCCCGTTTCCCCGGGGACGGCGCGAACGTAGTCGTACTGATCTTCGACCGGAATGCCGCGTGGCGCGTCGTTGATGTGGACGTAGACGACCTGCTCGTTCTTCAGCGCGCGGATTTCGTCAACGGTTCCCAGTGAGGTGTGCCAGTGCCAGGAATCGAGCAACAGGCCGGCGTTGGGCCCGATGGCGTCCGCGAGATCCAGCATGCCGCCGAGGGTGTGGACAAAGCTGAAAGGGTGCCCTTCCCGGTAATGCCGCGGGCCGAGGAATTCCAGGCCCAGCCGGCAACCGGCATCCCGCATTATTGTCGCCGCCTGACCGAGTCGGTCGGCGTGAAAGCGAAAATTATCCTTGAACGCCAATGTGTCCGAATATGGCCAGATCCAGATATAGAACCGGGTCTGGCCGATCCCAGCGGCCTTTTCGGCCACAGCCCGGAGCGTCTTCAGCCCGTTGAGGAATGCGGCTTCGCTTCCGCGGAAATCGAATGGCAGCGGCTGTCCGCCGGGTCTCAGATTGTGGGCAGCCAACAGATCCCGGACCTTTCCGCAATCCGTTTCCGGAGTCACTGGAATGTCAAAGCCTGTGAATCCGGCGGCTCTTGCCAGCGGCAAACAAGACTCCCAATTGAGAGAAACCCCAACGTTTCCGGCATTCAAGCAACGATACATTTCAGAACTCCTCTACCACCGCCTCGCCGCGCAGCCAGGCGATCATGTTCAGAACCAGGTAGTTCCAGTTCTGGAAGCCGTGGTTGAGGATCGGCGCACCGTTCTCTGGCTGGTAGTACTCGTGCAGGCCTCCATGCTTTTCCAGGTCCGTCCCGAACAGGGCGATCGTCTTGCCGGCCAACTCACGGGCCTCCGCATCAAATCCATAGCGCACCAGTCCACGGAAGACCATGTAGTTCGAGATCCCCCAGACCGGCCCCAGCCAGGAGGAGGGATTTCCAGCCGCGCGCAGGTTGTACATCTTCTCCATGCGCGAGAGCGTCCGGATGCCGAACGGCGCATTGAAGGTACGGGTATTGCCATAGTGCTCCAGCACCATGCGCTTCGCCTGTTCCGGCGTCGCAATACCCGCCCACATGGCCATGAACCCCGACCACACACCGATGCGCTGGATCAGGCAGGGCCAGTCCCGCACCTGCCCGGAATGCGCGGTCCACCGCTGCGTCTCGGGCGACGTCAGGTTCAGGTCCACGCTGTAGTAGAAGCCGTCCCGTTCGTCCCAGCAGTGCTCACGGACGGCGGCTTTCAGCGCTTCGGCGTCCGCCTTGTACTGCGCGGCCACCTCATCCAGCCCCGCGAGTTCAAGCAGGTAGACCAGCGCGAGCAGCTCCTTGTACATCATGCAGTTGAGATAGATGGAGCCGCTGCTGCGCGGTGGCCGTCCGAAGGTGCAGGGATCGTTGTCCACTCCGATCGCCGCGTCGTTCTGCCAGAAGTAGAGCCCGCAGGAATGGCGGTGGTGGTTGCGGTAGTTATTCACGAAATACTGGAGGAACATGATATTCTCGCGCAGCCACTCCAGATCCCCCTGGTTCTCGCGCACGATAAAGGCGGCATGCTGTACCAGGCATGGCTTGTGCATGTTCTGCGCATAGACGTCTTGCGGAACGGTGTTCCCGGTCCGGTTCACCCAGATGGGCACCCAACCCACGCAACTGCTGCGTTTGGCAAATTCGAGCCAGTTTTGAATGCATCCCTTCTCGTACACCGCCAACTTCTGTCCCTCGGCGGGATCGCCCTGCCGCCGTACGATTTGCCGCAAGGCTACGTCGGTCAGCCAGGAATCCCAGTCCCACAGGACATCACAATACTGGTCGCTGCCCGGCGTCAGGAACGGGTGCCGGATCTCACCGCCCGGCTCCCGGTACATTTTCTGATAATCCTTGCCGATGAACTCTACGAGACGATTGATGTGTTGCTGACTCATGAGTTGATTCCTTCGATAGCGGCGGCTTCAGCTTTCCGGCTTGAGATCGCGCATCATGAGGGATTTCACCGCTTCGCGCGGCGGCTTTCCCTCCTGGAGGATGGCATGAACTTCTGCGGTGACGGGAACCTGAATGTTTCGTTCGCGGGCCACGGCCAGCGCCGTGGAGCAATTCCACACACCCTCGATCGCCTGCTGCGAACCGCCCACCACGGACTCGACGGATTCGCCCTGGCCGACACGGTATCCCACCGACCAGTTGCGGCTCAGACGGCTGGTGCATGTCACGATAAGGTCGCCCATACCGCTCAATCCTGAGAACGTGGCGGGACTGGCGCCCAGCGCGCATCCCAGGCGCGTAATCTCCACGAGGCCCCGTGTGATAAGCGCTGCCCGCGTGTTGTGGCCGAACCCTATGCCGTCGCTGACACCCACGGCGACGGCAATCACGTTCTTGAGCGAGCCGCCGAGTTCGACGCCTATCACATCCTCGGTCGTGTAGACACGGAAAAAGGTGTTGGTGAAGAGCTGCTGCAGCTCCTGGGCTACGGCGCTCTCGCGACAGGCCACCGTAACCGCCGTTGGCACGCGGCGAGCGACCTCCTCGGCATGGCTGGGCCCTGACAGCACGGCCACGGCGCGCTTTCCGAGCACGGACTCCGCAACCTCGGTCATGCGTTGGTGCGTCTGCGGATCCAGCCCCTTGGCCACATTGACCACGCGGGCATTAGCCGGCAGCAGGCCGGCAAAACCCTCCAGAACCGGGCGCATGAACTTGGTAGGACTGGCGAGCACAACGACATCCGCGCCGCCCACGGCTTCTCCACGATCTGCCGTCCACCTGATCGATCCAGGCAGCGGCACGCCGGGCAGGAAGGCACGGTTTTCTCTGGCCTCGCGAATGGCCGCGACCTGGCCAGAAAACGGCCCCCACACGGTCACGGCGTGTCGGTTCTCATGAAGAACGAGCGCCAGCGCCGTGCCCCATCCTCCGTCACCAAGAATGGAAATTCGAAGACTCATACCCCATCCGCCCCCTGACGACGGCATGCACGGGTGACGGCATCGCCGCTACGCCGATTTCTGCTTGCCGAATCGGTGCTCTGTGCCATCCAGCAGGCGTCTAATATTGCTTTTGTGCCGCCAGACGCCTACGACCCCCAAGACCGTCAAAGTAATTGGAACAGCCGTGGTATCCATGCGATGACACGCCCACAAGACCCAGCCTGCGGCGGGCACCACCAAGCATGCGGCGATCGACGCGAGGGAAACATAACGACTGACAATGAAGACAGCCAGCCATATCCCAAGACCGATTGCCGCCGCCGGGAGCGCAAACCCCAGAAGTGCCCCGGTGCTGGTCGCTATGCCCTTGCCGCCCTTGAAGCGCAGATAAATCGGCCAGTTATGTCCGGCAACCGCCGCCACTCCGTAAACCACCGCCAGCATCTCCGAGCCGGTGACGCCCGTTGCGTATGCCAGCAACCCGGGAAAAAAGAAGGCCGGCGCAAACCCCTTGAATGCATCGAGAAAGAAAGTGACAATTCCCAGCGGCTTGCTGACCGATCGAAAGACGTTCGTCGCCCCGACATTGCCGCTTCCAACCTTGCGAATGTCAACGCCTTTCGACCGCGCCACCAGAAGCCCGAACGGGATCGCACCGAACAGGTAGGCACCCAAACCCAGCCCGAATCCGTACACCCAGATCACTACGCCCCCCGTCTATTCCTCTTCCTCCTCGGGAAGCGAGGCCTCATACTCGTCAATATCCATCAGGTCCCGGAGGTCTTCGATCCTGTCGGGCTTGACTTCGACGAGCCATCCCTCGGCGTATGGGGCGCTGTTGATGACTTCGGGCCGGCTGAGCAATTCCGTATTAATGGCAACAATGGTGCCCGCCACCGGCATGAGGCAGGCGCGTGATGTCCGCAGCGAAGCGATCACGCAACACTCCTCCCCTGCCTCGTAGTGATGGTCGTCGGGTTCCGGCAATTCGACGTTCACGATATCTGCCAGATGTGCCTGTGCGTAATCGGTTATGCCGACCACGACCCTGGCACCCTTCGAACAGGCCCACTCGTGCGTCCGCGTGTACTTGAGTTCGGATGGATCCTTCATGGTCATTCCCCGTGCGAATAGCGAGTTTCGAAGACCGGCCACTTTTTACCGGATACCGCATCAAGGTCAAGCACCATTTTGCGACATTTCACCACGGGGTATTTTTCGGTGCTTCTCGCCATGTAGACACCCGATTCGGAGCTTGACCAAAGTCGGTTCCGCGGCCTAGTCTTCAGGGCATGTCAACGTATCGAACCCTTCCGCTGTTCATTGGTCTCTTGCTTTTCGCCGCCGGCACCGCTCCGGCGCAGACGAAGGAGGAACCGGCTCCGCAACCCAAGCGCGGTGTCGAAAAGGCCGAGCGTCGTGAGCACAGCATGTTTCACAGGCCGACGGCCTCGACGGCGGTCGATCAGCTTGCGTACGCTGATGAGTGCAACAAGGCCGGTCGTCTGAAGGCCGCCGGCGCCGAATACCTCGCGCTGGTACACCAATGGCATGATTCTCCTGAGGCACCCGAGGCGCAGCTTGGTTATGCCAGAACGCTCATCGTGCGCCGCAAGTACGATGCAGCCTTCAACGAATTGCAGTATCTGGTGGATCACTTCCCGGGGCGATTTCCGTTTGAAGACGTACTGACCCTCCAGTACCAGGTTGCCAACGCCGTTCGTGCACGGCGCCGCATGGCATTCCTTGGATTCAGGGGGTTCGCAGATCCCGGGAACGCACTTCCCCTCTATGAAGCCATAGTCAGGAACGCCGCCTTTTGGAAGCACGCTGCGGAGGTCCAATTTCAGATAGGCATGATCCAGGAAGAGGATGGCGAGCGTGAACTGGCCATTCTGGCCTACGAGGGTGTCATGCAGCGGCACGCGCTGACCTCGGTGGCTGAGCAGGCGGCATTCCGTCGCGCCGAATGCTGGCGCCAGATATCGCGCGATAACTCGCGCGATGAGGAGAGCTGCCGCTCGGCTCTTTCCGCGCTTTCCGGATTCCTGCGCGATTTTCCGAGGAGTGAATACGCCGTTGTAGCCAGGGCTCATCTGGAGGAACGGCGCAGTTTCCTGGCTCGTCAGTACTACGACCGGGCCGTCTACTATGACCGGATCGTCCGCAAGCCGGATGCGGCTAACATAGCCTACCGGGATTTCATCCGGAAATTTCCCGACACGCCGCTGGCGGAAGCCGCCCGTTCCCGCGTGGACCAGTTGGAGTTGCAGCCGAAGAAGGGGTCAAAATGAGAGGCGTACGGATCTCCCCCGTCGCGCTTTGCACACTTGCCGCCGCACTTTCCACTGCCGGTTGCCTCGGCTATCGTGTTGGCACATCCCTGCCGCTGGAGATTCGCACAGTGCATGTGCCAACGTTCGCGAACCATTCCGGCGAACCGCTGGTCGAAATCGAAACCACGCGGGTAGCACTTAACGAGTTCCAGAAGGACGGAAATCTTTCCATTGCCGGCGCAACGGATGCCGACGTTCTGCTGAAGGTTTCGATTCAGTCCTTCTCGACGGAACCAATTAGTTATGAGCGTGATAGCGCCAAGTCGCCCAGCGAGTATCGTCTGAGGATCAAGGCCCAGCTGGTTCTAACGAGCCAGCGGAATGGAAGAGAACTGCTCAAGAGGACTGTGGTGGGAGAGGCGACTTTTCTACCAGGGTCTGACCTGACCACGGCAAAGAGAAGCGCCACTCCCGAAGCCGCACAGGACCTCGCTCACAACATCGTCGAGAGCGTAGTCGAATTCTGGTAGAAGAGAAAGGCAATCACGCCTTGATCTTCGTCAGAGCCGCCGATGCACGCGCCTTGTGGCGGCTGGCGTTATTGGCCGTGAGCGTGCCCCTCTTTGCCGCCTTATCCAGTGAAGATGCAAAAGCCCGGAACACCTCCATGGCCTTGGCCTTATCACCGTTTTCAACGGCTTCGCCCAGCCTGACGCTGAGGGTGCGAATGGTAGCTTTGGCCGCCCGGTTGCTTGTCCGGCGAACGACACTCTGTTTTGCGCGCTTGGCTGCACTCTTGGTGTGCGGCATAGATTCTGAACTCCTTGTCCTTGAAAAGCGTGCTATGATAGCCGCGTACCTGTGCGGGTCAACAAAAAAGCGCAACCGAGTTTTTGTATTCGGCACTTGACTCCCCGCGACGGGCTGGTACTGTAGTGGGGCTCTTGAACTGGGCCTCAAGGGAAAGAGTGGGCATTTACCCACTCTTTTCCGTTTAATGGGCTGGAAGAGCCCGTGTGCTGAGTTCGGGGAGAGAATCATGAATAACGAACTTTTTGCCATACTGAATTACATGGAGAAGGAGCGCGGACTTGACCGGGAGACCCTGGTTCAGGCGGTGGAGTTTGCGCTGCAATCCGCTTCCAAGAAGGATTTTGGCCCCAATGACAACCTGCGTATCCAGATAGACAGGAAGACGTGCGATATCCACGCATTTGCGCCGATGAAAGTGGTGGAGGACGTGTTTCTGAAGGATTCGGAAGTCGAACTGAAAGAAGCGCGCAAGGTCAAGCCGGATGCCCGAATTGGCGACATGATCGAGGTCGAGGTAAAGCCGAAGAATCTGGGTCGGATAGCCGCTCAGACGGCCAAACAGGCCATCATCCAGAAGATCAGGCAAGCCGAGAAAGACAACGTTTTCGAGGAGTACAAGAATCGCGTCGGCGATATCGTCAGTGGTTCGGTCCGGCAGTTCAACCGCAGCGACGTAGTTGTCGATCTGGGTCGAGGAGAGGCGATTGTGCCGTCCAAGGAGCGGGTGCCCACCGAAGAATATCAGGTTGGCGACCGTATCCGCGCGTTTGTGTTGAGTGTTCAGGCCAACACGGCGGGACCGCAGATTATTCTTTCCAGAAGTCATCCGGACTTCGTTCGCGCTCTGTTTAAGCTGGAAGTGGCGGAAATAGCTGACGGCATCGTTGAGGTCAAAGGCATTGCCAGGGAACCGGGGTACCGTACCAAGATAGCGGTCACCTCCAAGGATGAGAAAGTGGATCCGGTCGGAGCCTGCGTGGGTATGCGAGGCATCCGGGTGAAGAACATTGTTCGGGAACTCTCAGGCGAGAAGATCGATATCATACGCTGGAGTTCCGACGTCAAGACCTACGTCACAAACGCGCTTTCTCCAGCCAAGTTGCTGAAGGTCACCATTGAGCCCGAGAAGAACACGTTGCATGTGTTGACGGATGCCGACCAGCTTTCGCTGGCTATTGGCAAGCGTGGGCAGAACGTCCGGCTCACTGCCAAACTCCTTGGGTGGAAGGTCGACATTCAGAAGGACGAGAGCAACGTTACATTCGAGGAGAAGGTGGCCAAGGCGACTGCCAATCTGGCCGCCATCGAAGGCATCGGAATTGACAATGCACAAAAGCTGGTGAAGGCGGGATTCCTTACCACGGAAGGAATCCTGGCGTCTGAAGAGAGTGATATGGCAGAAATGGCTGGGTTCGACATCCAGACAGCCCAAGCTGTTTACGAAGCCGCCGCCGCCCGCCAGGTGGTGCCGGAAAGCAAAGCGGAATAGTATGAGAGTTCACGAGCTCGTCAAGGAGTATAGCGTCAGCGCCAAGGATCTGCTGGCCAAACTCCAGGAAGCGCATGTTGACGTCAAGAACAACATGAGCGTCTTGGATAAGGAGAGCGAGATCGTCGCCCGTCAAATTGCGATGATGCTCCCGAAGACGGTTCAGGCTCCTCCGCCTCCCGTCAAGAAGATGGTGGTTGCCGTCCCAAAGGCGCCACCCGCCCCAGTGCCTTCCGCACCGCCCCCCGCAGTGGCGGCGGCTCCTGTCATTCCAATAGCCGCCGTAGTGTCTACACCTGCACCCGTACCTGCACCCGTACCTGCACCCGTACCAACACCCGCCCCGGCCCCCGTTGCCGAACCTTCTCCGGATGAGGCGAACGCAGACGAAGGCCTGCCGCCTGCGGTCGAGAGTCCGACCGCGGACGCGCCAGTATCCAAAGCCGCTGCGGAAGGCTCCAGGAAGTCGTCGGCGCGACACGAAGCGGCCGCGGATATTTCCGTATTCGGCAACGTCATTAAGGCGAAGGGACCGATTATCGTAAGGGATCTTGCAAATTGCATGGGTGCAAGGCCCAACAAGCTCATCGCAGAATTGATGAGCATGAATGTCCTTGCCTCCATCAATGAGCGCCTTGATGTTACTGTAGCCCGGAAACTTGCAGAACGGCACGGGTTTACGCTGGAGCACGAGAAGAAGTCACACGAGCACGTACTCCTGAAACCGGTGAAGGACGCCACGGGCGAAGAGGTGGACCGGCCGGAAAGTCTTATGCCCCGCCCGCCTGTGGTGACATTCCTGGGCCACGTTGACCACGGCAAGACCTCGCTTCTGGATAAGATCCGCAACACGACTGTGGCCAAGGGGGAGCACGGCGGCATTACCCAGCACATTGGTGCCTACACAGTTGACGTTAGCGGACGACCCATCACATTCCTCGATACGCCTGGACACGCTGCGTTCACCGCCATGCGTGCGCGGGGCGCGAATCTAACCGACATCGCCGTGATCATTGTGGACGCCGCGGATGGCGTTATGCCTCAGACGAAGGAGGCGATCCGCCACGCGAAGGCCGCGGAAGTGTCCGTCATGGTTGCCATGAACAAGATCGATCTTCCGAGCGCCAATCCAGAACGCGTTATGCAGCAACTGCAGGCTGAGGGGTTGTCGCCGGAGGAATGGGGTGGCGATGTTGTCTGTTGCCGCGTGAGCGCAGTCACTGGCGAAGGCATTCCCCACTTTCTGGACATGATCCTGCTTCAAGCCGACGTGCTGGAGCTGAAGGCCAACCCAAAGCGACGGGCGCAGGGCTTTGTTATTGAGGCCCAGATGCAGCCCGGAATGGGACCCACGTCCAACGTACTCGTCACCAGCGGTACACTGAACGTCGGAGACACGGTGGTGTGCGGCCGGTTATGGGGCCGGGTTCGTGCACTGATCAACGATCACGGGCTTAAGGTCAAGTCGGCCCTGCCGGGCATTCCGGTGCGCTGTCTGGGACTTCCAGGTGTCCCCGATGCCGGCGCGGAATTCAAGGTCATGCCCAATGACCGCATGGCTCGCGATGCGGCTGAGCGCGAGGTATCGAAGCAGCTTCAGGAGCAAGTTGTCGTTCCACGGAAAGCGTCGCTCGAAACGCTGTTTGAGAAGATGAAGGAAAGTGAGCGCCTTGAACTGCCTGTGATTATCAAGGCCGATACGCAGGGTTCCATTGAGGCCATCACCCATGCCATTCGTCAGATCAAGAGCGACAAGGTCTCGTTGAACATACTGCTGGGAACGACCGGCAACATCACGCTCAACGATGTCATGCTTGCAAGCGCGTCGGATGCCGTCATTCTCGGGTTCCATATCGGGAAGGAGCCTGGTGTCGAGGCTGCCTCCAAGCGCGAAGGGGTGGAAATTCGCCTGCATCAGATCATCTACAACCTGCTGGATGAAGTGGAGAAGGGCATGGCGGGGCTTCTGAAGCCGATCATCCGCCAAAAAGTGACCGGCAGTGCATCTGTCAAACAGGTCTTCACCGTCGGCAAGGGCAGCAAGGTGGCGGGTTGCCAGATCACGAGCGGTTTTGCCACTACGAAATCGAAGGTCCGCGTTGTACGCAACAAGGAATGCTTGTTCGAGGGATCTATCGATTCGATCAGGCATTTCCAGGACAACGTGAGCGAGATCAAGGAGCCGCAGGAATGCGGTATTCGCCTCAGCCGCTACACGGACTACGCCGAAGGTGATACGTTCGAGTTCTACGAGATCGAGGAAATCCAGCAGACCCTCTAAGGACCGGCCGTTCGGCGCTCGCGCCGACAGCCCGCAGGTCGCCATGACGGTAGATCGCCTGACCCGAGTGAATGCGCTCCTTCGCCGTGAGATCGGCGAGTCGCTCTTTCGCGTCCTGACCGCCGACCAGTTGGATCTTGCCGCCGTAACCGTCACCCGTGTGACAGTCAGTGCGTCCCTCCGGCAGGCGTACGTCGGCGTCTCGATCCTGGGCCATGAACACGAGCGCGGCCGGATGCTTCACCGCCTGCGGCAGAAAGCGCCAGAACTGCAGAGCTTGATCAACCGGGACTTGAAGCTCAAGTACACGCCGCGACTATTTTTCGAGCTGGACACTTCAATCGAGCGGGGGGATCACGTCCTTCAGGTTCTCTCGGGGCTGGGGCTGGACGATGAGCCGTCTGCCGGGGAAGCCCCAGCCAATCCTGATACCGCGAGCCATAAACCATGACAACATACCGACAAAGTCCTCACCCGCGCCGCCCCGCACCAATGCCGGAAAGCAGCCCCCTCGACGGGGTGCTGCTGGTCGATAAGCCGGCAGGTCCCACTTCACACGACATCGTGGACCGTATTCGGCGACATTTCAGACTGGACAAGGTTGGACACGGCGGCACCCTCGATCCGCAGGCAACCGGCCTGCTTATTATCCTGCTGGGCCGCGGCACAAGACTAGCCGACGGGTTTATAGGTTCTGACAAAGTGTACGAAGGAACGCTGCGCCTTGGTGTCACAACGGATTCCCATGACGCTGAGGGCAAGGTGTTGCGGGAGGCGGACTGTGCCTCCGTAACCGCGGCGCAGGTCGAGGCTGAAATGAAGAAGCTGACCGGGGATATCATGCAGACTCCGCCGATGGTATCGGCCGTCAAAGTGGCCGGCGTACCCCTGTACCGTCACGCGCGGAAGGGAAAGACCGTCGAACGCAAGGCACGGCTGATTCACATATACGAGTTTCGAATGGTTTCTTTCGATCTGCCCTGTGCTGCCTTCCTGATCCGCTGCACCAAGGGAACCTATGTCCGATCCCTTTGCGCCGAGGTTGGCGATGCGCTGGGCTGCGGCGCCCACCTGAAGTCGCTTCGCCGCCTGCAGAGCGGCTCCTACCTTGTTCAGGATGCGTTGACGCTGGATCAGGTGCTGGCGCTGACCCCTGAGCAATTGGCCGAACGCGTCATTCCTTTTCAGCGGCTGCTTATTGAGAGATTGATCCGGGGATGAAGTGCCGACGCGACCTCCTTCTTCTCCGGCGGATACGAAGGCCGGTCGTCCTCGCGGCGGGGTTCTTCGACGGCGTCCACACAGGGCACCAACAGGTCCTCACGGAGGCCATTCGACAGGCGCGCAGGCTACATGGCGAAGCCTGGGTTCTGACATTTGACCGCCATCCGCTCAAAGTTCTCCATCCCGCCGGGGCTCCACGGCTGCTTACCTCCAACGAACACCGGCTCTTGCTTTTCAAACGACTTGGTCTGGACGGCTGTTTCATGCTGCCCTTTACGCCGGTTCTGGCCGCCACCGACGCAGATGCCTTCGTAGAGCAGTTGCTGGCCTGTACCCCGCCCCTGGTAGAAGTCCTCGCCGGCAACAATTGGCGGTTCGGCCGACTGGGTCGCGGCACGCCTCAACTGCTGGCCAGACGTGGCCGGAGCGCCGGACTCCACGTACGCGTTGTGCGCCCGCTCGTCCGTGACGGGCAGCCGATTTCCAGCACTCGCATTCGACAAGCCGTTGTTAGCGGACATCTGGCAGAGGCGGAGAGAATGTTGGGGCGTCGCTTCAGCGTACTCGGCACGGTGACCCGGGGCCGCGGCATCGGAACCACATTGGGATTTCCGACCGCCAATCTGGAAATCGCCAGCGAGGTCCTCCCGCCGTACGGGGTCTACGCGGTAAGGGTCCGACACGGACGGCAGTGTTTCAATGCCGTGATGAACTACGGCGTGAGGCCAACCTTCAACATAGACCCATCGGAGCCGCCAGTCATCGAATTGCACCTGTTTGGCTTTGACGGGTGTCTGTACGGCCAGGATCTCGAGGTCTTCTTTCACAAACGGTTGCGGCCGGAACGCCGGTTCTCCTCGGTTCCCGGGCTTCAGCTCCAGATGCGCAGGGATGCCCTACAGGCACAGCGCATTCTGGAAGAAGCGCCCCGCAACTGCGGTTGAAATGCTCCAGCGGCTCCGGAAGCTCCGAGTGTGCGCCTGGCGGAAAGCGCGTAAATGCGCCGGTAGCAGGCACGCACGACCGATCTGCCCGAGTTTGAGCAATTTCGCAGAGCTTCCTGTTGCGAACTTCTTGTTGCAAGTGGATGGGGTATTGGGATATAGAGAACACCGAGTTTTGCTCGTTTGTTGTGCTTTAGGATGGAGGTTCGCATGTTGAATGGCTGGTCAGCAATTCGGATACGCACTGCGGTTCTTGGGCGTGAGATGAGGTGGTGGATAGCTGGCTGTCTGGTCGTAATATCTGCAGCTACCCTTGGAGGATGTTCGTCCGTTTCGGAAAACGCGCAGGGAGACTCTGGCTTTTCCACACCTGTGGCAGCCTCGCCCGCTGACACCGACAGTGCCGCTGCAGAAAACAAGCTGGCCGAGGAAGAGGCGCAGAAAGCAAAGCTTGCGAAGCGAATGCAGGCGAAAGTCTATGCGGACACTGCAAGGAAGTTCCGAACGATGGGGGATTTCGACAAAGCTGTCGAGAATTACTCAAGAGCGCTGAATACTGATCCTGAATTCTATGAGGCCAAATTGGAAACCGTAGAAACACTCTGTCAACAGGAGCGGAAAGATGAAGCTCTGAAGCGGCTCAGGAATCTGTTGGAGGAGTTGCTCGCTGCGCCGCCAGACAGGACTGTCGTAAGGATCAGATCAAAGGCGGAAGACTTGTTGCGGCGGCTCGACACTGTTGCGATTGCATTATCAGAAGCCTCTGATGTGTTGGTCAGGAATGCGGTCATAGCGGAGGATGCTGGTCGAAAGGATGATGCGCTGAATCTCCGTCGTCGCGCTCTTGAGTTGTGGCCTGCCAACAGGGAGGCGCGCGAATGGCTGACGCAACGAAAGGCAGAGTCCGAACAGGATGGCAATGTGCTGAAAGCGAACAAGAGCGCGGGCTCTGAAGTGGCAATTGTGCTTGAGGAGATGCGTCCAGTGTCGTCGTCCTGCAACAAGAAGGACATTTTGAGGGTCAACGAGACAAGATGGGGAGGGCTGCCGATCTACAACGGTGGCAAAGTGTACGTCCGTGGCATTTGGGCTCCTGCTCCGTCCAAGCTGACCTACGATCTGGCGGGGCGTTACAAGCGGTTTACGGCTACTGTGTTGGTGTCGGCTTTTAAAGGAGAGAAAGAGCAGATCGAAGCGATCGAAAGGGAGCTGCAACGAAAAGACTGTGGAACCGTTCGTTTTGCTGTTTATGGCGATGGGAGGATGCTCTATGACAGCGGAGTCCTGTCCTATGTGGCCGGAGAGAAACCGGTAGATGTGAAGCTTGACGGGGTTAAGGAGCTGGTGCTTGAGGCCTCTGACGCGGGAGACGGCGATTCGCTGGACTATGCCGTCTGGGCATACGGCCAACTTGAGATGTAACTGGGACAGCGGCACAGCGACATGGATGCTCTGGGTCAAATCATTGGGAGCGGGCGGTATGCTCCTATTGTTCCACCTGCGGTCGTTTTCCTGCTGGCCTTTTTTTTCGCGGTCAACGGTACGTGTGTCGGGCGCAAGCTCTCCCTTTGGTTCGGAGTTTTGGATCATCCTGGCGTTCGCAAGGACCAGAAACAACCTGTGCCACTGTTCGGCGGTGTAGCGATCGTCCTATCCACTGTCTTGGCGCTTAGTCTTTCCTATGGCAGGACTCCGGAGATATGGGCCATCACACTTGTCGGGGTTGGGGTTGCCATGGTTGGGGTTCTCGACGATGTGTTCGACGTAAGTGCGATGGTCAAATTGTTTGCACTTGCTGCGGGATGTGCAGTGCTCGCCATGTATGGGATTGGTCTCAATCGTACCCCGTGGCCGCTGTTGAATTTTGCGCTTACCTTTCTCTGGGTTGCAGGAGTGGCTAGCGCTTTCAACGCGATAGACAACAAGGACGGGTTGGCAGGCGTTATCTGCTTCATCAGCGCCGTGTCGCTGCTGCTGTTCGGGTGGAGCACCTGGCAGAAGGGGTTTGCTTTCCTTGCCGCTGCCTTGGCCGGGAGCGTTCTCGGGTTTCTTCACTTCAACTGGCCGCCCGCGCGTATATACATGGGGGATGCCGGGAGTTTCTTCATTGGCTACGTGTTGGCCGTGCTTGTCATTTTCGGGGAGTGGTCGGATGTTAGTGTCAATTCGCTTATCAGCGGTTTCCTTGTTGTTGCAGTGCCGGTCTATGATCTGGCCTTGACAACACTGCTTAGGATACGACATGGGGTTGTTAAGAATGTTATTGACGCAATTGCATGCAGCGACAGCGATCACATTTCCCACCGGCTCCTTGCTCTTGGTGTTTCGCATGGCGGAATGCTCGCGATCTTTGGGGCCATCGCCCTGCTATGCAGTGGTGTCGCTGCGATGGTTCGCCACCTTAGCCCGGCAGGGGCGATCGGGGCAGCGGCATTGCTGACCCTGGGGTTTGCCGCCTTTGGGTGGTACCTCGACAGGAACACCTCGAAACCGGAGCTGTGGCGACAACACGCAAGAGCTTTACATTCCGCGGAGACAAGCAATGATGCATCTGCTGCCAGATGAGTTTTGGGCGAAGCAACGGTTGTTGGTTGTGACTCCGCATGCTGATGACGAAGTGTTCGGCTGCGCCGGCACAATCGCCAAGGTCAAGGCCCATGGCGGCAAGGTGAACGTGATCTGCGTCACGATTGCGAACCTTGTACAGTATGACACTGCTGCATCCTTGATTACGGCTCGCACTAGACGCCAGGAATTCTTTGACGGGATGAAGGCTATGAATGTTGACGACGCAGAAATCTTATATGAGGACGAAGAAACGCACCTTCGGCTTGACAAGATGGGGCGGCGGGATCTGATCGATGCCATTTGCCGTCGCAGTCGTCTCGGGATGGATCATTTTAGGCCGACGATGGTTGCGCTTCCGTCAATATCCTACAATCAGGATCACGAGGCGGTCTTTCGGGCAGGGTTCACGGCGTGCCGACCGCATACGCAGAATGGTTGCGACTATCCACGAATCGTCGTGGCCTACGACAGTCCGACCCATTTCTGGAATGTCGAGCAGGACAAGTTTCACCCTAATCTGTACGTCGATATCTCGGACTATGTCGAGATTAAGAGAGAGGCCATGAAGTGCCATGTGTCACAGTTGCGTCAGCCGCCGCACTATCTCAGCCTGTCGATGCTGGAACATCAGATGGCTGTGCATGGCCATGAAATCTGCGTCGATGCGGCGGAAGCGTTTTGCTGTTACCGATTCGTCATGTGATGACGGTGGCATGCAGCCTGCGTAATAGAGCGCTGTGCTCCTGCGACGACGGCCATTTCCGCAGAACAGCCGGACCAGGGGACCTGACCGGCCTACAAGATCCGGATGCCATGGTGTCCAGAACCGCTCCTATCATTGACACGCCCCTTGCAACGCAGCGCTCGTGAAGCGTTTCCGGCGTGTCTGATGCATCTATAGGCACAGGCTCCTCGGCGAGGATGTCCCCTGAATCCAGTGTAGGTAACACTTGGTGCAGTGTGGCCCAGGCTGTGGTGTTTCCATCGAACATGGCCCAGAATTCGGAGGCCACTCCGCCGTATTCCGGCAAGTGGCCGGAATGGAAATTGATTCCTCCCAGTCGTGCAGTGCCCATCACATGATCCTTGAGTACCGGAGCATTTGCGACAACAAGGACGTCAGGGTTCCACCGCTTTAGTATCGCGAGGGAATCCGAGGAGTTCAAGTCGCTGACCTCCGCATAGGGGGCCGAGAACCGTTTTGCTGTATCAGCCGCCGATGGGCATGCCGCGAGGACATTACTATTTCCTGAGATCCGCCGACCGAGTATGGTTTGAATTGTATTGCTGATGCGTGCTGCAAGCCAGGCATGCGGGTATTTCCTCAGAAAGCCCCCAATCCCGAGGCGGCGTATAGCCCGCCAGAGCATGGCGGATCGCTTCTCGGCGATGATGCCGCTGATCTGATGTCCACTTTGTCCCACGGCCATGGCGAATCTGGCCCCGGATGGCCGTCCTGTCCTGGTGACAATGGCAACTTTCAACCGCGGGATGGCTGTCTGACCAGCTCCGTCTTGTCGCTGTGTTGCTGTGGATTCCATTCGGCAGTCCTCTCACTTTCCTGCGTTCAAGAGCATGGTGTTAAAGCGATCGACCTGATGGTCCCACAGGAATTCGGTCTCAGCCCTGTGTTTGGCGTTCTGCCCTAGACGACAGACTTCGGCAGGGCGCTTAAGGAGATCGGACAGGACAGTCCCCAGGGCGGCTGGCGATTCGTCAGGAACAAGCATTCCTGTCTCACCATCCACGATGGCTTCCGGGATTCCGCCGGTGGTCGTGCCGATGGAAGGCACACCGTATACGGCAGCCTCCAGATAGACGATGCCGAATCCCTCCACATGTCCTGTCATTCGGTCGTTTCTGCTGGGCATGACAAACACATCGAGGGATTTCAGGAATGACGGTAGTTCGTCGGCTGGTACCTCCCCGAGGAATGTGACATGTTTTTCGACTCCGAGTGAGATGGCCAGAGCGCGGAGGTTATCCGCTTCCGGGCCTTTACCGACGATAACGTATTCGATTCCGGGGTGAGTCGCTATAACCATTGGAAGTGCGCGGATCACGATATCGTGGCCTTTGCGACGTATCAGACGGCCGCATGTGCCGATGACGGGCTTGCCTGCTCTGGGCGCCGGCGGGGCGGATTCATGCATCTGGGCCGGCTTGAATGTTCCCGGGTAGACCATCTTCACACGTTCCGCCGGAGCTCCAAGCTCGAGAAGTTCACTTCTGGTGTAGTTGCTGACTGCGATGACGAGGACGCTCCTCTTGTAGATGTGACGGTAGAGCGCCGAGAAAACGGGGTTGTTCCGGAACTTCCTGAACTCCAAGCCATAGGCCATTACAATGACGGGAATGCGCCGTGCAGTCGGATGAAACAGGGATAGAATCCCGCCGTATCCGATGTTCATCGCCATGAGTACGTCTGGTTTCCGCTCTCGAATGGCTCGTATAACGTGTGCCGCAAATGGGATAAATCGAAGGGGGCCAAGGTGGTAGCCAGGAAACCTTCGAATAGTGTAGGGCGCTTTGCTGTCGGCATCTTCCTGTCCTTCGGATTTCGGGCCGACGACTTCCACCTCGTGTCCGAGTTCCGCCAGTCTTCTGGCGTAGTTGTAGCTTAGAGTGCTCACCCCGTCGCTGTGCGGGATGAAATCGACCGTAACCATTAGTACTCGCATCTGATGCACCGTTTGGTCAACGTGTTTACCCAGGCAATGATGGCTCGGACCGGCCTGGTCCGCGTGACACTCAAGAGATCCAGAGCGCCGTTCAGTTTTGCCCTGAGCGTGAAGAGAGTGTCGCTGCCGTCGATGCCGATTCTACGGAGTTCGTATGGGTTGGATCTTCCGCAATTCCATCCGTACTGCGCTGAAAAGGCGCAAAGGTAACCTGCTTCTTTCGACTCTTTAAGCGTCTCGGGCGTGTAGTCTCCCTTTTGTCCGAATGGGAAGGCGATGCACCTTGGCGGTTTGTGGAGACGACTGCTCAGTATGTCGTAACTTCTCCGTATTTCCTCTGTATGAACGGTGGGGGATGGCGCCTTCGATAGCCGGATGTGCGTCAGTCCGTGCGATCCTATCTCCACACCGCCGTCTTCAAGTTTGCGGACCTCGGCCCACGAAAGAAGACGGGCTGCTTCAACGGTGTCGGCGGCGTCGTGCGGCAGCAGTTTGTCGGTTCCGATGAATGCCACGGTCACAAAGCACACTGCCGGGACCCTGTAGCGCATGAAAACGGGGAGTGCGCCGTAAAGGTTATCCGCGTACCCGTCGTCGAGGGTGATCGCTACGGCGTTTGGCGCCAGCAATGCGTCGCCCCTGACCGATTCCAGAATATCGTCCATGCCTACGATGGTGGCCCTGTCTCGGATGAGCGATATGTGGTTGGCGAATACTTCCGAAGTCACCGTTGTGGCATGCTTGCGCATTGAACTGACGCTATGGTAGTTGAAGATCCTGAACCGCTCCCGGCCGGAATGCACACGCAACAGTCTAAGGAGAGGAAGGCACAGGGCGTAGCCCACGGCCGCCAGAGCGTACAACGCGAGTCTTTTGGCAAGAAGTCTGGATTTCGCGCTCACTTCTTGCGCTCCCGCAAAACCCTCTCGAGGCTGGCTCGGAAGCCTGGCTCGGACGGGCATGCCTCTTCCGCAATTGCCTCGTCTCCAGACTGCACGAGGATCTTCCTGAAAATACTCTCCGCCCCTATTATGCTGTTGTCGTTGAAGGTCTCCAATGCGGTTCTGTATTCCTTCGCCGCCTCGTGCCATTGCTTGAGCGCCAGCAGGTACTCGGCGTAATAGAAGTGGTAGATGCCTAGTTTCGGATCGCAACTTATGGCCTTGCGAAAAGATTCAATGGCATCCCTCGACTGTCCAAGATCGGCACGAATCCAGGCAAGGCGCAGATGAGTGTCGGCATGAGTTGAAGCAATGCTGGCGGCCCGGCGCAACCACTCAAGGGCTTCAGATCTAAGCGCGGACTTCCGCGGTTCCGGCGCGATGGCCGACATGGCGTAGGCGGCGTTGCCTCTCAGGTAGGCCGTCCGAGGATCCAGCGGCATCCAGAACGACGATTTCACAAGCGCCTGGCGCGCATCCTCCATACGAAGGCGCAACAGGTGCGATTCCGCCGAAGCCGTCCAGATTGCAGACGCCGCTTGCAGACAGCAGAACGCAGCCAGGGCGGCGCACAGTGCGGGCAGCAGCAGCTTCGCGAGCCGCCCTGCCGCCAAGGTCCTCATGCCTTCGGCACCCGTGAACTCTTTGTTGAGAAGCGCTCCCAGGATGAACGCAGCGAAGAGACTGTTCGCCATGAGACGGAGCGGGAAATCAACGAGACTGTGCAAGGCATAGATCGAAAGTCCGGCCGCCAGCGCGCTCGCCAACAAGAGGGAGTTGGGAGCGCACCGTGAAGCAGCGGCCCGGAAATCCCTGCCGATTGCGACGATGAGCCAGATTAGAAGGGGAAATGCGGCCCAGCCGAGTTCGCCGACTATTTCGAACACCTCGTTGTGCGCGTGGTTTGCGACGCTGCGGTCCACTCCAATCTTGTAGCGGAGGATTGCATCCTCGTAGCACCCGGCGCCAACGCCCATGGGGTTGGCGCGGATCATCATCGCACTGTCCCGCAGTATGTCCGCCCGATGGAAGATCGCATGGAATTGCGTCGTCGCGAGTTGAGCGAAGCGGTCCGATATGCTGTGGCGCAGCAGGTAACCCCCTGCGCCAAGACATAGTACCGCAAGCAACATGCCGGCGAGAACCCAGCGCCCCGTTCTTCTCTCCTGACTGCGCAGTCTAATGCCGGCGAAGAGGAAAACAAATGTGTAGACCAACGCCGCTAGTATCCATACCGCCCGGGACCTCGTCTGCAGCATGGCGGCGGCGTTTGCGGGGATGGAGGCCAGCACGGCGAAACGCCACGCTCCCTTGAGGCATGGCGCTAGACCAACCCCAACGACTATTGCCACGGCCACCATGGCGCCGAAGTGTGCGCTGTTGACGAACCGGGAGGCAAACTGGCCATTATACCAGTAGCCGCTTTCGAAGAAACCAACGGACTGCATGAAGCCGTAGACTGAAAGCATGCCTACTACCGTGACGCACGCCGCCAGGATGCGGTGCGCACTTCTTGCCGGCGCGGAAGCAACCATCAGGAATGCAACCGCCAGGGCGCCTGTATGCACGATGCCTACGAGGGAAGCGAACCGGTTCACGGAGAAGATTGTCATGGCGACAGCCAGAGCCATGAGGCAGGCTGCAGGAAGAAGGCAACGCAGTCGAGGGAGGTCAAGTTCTTCACGGCCGCGCATTGTGCAAAGCACGGTAATGGCCGCAACGGAGAATAGCACCGCGAGAGCGGCGCCTGAAAAGCGGTAGTCTTCGCCGCCGAAACCCCATGCGCACAGGGCAAAGGCCGCCGGCAAGGCCATGTCAAATGCCCAGTTAGTGGATGACTTGCCGCACATCTCTGTTACAATACAGCCCGCTTGCGTCCGTGGCAAGTCAGGGGAGTTTGAATAGCATATGCTTGTCGGGCTGGGGCGGATACCGAGTCGTTTGGGTAGAGTGGCGAGGCGTTGCTTGCGCGGCGCAAGGTGCTCGGCAAAGACTCTGTTGGGACTGGAACTGCACGTTCACATCGAGAACAAGTGGCGGCTGGGCGACGAGGTCCTGGCGATACCGTTCTATGAACTGGTCCGAGCCCGGTATCCGACGGCACAGATAACTGTGTCGGTCAACTACCCGGAGTTGCTGCACGGGAATTCTCACGTACAGGTCAGGAGTGATCTGAGCGAATTCGATTGTGACCGGTACATCTTTGCCAAGGATGACGCGCGCAGCGTGTCGCGGTTGGAACATCTCTGTAGGGCGCATGGAGTGCCATATCGCCACATCGAACCGGAGGTTCGTATCGAGGAGAATGACGCCCTGAGACGGGCGTTGCCAAAGGCCGGTCTGGTGGTGGCTTGCTCGTGCGGCGCCGGTTGGAAATGCAAGAGTTGGCCGGCCAAGCACTTGCGCGATACCTGCGCCGCCATCCGGGAATTTGCAGGTGACGTTGCCTTTGTGGAGGTCGGGAAAGACTGTGAGCGGGCCGGCGTGGGCCAGGACTATACTGACAAACTGAGCATTGCGGAAACGGCATACGCGATTTCGCGGTGTCGGCTCTATATGGGTCCCGATTCCGGTTTGGCACACCTGGCGGCAGCGGTCGGGATTCCGACTCTCGTGCTCTGTGGCCCCGTGGACGTGGAAAGTGCTTTCGGGCGCCGCAAGAACATGCACGCGGTGCTATCCCCGGTTGCCTGCCAGGGATGCTGGACTGTCGGTCGCATGGGAACGCCCGGAATCTGCCCGCTTGGGATCACTTCGGACATCCCGGACGACTACCCGTGCATGAAGCAGTTGACTTCCGAACGTGTTGTTGAGGCGATACGCGGGGGCAATTTGCTTGAGGGAATCAAGCGATGAAGATTGTCCACGAAGTTGTCTCTGAAGGGAATGTAGTGGCATCCATCCTTATTCCTTCGTCGGATGGAGACCGCAACGGCAATGTGGCTCTCCTGTTGCGCGACCTTAAGGCACAGCGATTCAGGGAGTTCGAGATCATCATGGTTGTGGGTGTTAGTCCGCAAGGGAAGGCGATCAATATTGCCGCCGATCGGGCGGTCGGAGAGGCTATCATCATCCTGGATGATGATTCGCGCGTGGCCGACGTAGATATGATCAGCAAGCTGATGAACGTCGTTCGCGACGACCCAGGGATCGGCATGGCAGGGGCGGCAATAGTCCAGCCGACAGACGCGACTCCTTTCCAGCGCAGGGTGGCGCGCGAATTCCCGCGTTTCAACATGCCGGTTGCCGACAGGATTACCGATAGCGACATGGCTTGTCACGGTTGCTGCGTCTTTCGCCGGGAAGTTTTCAAGGAGATAGGCCGTGAACCTGAGGACATTGTCAGAGGTCTCGACCCGGTACTTCGCAGGAGGCTGCGGGACAGGGGTTATCGCGTGGTAATGGTGCCTGACCTTAAGGTGTCACACCCTGTGCCCGGCAGCGTCGCGGACCTTGTGAAGATGTTCTGGCGCAATGGGCGGGGTTCGGCATACGCGCAGTTGCATAATCCCGGCGAGGTCCATGATACGGCGGAATACACGGAATGGAAGGGCGAATCGCTGCATCGCCCGTTGTGGCGCCGCATCATTGGCTATCCCTTTCGTACATCCATGCGTCTGCTGACTGGAAGCTACATTCGCGGCCTGGGCGATCTTGTCTACGCGCTTGGTTATGCGTACGGACTGCTTGGCGGCTGTCGGGGAAGGTCCCGTGGGAGGTAGCGGGATGGTTTGCTCATTGTGCAAGGAATCGTGGGCCGTATCTTGCGCCAACACCGTTCAGTGTTCGGAGTGCTTGGCTCTCCGATGGTCCAAGGCGTGCCAAGTTGCCTACAGGGTTGTTTCTGTAAATGCTATTGAGTGCATCATCAGAGAGCCAGGGCCATTCGCTGCCGCGTCGTCGTCCCGTCTGTATTTAGGCGGGTTTCTCCATGCAGCGAACCACGCGGGCGGAGAAAGACAATGCGTTTGCTGATACTGACAGCAGATGAGGCGAGGCAAACACGCTTTGTTGAGAGATTGGCGGCAGAGAATGAGATCGCCGGAGTGATTGTTGAGCAGCGCTATTCTGCCGCAGACAGGTTGGGTAGGCTGTGGCGCGGCAGCCGCCGCCGCCCCCTTACCCTTATGGCCAATCTGGTCAGGAAGTCGATGCTCAGGTCAGATGAGGCTGAAGAGAGCAGGACACACGCCAAGTGGTTCGGAACAGTTCTGCCGTCGGCAATCAGAGCCCATTCTGTCGTAGTTACTCAGGACATAAACTCACCGGAAACCGTCGAGCTTGCCACCAGGCTCTCGCCCGATCTCCTGGTGGTGTTTGGAACCAGTTTGCTGCGTGCCCCCCTGATCTCAGTGCCCCGGCTTGCTGCCGTCAATATTCATACGGGGCTCTCTCCGTACTACCGGGGAGGGCATTCGACTTTCTTCGCGCTTTACAACGAGGCGCCCCAGCATGTTGGTGTGACAATACATTACATCGATCCAGGGATAGACTCCGGTCATATCATCAGGACGGCGCGACCTTCCATTTGCGAGGACGACAACCTGCATACGTTGGAGTGCAAGGTTATTGCGCTTGGGACGGAGCTGATGGCTAGAACTGTGACGGGTTTCAAGAACGGCAAGCTTCCCGGTGTTCCGCAATGGTGTGATGGAAAACTGTACTTGTCGCGCGATTTCACCCTCGCCAGACGGTTGGAGATGAATAGGCGTCTGGCCGATGGGCTTATCTCGCGTTATCTGGAGCGCGTTGGCCGAGGCGCTATTGATGAAGTGAAGACGGTCCCATGAGCAGGCGAATGATTCTTCATGTTATTCACCGGGCGCTTTGTCGCTGCGTCGGTGTTTCAGGTCTTGCCGACAGGCTTCTCAGTTACGACGCCGCGCGGAAGCTTTACATCCTCGCATACCATCGGGTGAATGCCCCTTCGCTGACCTACGGGCCGTGTGTCTCGCCGGAGAACTTCGATGCACATATGGGCTACGTTGCCAGCCGCTTCAGCGTCATGAGGCTCTGCGACATTGTCGATCGGGTGAACGCCGGGGTGCCGTTGCCGCCTAAGGTTCTGGCCGTGACTTTCGACGACGGCTATTCCGACGTTGCCGAGAAGGCGGCGCCAATTCTTGAACGGCATGGCGCGTCGGCATCCGTCTATGTGACAGGATCGGTTGCCGGCAGTACGGATGTCCTTTGGACCGATCGTGTCGAGCATGCAGTCCGACATACCAGCAAGCAGCGACTCAGTCTTGAGTTTCGGAATGGAGTGTACGAATTTGCCGTGGGCGGGGATGTGTCCCGCAGAGAGGCTGTTCATTCGATGTGGAACCTGTTGAAGCGGCTGCCAGACGATGAACTGCTTGCCGCCGTCGAGCGGATGGAGCATGCGGCTGGAGAGCGCGCCGGGACTGATGTGGCCGATGGGCTTATGCTAACCCGTGAACATGTCGAACGAATGCCTGAGCATCTCATGGAGATTGGGTCGCACACGTTGACGCATCCCCAGCTTGCGCAACTGTCTCCAAGTCGGGTTGAACACGAGCTGCGGCATTCCAGGCTGGAGATTGAACGGCATTTGCGCAGAGCTGTGCATGGATTTTCCTATCCGAGCGCCAGCTTTGAGCCATGGATGACGGAGTTGGCGAAAGGTGCCAGCTACAGGTATGCATGTCTTGTGGGGGGGAAGACGAATCCGTGTCCTCCTTCCAATCTGTTTGAACTGCATCGGATTCATGTGCAAGACTGGCCGCTTCCGGTATTCAAGGCGGAAATAGGTCCATTTGGCGGCATGATGAGAAGCGTTGCCGGTTTGTTACATTAGCCATGCGCATCCTTTACATTATACCCGAACTGCACCTCGGCGGCACCGAGCGCCAGCTCATGATCCTGGCCTGCCAGATGCGGGAACTGGGGCACACTGTGCGTATTCTTGCGATTCGTCCGTCAAGGCGGCCCTTTCCGGTCGATCCAGGGATTGATGTTCGTGTTCTCTGCGCCCCGCCGCCCCATAACATGCGTTGTCTTTGGTTTTTCATGCGCGAAATCCGTCGGTTTCGCCCGGATGTCGTCCAGACCTTTCTTTTCGGGTTTGATTTGTGGGCCAACCTTGCCGCGAGGCTGCTTGGTGTGCCATGCATTGTTTCCGCGCGGCGCGAGTTGGCGACATGGCAGACGCGATGGCACAGACTGTGGCAGGGCGCCGGCAATCTGTTTGCAGATGCTGTTGTGGCCAACTCGCTGGCGGCGGCGGAGTACGCCTGTTCCCACGAGAGCTTTCTGAACAGCGGGAGGATGCATGCCATCCCAAATGCATTCAGCTTGCCTTTCGATCCGCCAGACGAAAGGCAAGAGCTCCCGCAGGCGTGTGGGAAGACAATGGTCTACGTTGCCAACTTCTGGCCTGGCAAGGGGCATGACATCTTGCTGCGCGCCTTTGCCGTTCTGTGCGGCAAGGCGAGTGCGTCCCTGTGGCTTGTGGGCGAGGGGGACAGACGACAGACCCTGCAGGATCTCGCCGGGACGCTCGGGCTGCGGGACAGAGTCCATTTCCTGGGGCGCCGCGACAACGTAGCCGGCGTTCTCGCCCGCGCTGACTTGTATGTGCATGCATCCACAATGGAGTCGAGTCCCAACGCGATCCTGGAAGCCATGGGCAAGGGGGTTCCGGTGGTGGCCTTTGCCTGCGGAGGCGTTCCGGAACTGTTAGACGGTGGCGATCTTGGTCTTCTGGTCAATCCAGGAAACGAGAAGGAACTCGCGGGCGCCATGAGTTTGGCCCTCGATCGGCCGGGGCAGTGTTCATCCATCGCTGCAAGGGCACAGGCGGTTGTGCGTGAGAGGCATGATCCGCGCGTCATAGCCAGACAGTACGAAGACGTCTACGCCGAGGCGTCGCGGCGATCGCCTGCGCGTTCCTCCGGCGAGGTCGGTCTGGGCAAGAGAGTGGCTCTTTACACCGTGGGCGACCTGGGCCAGCCGAGCACTCGTTACCGGGTGCTGCAGTACATTCCAGGCCTTCAGTCCGCCGGGTACAGCGTAAAACACTTCAGCCTGCCGACACCAGGCAGTCGCCGCTTCGTGTCGACGGCATGGCTTTTCTTTCACCTGCTGCTAAGACGGTATCAACTTCGCCAAGCGCGGCTTTTTGGCCATGTGCTGGTTCAGAAGGCGCTGACTCCATCCCGCTGGCGCGGGATGCTGGGCTTGCTGGGCAGGAATGCAGTCAGTTGCGCCTATGATCTGGATGACGATGTTCTTGGCGGAGCCGGGTGTCTGCCTTTCCGGGGTCTTATGGGTCGCCTGCAGAATCCCGGCGAGGCGGTATCTCTGGTGAAATCCGCGACCGCGGTTATCGCCGGCAATGAATTCCTGGCGGAGTCATCTGCGCGTCACGGGGGCCATGCCGTTGTTATTCCGACGGTGCTGGATTGTCGGCGCTACTGGTATTCCGAAGTTTCCGGTTTGCGGCAAGATGGCGCTCCGCTTCGTCTTGTCTGGGTCGGGCAACGAAGCACATTGCCGATGCTCGAGGACATCATTCCGGCCCTGAGACAAGCCGCCGAGGCCCTGAAGGATCGTGGCGGGCTTGTTCTTCGCATCGTCTGTGACAGGTTTCCTGACATTGATCCCCGAGATGTCGGGCCTCTAGGGATGGAGTTGGTGCCGTGGAACCTTGACACAGAGGTGCAGGATCTGGTCGGTTCGCATATCGGGCTGATGCCTCTGCGGGACGATTCCTGGTGTCTGGGCAAGTGCGGGTTCAAGGCCGTGCAGTACATGGCGCTGGGCATTGCGCCGATTGTCTCGCCAGTCGGTGTCAATGCGCGGATTGTGGAGCATGGCATTTGCGGATACCACGCCCGGGGAACGGAAGACTGGGCGCAATTGATTGAGGCGCTCGCGGTCGACGAGACCATGCGTCTGGCGATGGGCCGGCGCGCAAGGGAGCGCATCGTTGCCGGCTATTCTTTGCGGCGGTGGCAGGAGGAGTGGATCCGGCAGGTTACAGGGGGTGGGATGTGATGGTCAGCCCTGCAAGTGACTGTGATCGTTTGCTGGTGGGAATACTGGCCTGCAACCACAAGGACAAGACCATGGCTTGTCTCGAGAGTCTGGCCAGAAGCACATATACATCCTTTGACGTCCTGATCGTGGATAACGGATCAGGCCAGGGCATCGCCGAGGCGGCATCAGTCTATCCTTTTGTAACGACACACACGGAAGCTGCGAACATAGGCGCGGCCGCAGGGCGTAACATCATCCTGCGTCGTTTCAGGGACTCCAGGAATTGGCGTGCGTTGGCATTCATGGATAACGACATTGTCGTTTTCCCTGATACGCTGGAGCAGGCTGTCAGGTTTCTTGATGAGGGGAACGGGCGGATGGGCAATGTCGGGGCTGTTGGAGCGCACATCGCGTACCAAGCAGAGCCAGATGTATGCTGGTGTGCCGGCGGCGGGCTGATAGACTGGGCGGACGGCAGCATGTTTGACGGGGGGCAGGGCGGGAAGATTGACGGTGCATTCGCCTATGACAGGGAAGTAGACACCATTCCAACAGCGTTTCTGTGTGCAACGCGCGCTGCCGTGGAACGCTGCGGGGAGTTTGTTGACGATTACGTCATATACCTTGAAGACACGGACTGGTGCTGGAAGATAAAGCGGCAGGGATTCTCGCTGTGGGCATCGCCTCGCGTGCGCGCCTTGCATGATGTTTCGTCCTCGCTCGGCAAGTGTACGCCGCAATTCTATTTTTTCAGGACAAGGAATCGCCTCTGGTTCTTCCTTTCGCAGTCCCGGCGCGGAAGGTGCGGTCTGTTGTTCCGCATGTTACGGAGCATCTTCATCGGCAGTCTGTATCCCGAATTGAGGAATGGGCACTGGCGGGAGACGGCGGCGATCTTGCGCGGGGTCCTCAGAGGGCTCAGGATTCCATCTGCTCTCAAGATGTGAGGAGGACCGTTCGTATGAACGTAGGCCGATGCGACATGGTCTCGCACATGAAAGCGTCACAGTGACAGCGCGCAATCAAGATCCTGGGATGCCAGATCGCCCGTGTGCCCGCACAGTGCACCGTTCAACCAGATGGCTGCTTTTTGCCGGTCTGGCTCTGGCGCTCGCCGTTCGTTTACTGTACTTCTTCATGCACCCGGGCGATCGGTACTATCTGAATCGAACTTACGAAGCCGATTCCACGGATTATACCGGGCTGGCGCTGTCTCTGCTCAATTCCGAGGGCTACAGTATCGAGGGACGCCCAACGGCCAGCATCATGCCGGGGTACGCCGGTCTGGTTGCGGCGGTATTCGCGATAGCAGGACCCAATGTGGTCGCGGTACGCGTGGTCCAAGTCGTCATGGCAGTTCTGTTGTGTCTGCTCATCTCGCAAATTGCGTGCGCGGTCTTTGGTCGCGAGGCTGGGCTGTGGGCCTTGCTGATGGGTGCACTCTACCTGCCACTGGTACAGATGCCGTGTTACATAATGACGGAATGCCTCTACACTACCCTGTTGTTTCTTGGAGTCTTGCTTGGGGTGCATCTCTTGCGGAAGGTCGAGAGCATCACCTTGGCGCTGGCGACCGGTGCGGTTCTTGGGTTGTGCTTGTTGACTCGTCCCATCGGACTGGCGGTGGCTTCCTTACTGGCTTTAGTGCTGTTGCTGCGCCACCACCACCGAGCTCTTCCTGCCCTGGCCTGTGTGACGCTGGCGTTCGCCTTATGTTGGTCGCCATGGATCGCACGCAATTATGTTTCCATGGGAACATGGATTCCCTTGTCGTCAGGAGGCGGGATCAGTATCTACCGCGCCAACAACCCCAAATCCAATGGCGGTTTCGGAGGATGGATACTGCAGGGAATCGACACTGGTGGATTGCCGCCTCCGGATGGGCGCAGTGAAGTGCAGCAGGATCGTTTTCTGCACCATGAGGCGGCAACATTCATACGGGAGAACCCTGGGCGCTACGCATGGTTATGCTGGCGGCGTGCTGTAAACCTGTTCCGCCCTTCGTATGAGGGAAGCCGTCGGATCAACACCATCGTGATGTGGATGCAGGATGTTTGCATTCTTTACCCGTTGTCCGCGATAGGCATGATTGTTGCCTGGCGAGTATTACGGTTTCGCCGGCGAAAGAAGAGCGACGCGGATTCTGCCGATTGCGGTATGGGTCATTCACATGGCGGCGCTGGTGCTGCTGTCCCTGTTCCCGTGATGCAGTCAGTTGAGGAGATAGATGGCGTTGGCATAAGTCTGCTTGTTGCGCTATTCCTTGTATGCACCGGCATGTTAATCCTGACGATAACCGAGATACGTTACCGTTGGCCGCTCATGCCTATCGTCATTGTTTTTGCCGCCTACGGCTGCACCGCAATACGGCACCACCTGAGTGCCTACAAAGATTCTTTCTCCCGCATGGCCGACCGCGCAACAGGCCCTTCAGCCCGCCCCGGCAAGCGTTAAACGACATGCACATAGACGACCGATCAATGCTGATCGGATGGCCACCCTTGGTCCGGCCATTGGTTCCAACCTCTCTGCCTCGCTCGCCTCAGCATCAAAAAGGACATGAGTTGGAGTCGCAGGGGGGATGCCCGTGCGGTTGACCCGCGCCGATCCATGGTGTACTGTCTTTTCGGCATGAGAATCCTCCACGTCATACACCGCTATCTCCCCCAGGATGGGGTTGGCGGGACGACTACCTACCTGGCGGACCTCTGCGCCGAACAGGTTCGAGAACACGATGTGCGCGTGTTCTGTGGTGGTTCGCCAAGGTCGGATGGTGTGTCGTCCGACAAACACGAAGTTGATGGTGTTCCTGTCGTCAGGGTCTCGCCGCGGCAACAGGACTGGCGCTGGCACACCGGAAATGCGGAGGTCAACGCCGCCTTCTCCTCGTTTCTCCGGGAGTTTCGCCCGGACGTGGTCCATATTCATACCATCCTCCTGCTCTCTAACGACATACCTGCCATCGCCAGGGCCGCCGGAATCCCGGTCGTCTTCACAATACACGACCAGTGGTTCGTTTGCCTCAAGATCTTTCCGTTGATTGAGCGCGCCGGACATTGCAGGCCCTGCTACAGGAGAGGCGCATGGCGGTGTTTCCTCTGTATGAGGGAGGAATTGGCAGCGCGGAAAGACGACATAGGGGTGCGCGCGCTGTTCAGCGCGTTGTGGTACGCCTGGTATTCGCGCCCGAGGGCCATGAGAAGAGTGTTCAGGAACGTTGACCGTTTCCTGGCGCCATCCCAATGGATGTTGGACTATTGCGCCGGCAATGGGTTCGATGCGGCTCGAATTACCAGATGCGCATACGGAATTCGCTCTGGGAGTCTTCGCGCCATCGTGCCGACCGCGTCGCGTGTCGTCCGTTTTGGTTTCCTGGGCGGACCGCACCAAGGGAAGGGTTCAAGCGTTCTCCTTGCGGCTTTTTGCGATCTGGATCGTGTTGCCGAACTGCGGATGTTCGGCCGTTTTCCGCAGGAGATCATATCAGAATACGGCGGCCGGCGTGTCCTGTTCGAGGGTGTTGTTACAGGGGCGGAGAAGTTGGAGGCGTTGCGGCACATCGATGTGCTTTTGGTCCCGAGTCTGTTTCCTGATAATTCCCCGCTTGCCATTCATGAGGCGCGGGCGGCGCGCATTCCGGTGATAGGGAGTATGATCGGGGGCATCACTGAGCTTGTAGAAGAGGGACGTACGGGATTTCTGGTGTCGCCAGGAGACGTGGAGGCCCTGCGTGATCGCATGCGCTGGGTTGTGGACCACTCATCTGACGTGGCGAAGATGCGGGAGCTTATTGAGACATTTGAGGAAGTGGATGATCACGTACGTAAGTTGGACCAGATCTATTGGACGGTGAAGGGCGGGTGTTTGTAGGCGCGTAGCGGGATGAGGGCGTCCCGGTTTCAGGAGTTCGGCACGCCGCGCCCTTGCGGTGTGCGTTCGGTGGCAGGCAGGAGAGTTGTTGAATGTCGAGAGTCCTCCTTCTTGGAACGGATCCGGAACAAAGACCCATACCTTTGGAGTCGCAGTACCGTAATCTCAACCTCGCCGCCAGCCTTGCGCGAAAGGGTCATGACGTATCGGTGGCCCTGGCTTTGTCCGACGCCGTTCGTGCCACACCTGCATTCTCTTCGTTGCGTTTTGTCTCTGAGACCGACGCGGGTTATACGCTGCGGCGCGGGGTGTGCGACGTGGCGATAGTTCCGTTGGAGTTGCTCAGGCCTGATTGGCGCTGTCCGGTCCCGCTGGTCATCAACTTGCAGGGCCCGGTGTTCACGGCGACCATTCCCGTTCAGGATCGGCTTGGGGGGGTGGATGCGTACTATTTCGGCAAGCGTCTGGCAATGCTTCATCAAGCCTTGAGGGCAGGGGATTTCTTCGTTTGCGCCGGGGAAAGCCAGCGGATGTTCTACCTGGGGCTTCTAAGCGCGGCGGGGCGCTGCAATCCTCTTACGCTGGGAGGCTTGGATAAGTTGATGGGGATTGTGCGCCCCGGTGTTCCGTGGGATCCGCCATCTGCGTACGGAGTGTGCCCATCTGCAGAAGAGCCGGTCGTGTTGTGGCCCTCTGGCGTATATGACTGGTACGATCCATTTGCCGTGATACGCGGCTTCAGGAAGGTTTCTGAGCGAATCGAAAGGGCAAAGCTTGTCTTTGCCGGCGCCCAGAATCCGCATGCCGGTGCGCTATGCAAGGCGAATCTCGCGAGACTCAGGGCGCTTGTTGATGAGCAAGGTCTTGGCGGGAAAGTAGATTTTATTGACTGGGCTCCCTACGACAAGCGTGCGGCATTGTACGCTGGCGCCACGTTGGGCATTTGCACGTACCGGATGTCGCTGGAGACCGAACTTGCCTGGCGAGCGCGTGTCGTTGACATGCTTTGGGGTGGGTTGCCGGTTGTCTTGTCGCGGGGGGACGAACTGTCCAGACTGGTGGCTGCCGGCGCGGCGGGCGCGGTGTTGGATTCGCATGACCCGGATCATGTCGCCGCTGTCATGCTGGACTTGCTGATGAATCCTCAGAGGATGGCGACGCTGCGCGGCAATGTGCAGCGCCTCGTGCGGGAGCATTTGAACTGGGATTCCAACATTCTCCCTTTGCATCAGTTCTGTGAAGCGCCATGCAGGGCCAAGGACAAGGTTGCCGCTTCGCTGTACGCGGCGGTAGACGCGCATGTGGGCCTGACTGTACGCAGCGGCTTGTCGGAGCGTATCTGCATCAAAGGGATGCTGATGCGAGGTAAGTGTGTCTGAAATGAAGCCTACTTTATCCATAGTCATCATCACGATGAACCGGCCGGTTGAGATCGGCCATTGCCTTGACCACATCGCCCGGCAGTCGGAGAAGCCGCTGGAGGTCATCGTTGTCGATGCCTCGAAAAAGGATGAATCGCAGAGTGTGGTGGAGTCAATGAAGACGCGCCTTGCAGGCTCCTTGAATTATGTCAGGAGTGCTCCTGGCATGGCGCGGCAACGCCGTCTTGGTTTTGAGATTGCCACAGGTCAAGTGATTCTATTCCTTGATGACGACGTCTATATTGAGCAGGACTTTGTCCGTGAACTTTTACAGGTGTACGAACTGTGCGATATGAGCACCATTGGCGGGGTTACCGGTCATGATCCAAGCAGTCGTCGTCCGCCATCGTGGAGCTTGCGCGCACTTCTGCTTCGCGCCTATTTTCTGCCGATGTTCGGATCTGGGCGATTTCGGCTTTCCGGCATGCACACAACGGCAAATGGGCTTAGCGGTATTCGTAGAGTCGAGTTTATGGGTGGGGGGTTTACATCCTATAGACGGGCTGTGCTGATTGATATTCCGCCGGATGGCGAATCTTTCGCTGGTCCGTTCGAGGATGCGGATCTCTCGTATCGCGTATCCAGAGTGTACCGGAACTACTACACTGCTGCCGCCAGGTGTGTCCACAAGCCATCCGGCGTGAACCGGCGTCCGCCCGCAGAGCGGAGCGTCGAGATGCTGGAGGCCTACAAGGTGTTTTGGCGTAAGAACGTGCCTGATACGCCGCTCAGGCGCTGGGCTTTTCGAAGGGCCTGCCGCGGGCTTGCCGCAGGCATCTACTTCATGACGCCACTCGATGCCTGGTGTTTTCTGATCCGCAACCTTCTCGGAGCGCGTTTGTATTGCCTTGGTCAGACCTGCTATCGGAAGATGGGGCTCCGACGGTAGTTGTTTGCCGGGGTGGTATTGCGTTCAGCGTCGCGGTCTTGGGTAGAGCTCTTTGGATTCCCCTGACCAGCGCGTCGAACACTTCATCAACAGAAATGGCCAAGAGGCATTCTTCCCGCGTCGCCTTGTTGCAGACGGTCTCGGGATCATTGCCATCGATGTGTGAACACGGGCTGCATGCGACTCTGCTCTGGAGGCTTGTGAATCGAGTATCCGGTGGGACGATATTCGCGTGATCGGTTGGACCGAATATGCCAACAATCGTTGGCGTTTGGACTGTTCCTGCGAGATGCAGGACCGCCGTGTCGTTCGTCACGACAGCCGTTGCCTGTGACAGGATGGCGGCAAGTTGCCTGATCGTCAATGCGCCGGTGGTTACAACGGGGGTTGTCTTCATCTGTTCAACCACCTGGCGTGTCAAATCCACTTCCCCCCCGCTTCCTGTCAGTATGACGCGGGCGCACAGCGTCTTCTGAATGTGATCGGCCAGCGCTGCAAAGCGCTCTGGTGGCCATCGCTTGCTGTTGAAGATTCCGCCGGCACCGGGGACGAGGACCGCGACTGCGGTTGTCTGCGGAACCCCTTGCCCGGTCAGGTATTCCCTTGCCCATTGCGTGTCGTCATCCGCGATGCTGAGGCGCACATTCCTGTCGGCGATCCGCAGGCCAAGAGGATCGAGTCCTCGATCGAAGAAAGTGACAAGACTGGCCTTCTTCGATGGCGGGCGGTGATGCCAGTTCAGTCGACTAACGTTGCTTCCGTAGTGGACGCCGATGCGGTAGCGCACACGGCAGAGGCTCAACAGTTCCGTGCCGAAATTGCCGGTGGCTTGGTTGAATCCGAAGACCCATCCAATGTCGAATCGCCCCCGTCGCAGTCGCCAGAGCACGTGCGGGCAAGTGGCATACACCGAAAAGGGTCGTGCCTCGCCCTTGAAACGCTCGGTGAAGTCCCTGGGCAGCGGAAGCGCCACAGCCTCCTCGAACCAATGGCTCCAAATGCTCATGTCGCGCAGTCCGCCGTTGTGCAGGACAGTGATTGATGCGGTAGGATACGCACCTCGCAGCGTCTCCAAGAAAGGCAACATCCGGATGAAGTCTCCCAGTCCGCCCATACTGAATACAAGCAGGCTTCTCGGCGCGCTCGGAGGAATCCGGGTTTTACGCCTCAGATATTCCTCGGCAAATCCAAGGGCCCGAATTGGCACATAGCTGAATCTCAAGGAGACGCGACGAAAATGCCTGAAAATGGCGACTATGAGCGCACGAGTGCGTGCCAGCAATCCGATACAGAGTGTCAATGTGCCACACGGCATGCAGAGGCATGAAGCGCCGGCGGATGAACGCCGGGCTTCAAGTACGCTCACGCCCTGGTGCCTTACCGCAAGCCCTCTGACCTGCTGCGGCTTTTCGAAACTTACACGTTGGATTGCCCCGGCAACAAAAGGTGCGTCGGTTGTGTAGACGGTAAGTTTGCCGCCAGGCTTCAGCACTGCACAAGCATTCAGCAGCATCTTATGCGCATCCGCCGCAGATGGCGTCGCGCCGTCCATGTGCAGGACTATGGATCGTACGCTGTTTTCCGGCAACGGGATCGAGTTTGCGGAAGCGTTGAGAAGATCCAGAGTCAAGGCGTCCGACAATCCCGCATCATTGAAGACACACTCGACACGAGGCGGGCAACCGGGAGCGACTCGCACAGTCGCTGCATTTCCCTGCCAGAGTCGAAAGAGCAAGCTGCGGTAGCGGTAGGCGAAAAGAATCCGTGATCGCATGGTCATAAGCAACAAAGCTCCTTGAACGGACTCTATCATTGGACGATTGGGCTGCCGCTGGTTGGTGTGCCAAGCAAACCCGAGATGTCCCGAATAATGCGCCCATCATTTGCGCGGAAGCAAACCGGATCCGACACGAAGTCCTTATCAAGGTCTCCACCGCCATCGCAGACCAGGAAGACTGAACTAAAGCGACCCAGATGCCCATCGAGAAATGCGCGAATGCCATGGCCGGACAACTTCGGCATCTCCGGATAGCCGCATTCCAGCACGATCTTCCCCGCGTGGAAGCGGGCGGCCCATATCCTGTGGCCGACGACGAGTGCTTCGGCCGGCGCATTGGTAGCCAACCATGCTTCAATGGACGAAGACGACTTTGGCGGGTGTGTTGTGAGGTGTGTTGTGAGTAGATTCCGCCATCCGCCGGGACTGGCGGGCACAAAGTGCAGTGCCAGTGCCAAGGCCAGTGCGAGGCTCGCGAATCTGGCCATGCTGTCTGCCCGCAATCCGCCGTTGGCTTGCACAGTCAGAGAGTGGGCGGCGACGACGGCAAGAATGGCCATTGGGAGGTACAGTGGACTGCGCAGACGGTCGTCCAAGGCGTCGAACTGGATGACGGACCTCATGATGATAATCAGAGCAAGATAGCCCGCAACGAACAGAGTCGTCGGCAGGTGTGGCTTCAAGAAGAACCGTACCTGCTCCCAGAAGGCCAATTCCCAGCAACGCCTGATGGCGAACGCTCCAGCGATGGCAAGCAGGGCCAGTAGGAGAGGAATATCGGACCGGAGTCCATTTATCACGAATTGGGTGTGCTCGGCGACGGAGGAGACCGCCATTGGTCGGGAAGGCCCCAGCAGATGGCCGCAGCATAGCACATTTCGGATAAGCCACGGGCCGATGATCATCGCGTAAACCAACACAGACAGACCGACGGACCACGGTTTCAGTGCAGGCTTGTTCTCCGTCGGCTGGAATGTGCGCTGGAGGAGCGCCATGGCGACGACAGGCACAAGCACCACGCCGACGTACCGACAGAGAAAGGCCAGCGCTGCACCCGTTGCCGCCACGACCAAGTGCCTGGCGCGGCCATGTTTGATGTATGTGGTCGTCGCCCAAAGGCAGAGAAGAACACAAGCGATGAACGCAGACTCGGACAGACCATAGCGGAAGACTTCCATTCGGGTGATCAATGCAAGAACGCTGACGCCGCAAAGCATTCCGGCGGCGGGAGTCGCAAGCACACAGCCAAGGGCGCAGGCCAGGCCGACGGCGGCAACCAACATCGCGACCGCAACCACTCTCACGGAGACTTGGGGCGGAGCCCCGATCGCGTCAGGAACGGAGAGAAGCAAAGGATACAGAGGCGGCCACAGGACGGACGGATCCGGAACGGCGCGGCTATTGAGGTTGAGGTGGAATGAGGCTATCTGATGGTGGGAGTTGATGGTCTTTGCGATGTCGACGTAGTGCATGGAGTCCGGCTGGAATTTGACGTACTCCGTGACCCTTAGTCCAACGACCAGCGCGAGTATGAAGAGTGCCGCCGGGGCAACCCGCTCAAGCGCGGATCTCAACGATTGACGGACAGGCAATATCATCATGTCATTTACCAGTAAACGGCGTACGTTACCTTTTCGTTTCTGGCGCCGAATGAAGGCGTCAGCGCTTGATGGCATACACGTGCCAGTTCTCACCCATGCCGGCACCGGCCAGCAGGGCCAAGAAAGCGCGATAACCGAACCTTAGAAGCGTGTGGTACGGACGTGTCTTGGCCACCCTGACAAACTCCCTCTCTCGCAAGGCTGTTTGTGCCGTGGAGACCGTCTGCCCGGCCTCACGGACCTTCCGGTCTTCGGTGAAGGTGAAGACGTCGAACCCTTTGGATGTTGCTGTGCAGCGGGCGAATCCTGCCCGGCGGACCATGTGACCGATGCTGCGTCGGGAGAAGTAGTAGAGGTGTTCGCCGACGATGTAGCGGTATCTGCCGCGCAAGAGTCTGATCATCAGGCTGTCAATGTTCGGGACCGTGAAATGAAAGCAGCCTCCGCTTCGCAGGATGCGAAGACTCTCGGCGGCACAAGCGAGGGGGTCCGGCACATGCTCGAGCGTCGCAGAGGCGCGCACAACGTCAAACATGCCGGGCGCAAGATGGGCCGAACGCAGGGTTCCGCTGTACACATCCAATCCCTGGTCACGGCAGTGAGCCGCAATCGTTGGCGACAGTTCAATTCCCGAGGCGTGCCAACCTGCAGCTCCGGCTGCGCGCAGGAAGCTGCCGGTTGAACAACCGACATCGAGAAGGCGATTGTTCTGGCGAAACGGGGCGATATCCCCCAGGCGATCGGAGTGGTCGATACCGGCATCGACATCCTGCTTTCCCTGCTTCAAGTAGTAGTTCACGGCAAAGCGCTCATAGACGTCGAACAACTCGCGTTCGCTCGGCAGGACGGAGACCATGCCCATGCCGCAGCGGCGGCATCGAAGGAACTGCTCCCCGCGTTTGTGAATCCATGCTGTCAGATGGGAATTTCCGCACGCCTCGCAAACATGCAATGGCCGGCGTTCCGTGCTCAGTTCGTTCACGGCATATTTCTCCTGTGGCGGAATGGGTGGCGTCCGCCTGCATGCTCCTGATGTGCTGGATGCCTGGATGTGTTCAGGATCTCCGCATACCACTCCAGATAGGCGGTGACCTGT
Organism: uncultured Victivallales bacterium; assembly: GCA_964635275.1. Lineage (GTDB taxonomy): Bacteria > Verrucomicrobiota > Kiritimatiellia > UBA8416 > CAZWPN01 > CAZWPN01. The sequence continues at coordinate 19,596 of CAZWPN010000001.1, read as the reverse complement.
GTCTCCAGGCTGTAGCGCTTGTGGACGAGTTCGATCCCGCGGAGCGCCAGGTCACGGCGGGCGTCGCCATCAATGAGCAGATTGCGGATGCGTGTGGCCATGGCGGGAGCGTCACCGGGCGGGTAGAGGCAGAGGCTTTGCTCGTTGTCGAGGATCTCGCTAACCCCTCCGACGGCACTGGCAATGACCGGCGTTCCGCATGCCATGGACTCAACCAAAACGTTGCCGAAGACCTCCTGTCTGGCTGAATGAAGGAAGATGTCAGCCGCTCTATAGTACTGTACCAGCGCCTTGTCTTCGTTCACGAAAGGTACGCAACGCACTTCTGCGCGCCCCAACCTTGGCGACAGTCCTTCTGCGCCCAAGGCAAGCAAGATAATTGGTCCTGGTGGCAATTGTTCACTTGTCATTGCGACGGCCTGCTGGAGTGTCTGGTGGTCTTTGTTCGCGTTCTTTCCCAGTGACTTCGCGGCGGCCAGCAGAACCCATGCCTTCTCCGGAATTCCAAGAGCCTGTCTGGCAAGTGTCTGATCGCCCGCGGTGAAGACGCGGAGGTCCACGCCGTTCGGGATCACGCGAGAATCAATGATAGCCGGGGCAAGGAGCGAGGTCTTGGCTCGGTCGAGCATCCAGCGCGATGGCGCTGCAACATATACCCGGCATCGTTGAAATATGTCGCGTTTGATTCGCCAATCTGTGGCGGTCCTGTCATGGGGAGGTTTGGGCAGGCAGGCCAGTTCAGGGCATCGGCCGCAGCCGGAGCGCCATTTCTGGCAGTCGAACGGGTAGGCGCAGAAACCGGTAAGCGGCCAGTTGTCGTGCAGAGTAACAATAAGCGGCGCGGAGGAGGCAAGCCATGGTAGTGCGCGAAGATCGAAGTAGCGGCCATGAAGATTGTGGCAATGGATGATGTCCACTTTCCGCGGTACAAGATCAAGTAATCTGTAGGTTCCGGGCCAATCGTAGTCGGTTCCTCCCCAGTTGAGCCGTAACCGGCGTCTGGGTTCAGCGACGTAGTTGAGAAAGGAGGAAAGCCTCCGAGCGGTGGCAGCACAGCCGGCGTGGGAATCGAGCCACGATCGCAACTTGTGGCAACCCTTGGTCCACGGGCCTCGCGAGGCATCGTTGGGGACTTCAAAGATTCCGGGAACATCCGTGAATCGGCGTTGGACGGCCAGCCATGCATCACATCCCCGCTGGAGATAGGCACGGTGGAGGCTCAGAACGGTTCTTTCAGCGCCTCCGTAGCGGTCGAATACGTTGATCTGGAGTATCGCAGTGTCACGACTTGGCAGGGGCACCAGATATCTCCTGTTGCGCCTTGTCGCGAGGCGGGCTTCGGGGCTTTCCGGCAATTGAGGTGTCGACGTCGTTCCCGGCGATCTGGGCTGGTGGATCTGCCAGGGTCCAGGATTGGTCAATCATTGCTACGGCAGCCTGCCTGTTTATCACTCCTGCTGCTGACAATCTATCATCCGGCTCAACATCAAAACTTGCCGCATGTGGCAGGTAGTCCGCATTCATCCTCCCCTTCCATATGCCGACTGTGACAAAGCAGCGGCCGGGGCTCAGCCTTATTGGGCCGGTTGAACACACTAACCTTCCATGCTGAGGCATCCTTTCCATCAGTGATGGATCCGTCCCGCTGTCCAGCATGTAGATTGGCAATCCCTTTTCGTTGCATATTTGGAGCAGGATGCGCGAGGCGGTTGCACGCTGTTCGCTTGCATAGTCGAGTGTGATGTCAAGACTGCTGCTCGATCTTATTCGGGCCCCGCCGCTAGCATCCATAATCTGCAGGCCGGTCATGCGGATGCCACCATCGCCCGACCGGTCCGTGCGGTCAAGGATGGCAACGTTGCTCAGTTGTGTGAGCGACTGGACGTGCTCATCGATGATGTCCTGCGTTGGCCCTTGTCTGACGAGCTTCCCGTTGCTGATCAGCAACGCCCGGCTGCAAAGTGCCGCCACCGTGGCCATGCTGTGGCTGACGAAAAGGATTGTGCGGTTGCGCTTCGCCACATCGCCCATCTTTCCCAGGCATTTCTTCTGAAAGGCCAGGTCGCCCACGGCCAGTATTTCGTCGACAAGCAGAATCTCGGAATCGAGGTGCGCGGCTACGGAGAAAGCCAGTCGTACGTACATTCCGCTGGAGTAGCGTTTGACCGGAGTGTCTATGAAACGCTCCAACTCTGAGAAGGCTACAATCTCGTCAAAGCGGCGGTGGGTCTCTTTCTTTGTCATTCCCAGGATTGAAGCGTTCAAGTAGATATTCTCGCGGCCAGTGAGTTCAGAATGAAAGCCGGCGCCTACTTCGAGCAGGGGTGCGATGCGCCCCTGCACTTTTACGCGGCCTCGTGTTGGCCGCGTGACGCGCGAAAGGATCTTGAGCAATGTGGTCTTGCCGGCGCCATTGGGGCCGATTACCCCCAGAACCTCACCCGCGGCGACGTCGAAGGACACCTGATCCAGGGCTTGGATGCGATCATTCTTCTGCGCCGTGGCCTTGTGTGATCCGATAAGTTTCGCGTTGGGATCATCGCGGCCGCGCAGCCGTGCCCAGAAAGACTGCAAGTCGTGATACAGCATCCCGGAGCCGATGACTCCAAGACGGTACTCCTTACAAACACCCTCAACCTTGATTACTGTGCTCATCTGGATCTCAGACCGTATCCAGGAAGTTGCCTTCGATGCGGTTAAACACAACAGCGCCCACTAAAAGCAGGAACAATGTTAAGGCTATTCCGCTTGCCAGGTGTGTCGGCGTCACAGTTCCGCTGTCAAGAAGCGCCCATCGCATGGTTTCGACGACAGGCGTTACAGGGTTGAGTGCGACCACCAGTTTCCATCTGTCGGACACCTTGCTCAGCGGATACACGATAGGAGTGGCGTACATCCAAAGTTGGACGCCGAATGTCATCAGGAAGCGCAAGTCGCGATAGCGTGTCGTAAGCGCGGAAATGAGGATGCCGAAGCCGAGCCCCAGGATTGCAAGTTGCAATAGCAGGAAAGGCGCTATCAGCAAGGCCCGGCCAAAGTGGATTGGCACGCCACGGAAGGCAAAGAAGGCGGCAAGGGCGAGCAGAAGAGCAAACTGTATGATGAATGTCAGTCCGTTGGTAAAGATCACGGACACGGGAACTGACAGCCTTGGGAAGTACACCTTTCCGAAGAGTCCCGCATTTGCGATGAAAGTGTTGGACGTCTTGTTCACGCCGTCCGCGAAGAAATTCCACATTACAATGCCTGACATGTAGAAAAGGACGTGAGGGATCCCGTCGGTCGGTATGTTGGCAATCTTGCCAAAGACGACTGTGAAGACCAGGGTGGTGAGCACCGGCTGAAGCAGGAACCAGAGAGGGCCAAGTACGGTTTGCTTGTAGTAGGCGACAAAGTCCCTTCTCACCAGGAGCGCGATCATATCACGATATGCCCACAGCTCCGCAAGGTTGAAGTCGAACAGCGGCCGCCTAGGCTCGATGATAGATGTCCAGTCTTCGTTATCTTTCATTCTTGTCTCTATGCGTTGGCTATATTCAACGGTGTAGCTGGCGGAGTCAAACCGATACTGCGACGCAAAGGGCGTTGTCCGGTCCGTTTGGCGTTGTAGTCGGGATGCATGGTTATTATGATCATGGCCGATATTGCGATACGTGGGGGTTATGAATACGGTCTCAGTAATAATGCCATGCTACAACGCTTCTGATTTTGTTGCCGAGGCGTTGCAGTCGGTCTTCGACCAGACGTTTCAGGATATTGAAGTCATTGCCGTCGATGACGGTTCAACCGATGATACGCTTTCAAGGCTTGATGCGTTTCGCGACCGTATCACGGTCGTGAGCCAGGCTAACCAGGGCGTATGTTCTGCCAGAAACCAAGGCTTCTTGCGATCCAAGGGGCAGTACGTGATATTCCTTGATGCCGACGACTATCTTTCTGCTGATACTGTGGAGACGCTTCTGCGGGCGGCGCAGGGATTCGGCGGCAAAGATGTTGTGTGTTGCGACTGGTGTCGAGTAGAGATGGTGCGCGGCCAACGCGTCGTGCGAGGTCCCTTGCTTCGGGCGGGACCGGCGGGTGATGACCATATTGCCGGGTGGCTTGCGGGATGGTTCGTGCCTCCGGCGGGAGTGCTGTGGCCAAGAGAGGTGGTGTCTCAACTCGGCGGCTGGGATGAGACGCTGAAGGTTGGAGAGGACGGTGATATCGTGGTGAGGGCTTTGCTGGGCGGGGTTTCGTTTCGTTTCGTTGGAACCACTTGTGTCTACTACAGGAAGACTCCGAACTCGCTGAGCAACTCTCGATCCGGAGAGAAACTGCAATCCAGGCTGAAGGTCTATTTGCGTGCCGAAGCAAAGTTGAGAGAAACTGGGCGTTTTGAGCCATACAGATTGGCTATGAGTCGCTTGTACCATAATCAGGCTCGCTATCACTACACTGTGGACCGCAATGTTGCCGAGGAGTGTAATGGTCATGCTCTCAGGTTGGCGGGCAGAAACTCCTATGACGGAAGCCGCATTCATTTATGTTTGACGCATCTTCTAGGGTTGAGGCGCAAGGTGTGTTTTGAGGAGTGGTGCAAACGGCTGTGGTTGAGAGTCACGCCGATGCTTAGACGAGTGAAGAAGAGTCTGTTTGCGTGGCGGCAGGCAGTTGCGGCACGGCAAGGATCTTTGCACCGTTCGCGTCCTGTCAAGAAGTAGCAGTATGTAGAAGTCATGATTGCACTGCGGGCTGCTCATGATTGTCAATGATCCCATTGCGACCCATGTTGCGCGCCCTGCGAGTATCTCGCGTCGCTTGCTGCATCGGCTGCTCAGCCTGATCCGCAGGGTGTCGCGGCAAGACTCGGTGGACGCGCAACGGGAGCGCCAGATGCTTGCATCCTGGCGCCAGATGCGTTGGCTGGAGGAGCGCACTATCCCTGCCGGAGTGGGTGAAATACGGCTCTTCGCCGTTATGCGCGATGAATGCCTACGTCTGCCATACTTCCTGCGATACTACACCAACCTTGGGGTCGACCGCTTTTTTGTCGTCGACAACGGGTCGACCGACGGTACCACCGACATCTTGCAGCAGTGTCCGAATGTCCATGTGCTGCGAACCGACGAGTCCTTCACCCAGAAACAGTTCTGGATGAACCTCCTGCTCCGTCGGTTCGGAAGAGGGCGTTGGTGTATCGTTGCCGATGCGGACGAGCTTCTGGTTTATCCGCATATGTACCAACTGCCGCTGCACGAGTTCGTTCGCTTCCTGGATGACACCGGGGTCACGGCTCTGCACGCGGCTTTTCTGGACCTGTACGCACGGGAACCTACTGCGGCGCTAAACTACCGACCTGGTGATGACCCTCTTGCGATTTGCCGCTATTTCGACCCTGCCCCTTTCCGGCATGTGGCCTACGACCACGCGGGCAGCAGAACCACGCAGAACTACTTGCTCGCGGATGGGGTGAGAAGACGGCTGTTCGGCATCGAAACGTGCTGCTCGAAGATGCCATTGCTCAAGTGTGACAACCAGATGTTCGTCAAATCGGGGCAGCACTCCGTAGAGAATGCCGTGATCGGTGACCTTCAAGCGGCGATGCTGCATATCATGTTCTTGCAGGATTTTTGCGCGAAAGCGAATCGGGATGCGGCGCGTGGCGTGCATTGGGATGGTGCCCGAGTCTACCGTGTCTACAAGGCCTACCTCGACGGTCACGGCGGGGACGTCGCGCCCTGGACGCCGGAGTCCGTGGAGTACGGGGGGGGGCGCCCAACTCCTGGGGCGGGGGATCATGCGGAGTACTGCAGAGCTCGAGGCGCGCGTAGCGCGTGTCACCGCGCGCTAACACTAATTGTGATGAGGGGCGGGTGGTTCAATCCCTCCCGGCCGCTCTAGACACGAGGCACTCGATAAGCAAGATCCGCATCCTCAAATGCGCAAGGAAATCACTAATATACCAGCAGATCGTCAAAGCCCCTTCATTTACAAGGGCTTCGCTATGCAGTACGTTGTGAAGCTGCGCCTATGGGAGGCAGTGATCGGAATCATACAATCCTGTTTCGCCTGAATTCGTCCGCACGCACACCCTCACTCGTTGCTTTCGATGCCTTTGTTGAAGACCTTCGAGTTTCCTGTATGGCCTTCAAGCATCAGGACTATATCCCATCCCTGCCCCCGCTCCAGAACGTGCCGTGATTGATGGGGCTCACCTTGCTTCGAGAGTGCAAGCCAATCTTTGCCGGGCAACGGCAGCCCCCCGCGAACCACTTCGCAAACCTTCTTTACGTAATGGGGTGGAAATGCTGTAATCGAACGACGTTTTCGGCAGGCAGAGGCCATGCGGGTCGCCAGGGCAGGAAGGAGCTTTATGGTTGAACGGCATACGGGGGCGACATCGCCTTCACGGCGAATACGATCGGATTCGGCAAAGCCCTCTTTTCTAATCACCGGCGGAGCCGGGTTCATTGGTTCGCACCTCTGCGAGTTCCTGTTGGCGCGTGGATATCAGGTCTCCGCCATGGACAATCTTTCCACGGGGAAACTGGAGAACATCAAGCATCTCGTTGGCACTCCCGGATTCCATTTCGCCCGGGCGGACATTCTGGATTCGATCGTGCTGGACCGTATGACATCGCAGGCGGACATAATCGTTCACCTCGCAGCCATGGTGGGTGTCGAGCGGATTATCAGCCAGCCTGTTCAGACAATTGAAACTAACGTGCATGGCACGGAGGTGGTTTTGCAGGCCGCGCTCCGGTACGGGTGCAGGGTGCTGATAGCCAGCACGTCCGAGGTCTATGGTAAGAGCGACAAGGCGCCTTTCAGTGAAGGCGACGACCTCCTGCTCGGACCTACAACCAAGAACCGGTGGAGCTATGCGGCCAGCAAGATAGTGGATGAGTTTCTTGGCTTTGCGTATGCGCATGAGTACGGCTTGGAAATCGTGGTGATGCGTTTCTTCAATACAGTCGGACCGCGCCAGACCGGCCAGTATGGAATGGTGATTCCACGGCTCATGGCCCAGGCCCTGAAGGGAGAGCCGCTGACAGTCTACGGTGACGGGCAGCAGTCCCGATGCTTCTGCGATGTCCGTGATGTTGTCAGGGCAATTCATGGTTTAAGCATTCATCCTGCATCGCCCGGCAAGGTGGCTAATATCGGCAGCCAAAGGGAAATCTCCATCATGCAACTAGCCCAACGCATCAACGCCATGACGGGGAACAAGGCGGCGGTGCGAATGGTGCCGTATGACGAAGCCTATGCTCCTGGATTCGAGGACGTTCGGCGGCGGGTGCCGGACACTGCCACTGTCAAAAGGCTTATCGGATGGCAACCCCGGATTTCCTTCGATGCAACCCTGCGTAATGTGCGTGATCAGATCTCGAAGGAGTTGGCTCGGTCGGGCCGTAGCGCCCGACGCGAAGCGCGAAAAGGCAGGCGGGGTGCGCCGCCGGGGCAGACGGCCTAGAAGTCCGACAGTCGGAGCCCCCTGTCGCCGCCGCAGCCTGGCGCGTCAACGTACATGCGGAACCATAGCTCCAGGACGAGCAGTGCCCAGAGCCTGCTGCCATGGTCTTGCCGTCCGCTCCTGTGAATGTCAAGCATCAGGCTCAAGCCATTCCGGTTGTAGACGTCCGCGCGTCTTTCGGCGCCTGAAAGAAGTATCCGTCGTATGTCGCCGTGGAGTTCGTTCCGCGTCCACCGTGATACGGGTATGGCGAAGCCGTGCTTTCTCTGTCGCATCACTTCCGGAGGGAGGGTCTTCTCCATGCATTTCTTGAGGATAAACTTGGAGGTGAGCCCCTTGAGCTTCATTTCCAGCGGCAGGGAGAGCGCGAACTCGACAACTTCATGATCCAAAAGAGGCACACGGCCCTCGATCGAGTGGAGCATGGTCATGCGGTCCACCTTGCACAGGTCGTCGTCCGGAAGATAGAAATCGAAGTCCGCGGCGTTCATGCCTTTCACGGGATCCGTATCAGACGTGGCGAAGGATCCGGCCATGAGCGCGCGTACCGTGGAGGATGTCAGCGATTGCATGAGCCGCTGACCGTAGACGCCAGCCTTGTGTTCCGCCGTGAAGCAGGAGATGCGACGAAGATACCCGTCGAGCGGGTTGGAGGCGGCGTCGGCGATGAACCGTGCGAACTTGCCCGCCGCGGAAGATGAATGTGTTATGTTGCGCGTAATCGCCCCGGCGATCCTCCGCAGGGGCGGGGGCAGGCGATTCCATTGCTCAACAAAACGTTGCCGCCTCGTCCACTCGTAGCCCGCGAACAGTTCATCGCCTCCGTCTCCGCCGATGGCGACTTTTACGTGACCAGCCGCGAAGCGGCTTATGTAGTAGGTGGGCACGGCCGATGCATCGCCAAACGGCTCATCGAATGCCTGTGCTATCTGCGGCAGCACGTCCGCGGCGTCCGGGCGTACCATCATTTCGTGGTGGTCGCAGGAGAACCGTGAGGCTACCGTCCTGGCATACTCCAGTTCGTTGTGCGACTTCTCGTGGAAGCCGGCCGAAAAAGTTATAGGGTGCGCGACTCCGGCCTCGGCCGCGAGCGCCACCATTGCGCTCGAGTCCATTCCTCCGCTCAGGAAGAAGCCGACGGGGACATCGCTTTGCATGTGCAGCCGCACGGCGTCAAGAAGGATCGCGTGCAATCGCTCGGAGGCCTCCTCGATGTTCATGCCGACGGCCGTCTCCCGGCGCGGCTCCCAGTATTTATTGAGTCTGGCTACACGGCCGTCGAAGGTCAGAACGGAAGCGGGTGGCAGCTTGCGGATGCCGGCGAATGCGGTGTTGGGTGCCGGTACGTACAGCAGTGACAGGTAGGAGTCAATGGCATCCCAGTCGACCTCGCGTGGAGCCAGCCCGGATGCGAGTATGGCCTTGATCTCCGAACCGAACAAGAGCCGGTTGCCGCTGTGGTAGTAGAACACAGGTTTGATACCAACCCTGTCCCTGGCGATGTGGAGCAGTCCGTTCTTCGTGTCGAGAATGGCCATTGCGAACATCCCGCGAAGGCGTCGGAGGAAACTCATGCCCCATTGCTCGTAGGCATGTAGCGCGACTTCAATGTCGCCGTTGGTCCTGAACTCGTGGCCAAGTGTCAGCAATTCCGAGCGGAGTGCTGAATAGTTGTATATCTCGCCGTTCCCGACAATCTGCACAGTACCGTCCTCACCTCCTATAGGCTGGTGCGAACCGCCGATGTCAAGAACGCTCAGACGCCTGAACCCGATCGCGAATCCGTTGGTGGCAAAGAAGCCCTCGTCATCGGGGCCCCTGTGAACCAGTGCATCGGCCATCCTTTTTACCACTGGCCTGAGTGCCGATGCGTCCTGCGGATATACAACACCCACTATTCCACACACGGTCAATGACTCCAATGGATGTTGCCAAAGCGCCTGCGGGACGATCCGATCCCGAAGTCAGGCCGTCTTGTGTTCGCCTGCTGTGGCGACGCGCCGTCAGGAAGGCAGGTTCGCCGCGGAAAGCAGCGATGGAAGCGTTTTGCATACATGTTCGATTTCCTCATCTTCCAATCCCGGATACATCGGAATGGACGCCGTCGTTTCCCATAACTCATTTGTTCTTGGGCAGTGGCCGTCCAAGGCGTGGTGAAGAGGCCTCCAGACGGGTTTGCGGCAGGTGATGCCTGCAGTCGAAGCCTCAGCAAGGAACCTCTCCATGTTGCCGTTGACCTTGACGATGTACCTGTAGCATACGGCCTGCCTGATGGAGTTGTTCCTGGCGAAGGACCATGGAGACAGGTGCCTGTCGTACATATCGGCAATTCGTGCTCTTTCGGCGATCCAAGATGGCAGCAGCGGAATCCTGACACGCGCAATGGCCGCGCACAAATCGTTAAGTCTGAAGTTGAACGCCCTCGCATCAATGGGCCGTTCATCGCAGTAGCGCAGGCGGCGGATCCTGTTCGCAAGCGCCGCATCCCGCGTTACACAGGCGCCTCCCGCGCCAGATGGCAGCATCTTTGTGGCATGAAACGAAAAGACGCCCACCTGCCCCTTTGTTCCGACCGGGGCCCCGTCGGGGTATTTCCCTCCAATCGCCTGTGCGCAGTCCTCGATGATTGCGGGGCCGATGGCGCCGATGCTGGTAATGTCCGCCAGATAGCCAAACGTGTGCGGGGCGATCACGGCGCGGGTTGATGATCCAGCCACAGCCCTTACGGTGTCTGGTGTCAGTGTTACCGTGCGCGAACCGGTATCGGCGCAGACTGCCCGTCCGCCAGCGTGTGAAACCGCAGCATAGAGGCTGTTGCATGCATATGAGGGAATCACTACTTCGTCGCCTGGCGATACGCCTACTGCATCAAGGGCCAGGTATAGAGCTGCGGTTCCGGATGAGACTGCTACTGCATGTGCCCCGTCGCAGAGCCGGGAGAGGCTCTCTTCGAGTCGTGCCACTTCAGTCCCGTCAGCCCAGTGGCCACTTTCCAGCACTGCCAGCACCGCAACCTTGTCAGCCTCCGAGGCTCGGATTCTTGCGTGCGGAAGCATTAGTGCGCGTTCCCCATGGCTGGTGTGAGGTTGAGCAACTTCTGCCCCTCGATGCCGCCGCCGCAATTGAACAGGCCGTCGATGGCTGACATGTGGGATTGGAAACTGTCAGGGCTGTTGACCTGACGGTAGACCGGATGTTCGAATAACTGGAACTCGACCTTGATACCGACCGACTCGAACTTTTCCAGTTCGAGGTAGCATTTGGCGCAACTGCCGGAAAGATAGACGTCGGCTTTGAGATGGCGGCAGATGTCCACAAGTCGCTCCGTCCGCTCATCGGTGAAGGCCGGCATCTGTGATGCTACCACAAGAGGAGTCCTGATCTCAAAGCAGTCAAGAAGCCAGCGAACCGTGGCTTCATTGATGTCTGCCAGACTTGTCCATTGGCGATCAAGAATGGCCTTCAATCCCTGCGCATAGGCGGCGAAATATGGCGCCTTGGCGTAAGTGTGCTCGATGGTGCGCCACAGTTTCGGCGCCCACGGCTCCTGTGCAACCCGGACACCCCTTATGGTGTCCCCGAAGTTGAAAGTAACCGGCACGGTAAGCCAATGTGTCCCTGTTGGTATGCAGAAGCGGTTCCGGTTCTGGAACTCGTTTTTCCGGAATTGGACATTATCCAGCAGCACTACGATGTCCGCCGAGTTGAACTTGTTCAAGTACCCGAGCCATGGCAGGAATTGAGGCTGGTGAATGGCGCAGATCATGGTGGTCAGTCAAACGTCGGTGGCTGGCTCGCGTGTTGGCCGACGTCGCTACGTTTTCCCGGTTCCTGCGATCGTTTGTCTATAAAGGTCCGCAAGGCGCGCAACCATGGTTTCCAGATCATATTCGGGATAGACTTCCGCGCGGGCGCATGCACCCATCCGGAGCCTCCTGGTCCGATCATCGGCGAGTTCCCTCATGGCGTCTGCCAGTGCGACCGTATCGTCCTTAGCGACCAGTATGCCGGTGTCGTTGGAACGAAGCAAGTTCACAATCCCTCCGACCTTTGTTGCGATCACCGGCAGTCCGGCCGCCATCGCTTCAACAATGACGCGGCCCATGCCTTCGTTTTTGCTGGCCAGCACAAAGACATCCGCCGCGCTGAGTGCGGGGCGGATGTCGTGCATGTGGCCGGCGAACCTGACGCACCGATCCACGCCGAGGGATGCGGCCAACTTCTCCAGCGATGCGCGTTCGGGCCCGTCTCCGACAATGCCAAGGAAACAGTGGGGATTGTGTGCTCTGCAAACGGCAAATGAACGCAGCAGTGAGTCAAACCCCTTGATCGGGACCAGCCGTCCAGCCGAAACGAAAAGCACGGATTTGTCGTGGAGGCCCCAGTGATGTCGCAGATCGAGCCCATCCTGACGGGCAATGCCCATGAAGTGAGCCAGTGGCACTCCGCTTGGGATGGTGTGAAACTGTTCTCGCCGGCCGATCGCCCGCTTCAGGCACTCAATGGTTTCGTCTTCGGTAAGGGAAACAAGCCCGTGCGACCACCGTGCGAGGAAACGCTCAACATGCGTGTAGACGGTTGTACCCAAGGGGCCGAAATAACCGTAGAATATGTGCCCGTGGGGTGTATGGATGACCGGAGTACGCAGGCATCTGGCCGCGATGCGTCCGAGAGCTCCCGCTTTCGAAGTGTGTGTGTGCACGAGGGCAAACTTGCCCGCCTTCATTATTCTATATATGGCGGCCGCAGCCCGCAGGTCGCTGATCGGCGAGACATCCCTGACGAGGAACGGAATGAGCACGGCCGGTATGCCCATATCCCGGACCCGTGCCGAGATACTTCCGTCGGGATCATTGGTCCGGCCGTACACAAGAGTCACATCGAAACCGTGATTACGAACCCCGTCCATGCCGAGAAGTGTGTTGGTTGCCGCGCCGCCGGCGTCCATCCTCGTGATGACGTGGAGTATGTGGGGCCGTTCTCCATCTCTCATGGGCAAACCGCGGGAAGAAACGTTCTTCATTCCGTGCATAGTCTATCACCATTTTCTTCGCGGCGTGATCCTACAGAGCAGGCAGCCCATTGCCAACCATGGAATGTCGCTCTTTGGTGAAAGCCCAAATTTCTATTGAACGCACTTGGTTCGTCGGATAGCATCGCGCGCGCAGTGTGTGGGAACGGACTGCAAGGGGGCTTGTCATGGCGAGTGTTTGCCGTTCGTCAGCGCCTTTGATCCGGGGAAGCAGCCGCTGTATGAGACGTCGCATCCTCGACACGACGCGCACAGTACACTATCCGGAGCGGTAATGGAAGGCATGGTCACGAAGGCGGGAGGGCGATCAAAGTGGTGCTGGTACGTTTCCGGCGGACTACTCTTGGCCCTTGGCGTGTTGGAGGTGTGGTTGCGCCTGGCGGATTGGTGGGCTCCGTCGTTTCACCAGGATGATCCGTCTCTGAGCTGGCGCATGCGGCCAGGTGCGGCACTGATATGGACCGGCGGGCGCGAATGTGTCAATCCCGATGGGTGGCGTGGCCCCCGCGCAGGTGACTGTCCCGCCTACGACCCCCAGCGGATAGCATGGATTGGCGCGTCCGAAGCCCTTGGCCTGACTGTGGCTGATGAGTCCGAGACAGCGCCCAGACATCTGGAGCGGGTTCTACGCGAGCAGTACGGTTGGTCGGACGCCGCTGTCCTCAACTTCGGCGTTTGCGCGTACACGCTCTTTCACGGCAGCATTCTGATGAATGATGTTGTACCTCGGATCAAACCGGGTTTTGTGGTGGTGAGTTTCACCGGCTGGGGCCTGTCCCGGCTGGTAGGTTGGCACGACGAGGCCGGGCATCTGGCCTTCGTGAATTCGGTATGGCACAGGTCAATGGCGCTCAGACACCTTCTGTTGCTGACAGACCCAGCCGTGATGCAACTCCGCATGTCCCGGAAGCTGCGGCGTCTGCTGGGGCCGGAATTGGTGAAGCATAGGCTGACCGTAGAGTCCGCCAGGGGATCCCTGGAGTCAATCGTTCTGAAAGCCAAGGCAGCCGGCACAGTGCCGGTACTTCTGGCCTTCCGTGCCGAGTCTACAGAACAGAGAGAACGTGCCGCGGTTTACGATCGGACCGGTAAGGACAAAAGACCTGATCTGCCGTGGGAATACTACTATGCGGCGCAGCAGGTGGCCTACAACGCCATGGTACGGGATGTCGCCAGGCAGGCCGGAGCGATCCTGGTCGATCTGGACTCGATGCAGGTCGAGACAGATGACGGGGCGCATCCTAGCGCGCGAGGCTGCCGTCTCATCGCCGAACACCTGGCCAAAGCCATTAGTGACGCGATCAGCCAGAGGCAATCTGCCGGATTGCAGGTTGGGGCGAAGACAGGAGGCGCTCCGTGACTGAATCCCCATTCCCATCTTCCCTGCAAAGCCGGGGCGGCTGGTGTGATTTGCTCGAGTCCCAGCGGACAGACGAACCGCACCTTCACCAGATTGAGCCCACGAACGAGTGTCTGTACACATGCATCATGTGTCCAAGGGCCAAACACATGACGCGCCAGCTTGGGCGCATGGATATGGCGCTGTACGAGAAGGTTATTGACGAGGTCAGCACCTATTCCGAGCCGGTGAGGTCAAAGGAGATCGAACTCTTTCATTTCGGGGAATCCCTGTTGCACCCGCGCATTGACGACATGGTGGGCTACGCATCCGCCCGCTCCCTGAACGTGACTCTGTCGGTGAACGCGCCCCTGCTTACGCCGAACATGGCGGAGCGCGTCCTTGCGCGCAATCCGTTCCGGCTAATAGTGTCCCTTGACGGACACGACCAGGAAACCTACGCGGCGGTGCGCGGCGCGGCGGCCGACCATGCCGCGGCAGTTCGAAATGTGCGTAACCTGATATCGCTGGTCAGACAGACCCGGCCGGCGACCAGAATATGTCTCCGCCTGATCCACCTAAACGCCAACGCTTCGTCAGCGGATCGCTTCAAACGGGAATGGGAGGCCGAAGGGATCACCGTTGATGTGCGACCTTTCTTCCCGTGGACGGAGAAGGAGATGGCAGACCTCGGGCATGTGACCAAGTACCCTCCGTTCATGCCGTGCCCATTTCCGTGGCAGTATCTGGTAGTGCAGTGGGACGGGACGGTTGTGCCGTGCTGTCGGGACTACAACGGGGCAAACGCGGTTGGCAATGTCAGGGAAAGTTCGCTAAAGGAAATATGGAACGGTTCCAGTCTCGCCGCCATTCGGGAACAACACAGGACCGGCAGGTACGGGGCGAACCGGTTGTGTTCGGGCTGCATGGATATCTACTACACGGATGGGGCGCAGACGGCCGGGCGAACGGCGCGAGTAGACACCATCCCCGCGCTCTGGGCTGCCGCGACTGAGGAGCATGCGCAGAGACCCTTGCTGGTATCGGCGCAGGATGCCGGCATGTTCACCTACGGAGACGCGCGCGAAGTAGTCGCGCGGGTTGCCTCGGCTTTGTGGACGCACGGAGCGAGAAAGGGCGACCGGGTTTGCGTTTGTTCGCCTCTGCATACGGAGGCGGTCCTGCTGTTCTGGGCCTGCGCCATTGCGGGTGTGGTGTTCGTGCCTCTCGACTCGCAACTTCCGCCGGATGTCCTGGCGGGAATCATCGCCCGCGCACAACCCAGGGTTGTATTCTGCGACCGCGTCAGCGCCAGGAAACTGCCGGGGGTGTCGCCCGACGACATCGTGGTGTTTGACGACGAGGAGCCGGCGACGGACGGGCCGGAATTGTTCACCGCGTGGATTGATGCGGGCGGCGAACAGCCGACAGATGCCGACGTGCAGCCTTCGGATGCGGCCGCTGTGCTGTTCACCTCGGGCACCACCGGGCAGGCAAAGGGCGTTGTCCTCTCTCACGGCGCGCTGACTCGCAGTGGAAGACTAATCTCCGACACGTACCAATGGCGGACTTCAGACGTGCTTCTGAGCCTCGGTGACCTGCATGCCATGAGCGGCCTGCGGAATCCCTGCATTGCCGCCTTGCATGCCGGGTGCAGTTTCGTCGTGGCGCCGGTCGCGTCGCGGTCCAATGCGCTGTTGGTCGCCGAGTGCGTGAAGGCGCACCGGGTGACCATTCTTGGTTCGGTACCCGCAGTGATCCGTCAGTTCAACGATGTGTCAGCGCGTGTGGAAGATGGTTCGTTGTCGTCCCTGCGCCAGGTGTTGTCCACAGGCAGTGCGCTGTCGCCTGATGTAGCCGCCAAGTTCGAGCGAAACTTCCACATCCCAGTGCTGAACTACTATGGAATGACGGAGACCACCGGAATCTGCATCGGCGTTCCTCCCGGCATGGCGGGCCCGTGCGCCGGGACCATCGGCGTTCCGCTATGCAGGGACATCCGCATTGAGAGCGAAGATGGCGTACCCGTAGCGCCGGGCCGAATCGGCGAACTCCTGGTCTCCGCGGACACATTTATGACGGGTTACTACGCGGAGCCGGAGGCGACGAACTCCGTGCTCAAGGACGGCTGGTACCGGACCGGCGACATGGTCAGGCGCGACGACAGCGGGTATATTACCCTCGTAGGACGAAAGGGCGATGCGATAAAGGATACTCGCGGCGAATGGGTGCACCCGATTGAAGTCGAGGTGGCTCTGGAGCGTCACGGGTTGGTCCACAGCGCCGGCGTCTGCCGATACGCGGACCCTGACGGACAGGAGCAGTTGGCGGCATTCGTCGTTCCGAGTGGCCAGGTGGCCGACCGTGAGTCTTTTGTATTCGAGTTGCGCCGGCATCTGCTCGCGGAGGTGGGGTCGCACAAGACGCCGGCGCGATTCCATATCGTCGCTGAATTGCCGACCGGCACCAACGGAAAGCTTTTGCGACGAGAACTGAGGAGACTGCTGCATGAAACCGCCTGACTCAACGACACGCGATATAGTCGCCGCATTTCGTCGCGCGGCGCTCAAGCCCGGCAAGCCGTTCATGGTTGCGGGCCGGGTTGTGCTGACATACGGCGAACTGCTCGACAGGGTTGCAAGGCTGACAAGACTCTACAGCGCGAACGGGCTCAGGCAGGGCGACAGGGTAATAGTCGCATCCAACAACGATGTGGATACCGTGGTACTGTTCCTCTCGTTGTTGAGAAACGGACTGACCGCCGTGTTGATGGATCCGGGAGCGCCGGCCTCGGCCGCCAGACCGCTGATCGAATCCTCGGCTGCGCGCGGCATCATCCTGGATGCCGCGCTTAGGCAGACCTGGCGACCCGATAAGAGTCTGTTCACGCTTGAAATCGCCGCGCCTGTAGAGGGCACCTCCCTGTTCAGCAAGTTGTTGCCGCGGAGGAACGCCGCGGAACAGGATGCTACACGGTACCCGGCAGTGCTCAGCGGCCTGCGTCCGGCGGACCTGCAGGCCGAAGTGCCGCCCGATCTCGACGCATACGTTCTATTCACTTCCGGAACCACTTCGAGGCCCAAAGGGGTCCGGATCGGCCACGACAACTGGAGTTGGCACCTCGATACGCTAACGCGCCAGTTCGGCTATGACGATTCGGCGCGCATTCTCAACGTCTTGCCGCTCCATCACACCGACGGCCTGACCCAGGGTCCTTCGGTGGCTTTCTGGAACGGAGCCACCGTCTACCGGCCCATGCCATTCACTGTCCCCAATATCGGCCCGCTGCTCGATACTGTGTACAGCGAGCGGATAACCCACTTCGTTGCTGTGCCAACGATTCTCTCTCTGATCTTGCGGTTCGGACAGGAATACAAAGACTGTTTCCAGACCGACGATTTCAGTTTCGTCATCTCGGCCGCGGCACAGCTCAACTCCGATCTGTGGACGAACTTCGAGTCCTCCTTTGGCAAGCGGGTTGCCAACCTCTACGGGTTAACCGAAACGGTGACCGGCGGCCTGTTCGCCGGACCGGGCGATGCCGACCACAAGGTCGGGACCGTCGGCAGACCCGTTGATTGCGAGGCCCGCATAGTCGGCGAAGACGACGCTGAGCTGCCGTCGGGCGTGGCAGGGGAGCTGGTCATGCGCGGCAGAAACATCATGAAGGGCTACTTGAATGCCCCTGAAGCCACGTCCCAGGTGATCAGAGACGGGTGGCTGCATACAGGCGACATTGCGGTGCGCGACGCCGACGGTTTCTTCCGGATCGTCGGGAGGAAGAAGAACACCATTATTTCCGGCGGGATGAAGGTCCACCCTGAGGAAATCACTGAAGTGCTCGACGCACACCCGGGCGTCATAGAAAGTTATACATTTGGCGTCGAAGATGTGGTGTGGGGTGAGCGCATCGTATCCGCTGTGGTCGCCGATTCGAAGGCCGATCTTTGCGAGGCCCGGCTTGTCGAACATTGCCGGACCATGCTCCCTCCCGCCAAGGTGCCTCACCGAATACATACTGTTCCGGAGTTGCCGAAGGGGCCGTCGGGCAAACCCATCAAGGATAAGGTGTATGAACTCATTTCGCGAGGGACCGTGCTGGCACAGGACGGCGGAGCGGCATCGGTATCGAACCGCGTGTACGTTGTGGCGGCGCAGTGCTTCAAGGTGCCTGTGCAGAATCTCCGTGGAAGTTCGGCTCCAAGGACTGTGCCGGGCTGGGATTCCATGGCGCACCTGCATTTTGTGGTGGCGCTGGAGGAGGCATTCGGCATTCGGTTGAGTCCCAGAGACATAATGCAGATCCAGACGCTGGCCGACGCCGAGAGGATCGTTGCAGGGAAGGGCGCGTAGATGGCGGTTGTCTCGTTGGCGATGCTTGGATGGATGGCTGTGACCGTGGCGGCCGCGTGGCTCCCGCCCCGGCGCATGCAGCCGTATGTCATAGCGGGTTGCTCGGCTGTCTTTCTGTCCGCGGTGTCCCCTCTTTCCTGCGGTATCCTTGCGGTTTCGGGCGCGGTCTCCTATTGGCTTGGTTTGCGTGGCCGGCATGCGACGGCCGCGACTCTGGCCGCGGTTGGTTCAATGGCCGCCGTCATACTCTGGTTCAAGATCGGCCGCTCCTTCGACATATCGGATTTGCGGTATGCCGTCATTCCTCTGGGGCTGTCCTACTATGGCTTCAAGGTCATCCACTTTGCCGTTGAGCGATGGAAACAGACGTTGCCTGCGGTGACCTTCGGACAATACGCATGCTACCTGTTCTTCTTGCCGACACTGATTGCCGGACCGATCAACCGGTTCCAGGAGTTCCATCGCAGCTTCTTTCGGCGGCGGTGGGACGGAAAGATGTTCGCTCTTGGCTTCGAACGCATACTGCACGGGTATGCGAAAATAGTTATTCTCGGAAACTACTTGGTTTCCCTCAAACTGGGCGGTTTTGTCAAAGAGATCGGCGACGACCATGCGGCGTGGGCCGCTTACCTGGACTGCGTTCGGCACGGGGCGAACCTGTATTTTCAGTTTGCCGGATATACGGACGTTGTCGTGGGGTTCGCGATGCTACTTGGATTCTCTGTATGCGAGAACTTCAACCGCCCGTTCCTGGCGACGAACATCAGCGAGTTCTGGAACCGGTGGCACATGTCCTTGTCGTCATGGTGCCGCGATTACATTTACATGCCGACACTGGCCATGAGCAGAAAATCGAAACTGGCCGTGTTGGCCGCCATGGTTGTGCTCGGGTTGTGGCACGAGATCTCCTGGCGGTACCTGATATGGGGGATGTACCACGGCCTGGGCCTTGCCGTATGGCAGCAGTTCCAGGCGATGAAACGAAGGTTGCCTGCTCCGCGCCTGAGATGGCAGAAGATTGCGGTCACAGTGCTGGCCTGGTTCGTGACCATGAACTTCGTCCTGTTGGGATTCGTATTTACCAAGGAAGTCGAACTGGGAGATGCGCTGTCGGTGTTGCGCACGATCTTCGCCGGAGGCGCGGGAGACTGACATGTACCAATTACTGCGCCAGTGGCTGCCGGAACCGGTTGCGAACGTTCTTATTGTCGCCTGGTACGTACTGCTTCTGATAACGATTCTCAGCCTCTGCGCATCGCCTCCCGGCGATTTCCGCTACAACAAAATCTAACAGAGACGGAGTGGCTTCCGAATCCTGCAGGAGCGCTGATGTTTCGCCAGAGATCGTCCGTCGTCGGACGGAGACGACGTTCTTGCGCGTGACGTGCTGTATATTAGCCCTGCGAAAGCAGGGCT